>JANPKU010000078.1:0-21982 GCA_031426215.1 Actinomycetes bacterium
GAGCGGCTGGCCTCGCTTCGCAAGCTCACCTACGGTGCGTCGCCCATGCCGACCGGTCTGCTCACCCGGCTGCTCGAGACGTACCCGGATCTCGACATCACCCAGGGGTACGGGATGACCGAGTGTTCCTCGTTGCTCACCTGGCTCGACGCCAGCGATCACCGCCTCGGCGGAAACCGGCTCCGCTCGGCCGGCAGAACCGTTCAGGGTGCGGTGATCACGATTCGCGACGAGGACGGCCAGATGGTGCCCACGGGCGAACGTGGCGAGGTGTGTGCTCGCGCCGGCAACTTCATGCGCGGCTACTGGAACCAGCCCGAGGCGACGGCAGAGGCATTCCGCGACGGTTGGTACCGAACCGGTGACGCCGGATACCTCGATGACGAAGGCTTCCTGTATCTCGTCGATCGGGTCAAGGACATGATCGTCACCGGCGGCGAGAACGTGTATTCGGTGGAGGTCGAGAATGCGCTCAGCAAGCACGACGCCGTCGAACAGGTCGCCGTGATCGGTATCCCACACGAGACCTGGGGTGAGCAGGTCCACGCAATCGTGGTGCTGCGCGCCGGGTTCGAGGCGAGCGCCAGTCAGCTTCGGGAGTTCGTCAGCGGCGAAATCGCTCGCTACAAGGTGCCCAAATCGTGGGAGTTCCGTACGGATCCGTTGCCGTTGTCGGGAGCGCTCAAGATCCTCAAACGACTGCTCCGTGAACCGTACTGGAAGGACCACGACCGCGAGGTCGGCTGACGGCGGTGGCGCCTGATGTCGATGTTGGTTCGGGCTGACCGGTTCGGACGGTACCCTCTCGGTGCCAACCGACCAGAAGGAACACGATCATGGCCCAGGCCAAACTCACGCCCCTCCAGCAAGCCGAAGCAGACCGCAAGGCTGCGGCCGACGCACGCGCCAACAAGGCCACGAAGACCTTCTCGGACGAGGAGAAGACCACCCGCAAGGAGCGCGTCGCCAAGGCGAAGGATGCGATGACCCGTTCGCTCGGGCTCAAGGGCGCTCACGTGGCGCCGGCGCGTGCTGCGATCAAGAAGTACCTGCAGAACCTGAACGATCCGAAGCAGCCCGACGATCAGCAGTTCGAAACCCTGGTCGAGGCGCCCTTCAAGGCTCCGCCGAAGAAGCGCACCGACGACCGCCGCTTCTGAGGCCAACCGTCGCCACTCCGCGTCGGGCTCGGCATCGCCGATGTGATTGAGTGGTCGCATGTCCACCGACCTGCCTACGACCGCCCTGGAACTCCGATCGACGCTTTCCGACGACGGTGTCGTCACGATGGGCATCTGCGAATGTGACGTCGTGGCGCCGGCCGACGAGCAGGTGGTCGTTCGCGTGGAAGCCGCACCGATCAACCCGTCGGATCTCGGAATGATGTTCGCCGGGGGCGACGCGAGCGCAGGTCTGCCCGCCGGCGACGGAATCCACGCTGCGGTCGCCGTGCCGGTCACCGAAGCCGCAGTGTCCGCGCAGCGCGCTCGACTCGGCAAGGCCATGCCGGTCGGTAACGAGGGCGGTGGCGTGGTGGTTGCTGCTGGATCCTCACCGGCAGCGCAGGCGCTGCTCGGCAAGACCGTCGGGTTCCTGTCCGGCAACGCCTACGCGCAGTACCGGACGTTGCACGTCGGCCAGTGTCTCGCAATGGCCGACGGGACCGATCCCGCGGATGCCGCAGCAGCGTTCGTCAACCCGCTGACCGCCCTGGGCATGGTGGAGACGATGCGCCTCGAGGGCCACACCGCGCTCGTCCACACCGTCGGAGCGTCGAATCTCGGGCTCATGCTCAACCGGATCTGTCTCGACGACGGCGTGGGGCTCGTGAACATCGTGCGCAACCCCGCACACGTCGAACAGCTCAGGGCGCTCGGCGCCGAGCACGTCGTCGACAGCAGCGCCGACAGCTTCGCCAGCGACCTCACGGACGCCCTGCGGGCTACCGGCGCCACGATCGCGTTCGATGCGATCGGCGGGGGCGATCTGGTCGGGATCCTGTTGTCGAAGATGGAGAAGGTCGCAGGCGAGAAGGCGGGTGAGTTCAACCGATATGGCTCCGACACGCACAAGCAGGTGTACATCTACGGTGGCCTCGATCGTGGGCCGACCACCTTGCGACGCGACTTCGGGATGTCGTGGGGCATCGGTGGCTGGCTGCTCACGCCGTTCTTGGTCAGGATCGGACAGGAGGCGGCCGACCGACTTCGCCAGCGTGTCGCCGACGAGATCACCACCACGTTCGCCAGCGCCTACGGCACCAGATTGTCTCTCACGGAAGCTGTCGACCCGCAGCAGGTGAAGCGCTATGCCATGATGGCAACCGGCGACAAGGCGCTCGTCACGCCGAACGCCTGAGACCGCGGTGGGTGTTCCCCGCTCGGCGGCTTGCGGTGGTCGCAACACCACTCGCGACACCGTGGCTCACGCTTCAGCGGCCACCCTGGCCGTCATCGACCTTGATGATCGTGCCGGTCACCATCTCCGACGCCGGCGACACCAGGTAGAGCAAGGTGCTGTCGAGGTTCTCCGGCTGGCCGATGCGCTTGCGGGGGAAGTGGCGGGTCAGGTCGCCCATGCGCTCGATCATGCCGTCGGACATCTCCGAGGCGAAGAGCCCTGGTGCGATGGCGTTGACGTTGATGTCGAACCGCGACCACTCCACTGCCAAGGTCTCGGTGAGACGGTTCACGCCGGCTTTGGTGATCGAGTACAGGGCAGCACCCCCACCGGAGTAGTGGAAGCCGCCGACCGAGGAGATGTTGACGATTCGGCCCGGCATTTTCAGTTCAATCAGCCGTCGGGCGACCTCGCACGACAAGACGTACGGGGCGCGCAGATTCGTGTCGAGCACCTGGTCGATCAACTCGAGCGGCATCTTGGTCGCGTACTGGGCGTCGGGGATTCCGGCGTTGTTGACCAGGATCTGCACCGGGTCGAGGTGCCGTTCGATCGTGACGATCGCCTCAGCGAGTTGGACGGCATCGGTGACATCGAGCTGCAATGGCAGGCAGGTCCCGCCGGCATCGGTGATCTCCTGCGCCACGTCTGCGAGGCGTTCGATCCGGCGTCCGGTGGCCACGACTCGGGCGCCATTCGCGGCGAGCAGCACGGCGAATCGTCGGCCGAGCCCTGACGACGCGCCCGTGACCAGGGCCACCTGACCGGCGAGATCGATGGTCGGTTCAGGGGTGGTGACGTCGTCCATCACGGCATGCAAGCACATCGGTACAGCGCTTCCGAAGGTGAACGGTCGATGACGAGCACCGGTGTCGGTCGAACAGGGTGCGTGCGGGGCGTACCCTGTCCGCCGTGCCAGATGTGAACTCCGTGTCGAAGATCGCCATCAGCACCGGTGGCGGCGACGCTCCCGGGCTCAACGCAGTCATCCGTTCCGCCACGGTCGCGGCCCGCAACCGAGGCTGGGAGGTCGTCGGCATCCGAGACGGCTTCAACGGGATCATGTACCCCGATGAGTATCCCAATGGCGGGCTGATGCAGCTCGATCGTCAATCGGTTCGAGGCATCTCCCATCTCGGCGGCACCGTGCTCGGATCGACCAACCGCGGCAACCCCACTGCGTACCCGGTGCTGCAGGAAGATGGCACGTGGGCCGAGGTCGACCGCACCGCCGAACTCGTCCAACGATTCGCCGACGAGGGCATCGACGCGCTGATCACGGTCGGCGGCGACGGATCGTTGCGTATCGGTAACCATCTGTTCCAGAACGGACTCCGGGTGATCGGCGTCCCGAAGACGATCGACAACGACCTCGACAAGACGACGGCGACATTCGGATTCGATACTGCCGTCGACTTCGCAGCGGAATGCATCGACCGGCTGTTCACCACGGCGACGTCGCACGGTCGGGTGATGGTGGTCGAGGTGATGGGTCGCGACGCCGGCTGGATCGCGTTGCACGCCGGCATGGCAGGGGGCGCACACTGCATCCTCATCCCTGAGATCCCATACGAGCTCGAACCGGTCGCCGAGACCATCTTGCAGCGCGACCGCAACGGTGCCCGATTCACGATCATCGTGGTGGCCGAAGGTGCCAAACCCGTCGGAGGGGAAGCGACGGTGTTGGGCAAGGCGATCGGCCAGGCCGTGCAACTCGGTGGCGTCGGCGCCAAGGTCGCAGCGCGGATTGCCGAACTGACCGGCAAGGAGACCCGCACCGTGGTGCTCGGCCACCTGCTGCGCGGCGGCTCGCCAACGGCACTCGATCGCCTGCTCGGTCTGCGCTTCGGCGCTGCCGCCGTGCGGGCGCTCGAGGAGGGACAGAACGGGATCATGGTCGGGTTGCAGCCTCCCGAGGTGGTCTACGTTCCGCTGGAAGAGGCGGTGCGTGAGATCAAGGTGGTACCACTCGACGGCGACACGATGCGGACCGCGCGCGACCTCGGGATCAACTTCGGCGATCAGATGCCTGGCCAGCTCCTTGGGCACTGACCCCGCCGACCGTGCCGATCCCGTCGATTCGGCGGGAAGCGATCTCGACGATCTACGCGATGAGCTGTTGAACGCCACGGCACTGCTGCGCCGGATCGGAGACGACAGAGAACTCCTCGTCGAGCTGAGCCCGCAGGAGAAGCAGGATCTGCTCAATGCGGCCGGTGACGTCTTCTGCCCCGACCCCGAGGAGCGCCGCATCCGAACCAAGGCGCTCAAGCGCAGGCGACGCTCGGATCGGGTGCGTCGCGACGAGGACGTGCTGTCGGGAACAGGCATTCGCGCACTTCGCGACCAGACGGTGTTCACCACACCGAACGTCCATCCTCCAGCGGACTTCGAGCAGCGCGACGTCGAGGATCCGCAGTACCGCGAGACGGTCGACGAGCAGCACTGTTACGTGTGCAAGGCGAAGTACCGAGAGATCCATCACTTCTACGATCAGCTCTGCCCCGAGTGCGCGGAGTTCAACTACGCGAAGCGCGGCGAGCTCGCCGACCTCTCCGGCACCGTGGCCCTCCTCACCGGCGGGCGGGTCAAGATCGGCTACCAGGCGGGCATCAAGCTGCTCCGCTGCGGGGCGTCGCTCATCGTTGTCACTCGCTTCCCGCGCGACGCCGCAGCTCGCTACGCCGCGGAGCCCGACTTCGCTGACTGGGGCGACCGGCTCGAGGTGTTCGGACTCGACCTGCGCCACACTCCGAGTGTCGAAGCGTTTGCCCAGCACGTCCTCACCACGCGTGACCGACTCGACTTCATCGTGAACAACGCCTGTCAGACCGTCCGGCGGCCACCCGACTTCTACCGGCACATGATGCAGGACGAGGCGGCCGCACTCGACACGTTGACGCCGGAGGTCCTCCGCCTCGTCGGTGCGTACGAGGGCTTGCGCGGATATCACCTGCTGCCGGGAAGCGACGGCGGGCGCGAGGTCGCCGGTCAGGACGGCGAAGGTCTTGCGGTCATCGAGGCGGCACCGCTCGCCGGGCTCACCAGGGCTGCGGCGCTGTCGCAGACCCCGTTACTGCCCGACGAACTCGAAGCGCAGGTCGGGTTGTTTCCCGAGGGTCGGCTCGATCAGGATCTCCAGCAGGTCGATCTCCGTGAGCGGAACTCGTGGCGACTGCTGCTGCACGAGGTGTCGTCCGTGGAACTCCTCGAGACCCAACTGGTCAATGCCGTCGCACCGTTCGTGCTGAACGCACGCCTGAAGTCGCTGATGGAAGCAACGCCCGGGCGAGGCAAGCACGTCGTGAACGTGTCGGCGGTCGAAGGACAGTTCTATCGGCTGTGCAAGACCACCCGCCACCCCCACACCAACATGGCCAAAGCGGCGCTCAACATGATGACTCGGACGTCGGCGACCGACTATCACGGATCGGGCATCCACATGAACAGTGTCGACACCGGTTGGGTGAGCGACGAGGATCCAGCGGCGATCGCCGAGCAGAAGCAGGCCGAGCACCGGTTCCATCCTCCACTCGACATCGTCGACGGCGCCGCCCGCATCGTCGACCCGATCATCGACGGCGTCAACACCGGCACCCACGTGTGGGGTCAGTTCCTCAAGGACTACCGCCCCACCGACTGGTGAGGGACAACACGGGTCAGACCCGTGTTGTCCCATCTCTGAAGTGCGTGACGCCGGTGCGTCACCTGACCCGTCGCGCTCTGAGGAGTTCGGCGGCCGCCCGATGGCCGGCCTGGCAGGCGCCGACGGGGTCACTCTCCCAGGCAGGTGAGGTGAGGAATCCGGCGGCGAACGCGTCGCCTGCTCCCGTCGTGTCGTCGACGCCCGGTACTGCAGATGCGTCGACCTCGACGGTCGCACCGTCGATCCGATGGATCAACGCCGGCCTGGGTCCGCGCTTGACCACCGTGAGCGCACCGCCCAACGGCCCTTCGATGCTGAGTGCGGCGGCCTCGTCGGCGTTGGCGAACACCACGGCGGGAGCCGCCTCGGCGAGTCGACGGAGTACCTCGTGGAGCCCGACCTCGGTCATGATCGCCGTCGATGACAGGTCGATCGAAACACGGATGTCGCGCGCGTTCGCCCAACCGATGATCGTGCTGGCAGCCACCGCGACCGACCCGCTCGCAAGCGAGTAGAACGGCACGTGAAGTGTGGTGACATCGTCGAGCCACGTGGGATCCGGATCACGTAGATCGAGACACGCTCGCCGATCGGTGAGCATCGAACGTTCGCCGAGGTGATCGACGAGGGCCACGATCGTGCCCGTCGATCCGTCCCGCATGACCATCGACGTATCGACACCCTCGTCGTCGAGTTCGGCGATCAGGGCCGAACCGATCGAGTCGGTGCCGACCTGGCCGAGGAATCGTGCCGCGAACCCCATCGAAGCTGCGCGAGCAGCGACGTTGGCGGCGCTCCCACCCCGGCGGCGCGAGATGCGGGCGTGGGTGTCGGAGGCGACATTGACCGGTCCGTCGAGGCGCACGATGACGTCTTCGACGAGGTCGCCCAGTGAAGCGAGCATCAGGGGATGTCGTCAGCCGCCGTCGACGTCATCGACGACTGCCATCACGTCGAGACCGGAGAACGCACCGGATGGGTCGGCGACTTCGACGACTCGGTCGGCGACGTCGTCGTATTCGAGCCGCAGCGCCTTACTCATCGTGGCGTGCATGGCGTACGTGCACGTGATGTAGGTGAACTCCAGGATCGCCTCGTCGGACAGGTGCTTCTGCAGTTGGGCGAACAGCGTGTCGGGCACGCGTCCGAGCTGCAGCACGAGACAGTCGGTGTAGGCGAGCACCGCCCGTTCGGCCGGGCTCCAGCAGTCGGCCACCGACCACGCCGGGATGGCGTCCACCTGTTCGTCGGTGAAGCCGACGTCGCGCATTGCCTTGCAATGTTGGCTGAACACGAACTGGCTGCCGACCACGAAACCGGCGCGGGTCTGGCCGAGTTCACGCAGCTTGGCGCTGATGTGGCGGCCCGGGTCGCGGTAGAACTGGAAGCCGAGGGTGGTGTGATCGAACGCGTCGGGCACCAGGGCGAACACCGTCCACCAGTTGCCGGGCGTCCCCGACGCCGTGCCGGGTTCGGCGACGGGGTCGCGATCGCCGAAGATCATGGAGTAGACGGCTTGACCGACAGGGTGCGCGTCGTCTTTGGAGACCTGGGCGAGGCGCGGCACGTCAGGCTCCCACGTCGGGTGTTCGAGATGTGCCAGGCACATCTCCGACACTGGGCGCGGATGGTGCGCGTGATGTCTCGACGAGTGGGTCGACGCCCAAGAGTCGGTGCGCCTCGACCGGATCCGGCTCGAAGCCGGGAGTGTCACGGCACAGTTCCACCATGATGCCGTTCGGGTCAAGGTAGTAGAGCGAATGGCACCAGCCATGGTCCTGTTCCATCGCCGGCTCGATGCCATCGGCACTCATGCGAGAGCGAACCGCCTCCTGCTGCTCGGATGTGGCACGAAACGCACAATGGTTCACCCAGAACGGGAGACCGACACCGTCGGACACGTCGGTGGTCCACTCGGGCTGCTCGCCGACCTGGTGGAACTGGAAGAACGCGATGCATTCTCCCTCGCCCTGATCGTTCGGGCCGATGTCGTAGAACACATGACGCAACCAACTCTCACCGAACGCCTGCACCTCGGTGTGGACCAGAGGGAACCCCATCAGATCCTCGTAGAAGTGGGTCGTCGCATCGACGTCCCGGGTGGCGTAGGCGACATGGTGCAGTGGCATCGGCCCGAGCGTAGATCCATGCGCCATTTCGGCTAGAGACGGGGGATGCCCTTCGCTGCCGTCAACGGGATCGACGTCTATTTCGAGGTGCACGGCGCAGGTCCACCGCTGCTCAACATCAGCGGGTCAGGCAATGACCTGCGGCGTTCGCCGGCATCGATCCTGCCGGTCAACAAGGTGTTCGAGACCCTGTCGTACGACCAGCGCGGTCTCGGCCAGACCTCGAAGCCCGAGACGGAATACACGATGGCCGAGTACGCCGACGACGCTGCGGCGCTGATCCGCGAAATGGGGTGGGCGAGTTGCCATGTGCTCGGCACGAGCTTCGGTGGGATGGTCGCACTGAACCTTGCCGTCCGCCACCCCGATCTCGTCGATCGACTGGTGCTCTGCTGTACGTCGCCCGGGGGAGTGGCGCCGTCGTATCCGCTGCACGACCTGGCCGGGCTCGACCCTGCCGAGGCCTTCGCGACGAGGATGCGCTTGACCGACCGGCGCTGGGATCCCGATGCCGACGAACCGATCCCGGGCCTGGGAGCGTTCTACGACCAGATGGTGCTGGCGGCCGAGGCCAGGCCTGATCCCGAGCAGGTCGCCGGTTTGGGGCGACAGCTCGCAGCGCGCGCACGCCACGACGTGGTTGCGGATCTGGCGTCGATCACCCAACCGACGTTGGTGTGTGCCGGCCGCTACGACGACATCGCCCCGATGGAGAACTCCCAGCTCATGGCCGAACAGATCCCGTCGGCGACACTGCAGGTGTTCGAAGGAGGCCACGTTTTCATGGTGCAGGATCGATCGGCGTTCCCGGCCATCATCGACTTCCTCGGCGCATCGACGTGACTTTGATCACGAGGTCGGTCGAGTGTGGGTGTCGAATTCGGTGGTGGTGGGGTTCGCTACTCATGTCAGCGCCAGACAGATGGCCACAACGATACCCTCACGGGTATGTGTAGAGCAACGACATGCGGGAAGTGCGACAAGCCGAGTTGGGCCGGATGCGGGGCTCACGTCGAGCAGGTGCTCGGCGACGTTCCTGAGGCGGACCGTTGCCAGTGCGCTGCGGCCGACTCTTCCACAGGGGGATCGTCCGGACGCGCTTCCGGCTGGTTCCGCCGCTGAGGGCCCTACCGATGAGCGAAGCGCCACCATCGAAGCGATGAGCGAACCGCCCGAATACCGGCGCTTGGCTCATCGCCTCGCGATGCACTGCGCTGGCGATGAGCGAATCGCCCGAATGACGGCGTTTGGCTCATCGCTCGATGCACTGCGAGATCGGCTATTGCGCATTGAACTCGCAATAGTTAGTGTGTTCTGATGGGGGACAGAGCACAGCCGATCGACGGACGACACGCTCGACGAGAACGGGGGCGACTCGCCGTCATCGATGCGATGTTCTCGCTCCTCCAAGACGGCAAGGTCCCGGTGAACGCCGAACTCGTCGCCGAACGCGCCGGCGTGTCGGTGGCGTCGGTGTTCCGGTACTTCGATGGCCTCGACGACCTCCAGTACCAGACGTTCGAGCGCTTCCGGGAACGGTTCGAGCCGCTGCTCACGGTCGATCCTCGAGCCGTCTCGCGAGACGAGCGCATCGCCGCATTCGTCAACTCGCGACTCGATCTGTACGACCAGGCCGGGGCGATCATGGCGGTGGGCCGCCTGCGCTCGCTCGAGTACGAACCGCTGGTCGCTGCGTCGGCCGCGATGCGCGGGCTGCTTGCTGACCAGGTCCGATCGGCGTTCGGCGCTGATGTCGTCGACATGGTTTCAGTTGGGCCCGATCTCGTGGCGGTGATCGATGCCCTGACATCGCTCGAATCCTGGGACGTGATGCGCAAGACGCACGCCCGATCCCGCCGTCAGATCGAACGTGCCTGGTCGACGGGCATCGACGCACTGATCGAATCGTGGGTTCGGACTTCAAGGGGAGCGGACGGGTGAGACCGTCACGGTTCGAAGGCTCGATCGGACGCACCGTCGCCGAATCCACCCCGTTCTACGACGAAGCGCCACACCCAGGCGAACACGCACCGAACGTGGTGGTGGTGCTCCTCGACGACACCGGTTTTGCTCAGTTCGGATGCTTCGGCTCGACCATCGACACCCCGAACGTCGATGCGCTCGCTGCGCGTGGATTGCAGTTCACCAACTTCCACGTCACGCCGTTGTGTTCGCCGACCAGGGCATCGTTGCTCACCGGACGGTCGCAACATGCCGTCGGGATGCGGGCGGTGTCGAACTTCCGCACCGGATTCCCGAACATGCTCGGTCACATCTCGAACCACGCCGCCACCATGGCCGAGGTGTTGCGAGACGCCGGCTACGCCACGTTCGCCGTGGGGAAGTGGCACCTCGCTCCCATGGAGCAGTGCTCGGCCGCCGGCCCGTTCGATCAATGGCCGCTCGGTCGGGGATTCGACCGCTTCTACGGATTCATGGAGGGTGAGACCGACCAGTTCCACCCCGAGTTGGTGGCCGACAACCATCCGATCACCCCGCCGGCGGGACCCGACGACGGCTACCACCTGTCGGAGGACCTGGTCGACCAGGCGCTTCGGATGATCTCCGACAGCATTGGTGTGCGGCCCGATCGGCCGTTCTTCACGTACCTCGCCTTCGGTGCCACGCACGCTCCGCACCAGGCGCCGCCGGAGTTCATGTCGAAGTACCGGGGCAGGTTCGACGAGGGCTGGGACGTCGTGCGGCGACGTTGGTTCGAACGACAACTCGAACTCGGCGTGATCCCCGACGGGACCGAACTGGCCCCCCGCAATCCGGGAGTCGACGCCTGGGACGACCTCCCCGAGAACCAACGGCGCTTGGCGTGTCGTCTGCAAGAGGCGTTCGCCGCGTTCCTGGATCACACCGACGTCCAGATCGGCAGGCTGGTCGACGGGCTGCGCCGACTCGGGCAACTCGACAACACGGTGCTCGTAGTCCTCGCCGACAACGGCGCCTCGCAGGAGGGCGGCCCGTTCGGTGTGATGCACGAGATGAAGTTCTTCAACGGGATCTTCGAGACTCCCGACGAGGCCGTCGAACGCATCGACGACATCGGTGGCCCGCACAGCCACACCAACTATCCATGGGGCTGGGCGCAGTGCGGCAACACCCCGTTCAAGTGGTACAAGCAGAACACCCACGAGGGTGGTGTCCACGTTCCGATGATTGTGCACTGGCCCGATCGGATCGCCGGCGAAGCGGCCGGAGGCAAACGGAATCAGTTCGCCTATGTCGCCGACATCGCCCCGACGATTTACGACCTGGTCGGGGTGTCACCTTCCGAGGTGTATCGCGGGATCGAGCAGATGCCTGTCACCGGGCACTCGTTTGCCGACCTGATCGACGATGCCGGCGCAGTGGCGACCAACCAGCTGCAGTACTTCGAGAACGGCGGGAGTAGGGCGTTGGTGGCAGGGGAGTGGAAGGCGGTCTGCAAGCACACCGCGGGCGCCGACTACGACACCGAGCCGTGGGAGCTCTATCACCTGGCGGACGACTTCTCGGAGTGTCGCGACCTCGCGGGGACTGAGCCCGAGCGCCTCGCCGAGTTGCAAGCGCGGTGGTGGCAGGAGGCCGACCGCCACGGCGTGCTGCCGCTGGACGACCGGTCGTTCGAGCTCTTCGGGGCGAGGTTCCGCGATCACTCACCGCACCCGGTGGATCGTCGGTACGTGTACCGGCCGCCGATGTCGCCGCTACCGGGGCAGGCGTCCGCGGCGATCGCCGGCCGCAGCTTCGACCTGACCGCACGACTGACGCGGATGGCAGGCGACGAGGGGGTGCTGTTCGCGACCGGCACCGAGAACAGTGGGCTGTCGGTGTTCGTCCAGAACGACCGTCTGGTGGTCGACTACAACGCGTTCGACGACCACACGATCCTCGAATCCAACGTGTCGCTGCCAGAAGGCGACGTGACGGTCACTGTCGCCGTACGCCGCGGACCGTCACGGACCGGAAAGATGTCGCTCGTCGTCGAGGGTGCTCCTGCAGGGTCGGCCGACCTCGGAACGTTCATGTCGATGATGTTGTCGGTCGGGCCGAGCATCGGCGAAGACCACGGCTCGGCGGTATCGGCCCGATACGCCGCTCCGTTCGCGTTCTCGGGGACGCTGCACGAGGTCGAGATCCAATTGCTGTCACGCGAGGACGCCGAAGAGCGTGACGCGACCGCTCGAGCAGAGATGAGCCGACAGTGAGCATCGACATCACCTTGCTCGGTACCGGAAGTCCGATGGCCGACCCCAACCGTGCCGGACCGGCCACGCTCATCCAGGCTGGTGGCGAGCAGTACCTGGTCGACTGTGGGCGCGGGGTGCTGATGCGGCTGGCGGCGGCAGGAGTTCCTGTCGGCCAACTGACCGCGGTGTGCATCACGCACTTGCACAGCGATCACATCACCGACCTCAATGATGTGATCACGTCGATGTGGATCACCACGTTCGAACCGACCCCGCTGCGGATCATCGGGCCACCCGGCACGCGTGAGCTCGTCGGCCACCTTCTCGCCTCGCTGGGGCCGGACATCGGATACCGAATCGCCCACCATGACGATCTGGTGCAGGGGCCATTGCTCGAGATCACCGAGAGCGACGGGGTCGGCCGGCCCGACGTCACGGTGGGTGCAGTGCGCGTCACCACGGGCCCAACGGATCATCGGCCGGTCGAGCCCAGCATCGCGTTCCGATTCGACCACGACGACGGTGACGGGCAGGTGGGCGTGGTGGTCGCCGGCGACACGGTGCCGTGCGCGGGGCTCGACGAGTTGTGTGCCGGCGCTCAGTCGCTCGTGCACACGGTGATCCGCAAGGACATCATCGCCACCGTGCCGATCCCGCGGATGCAGGACACGCTCGGTTACCACTCGTCGCCGGAGGAGGCCGGCGCAACCGCAGCACGCGCCGGTCTCGACACGCTCGTGCTCACCCACTACGTCCCGGCCTTCCCGTCCGGTGGCGGCGACGACTGGCGGGAACTCGCCGCCCAACACTTCTCCGGTCGCGTCGAACTCGGCGACGACCTCCACCACATCACCATCACCAAATGAAACTGAGGGGTCTGACCCCTCAGTTTCATTCGGTATCGGAAGGACCGACGAATGAAGACGCTGCGCACACCGGACGAACGGTTCGAGGGACTGGACGGGTACCCATTCGAGCCGCATTACGCTGAGATCGCCGACGGCGACGGAGGAACGCTGCGGGTGCACTACCTCGACGAGGGTCCGGCCGACGCAGCACCGGTGCTGCTGATGCACGGTGAGCCGTCGTGGAGCTACCTGTACCGTCACATGATCCCGCCGCTGGTGGCAGCCGGACATCGCGTCATCGCCCCGGACCTCGTGGGATTCGGACGCAGCGACAAGCCCACCGAGATGAGCGACTACAGCTACGCCCGCCACGTCGAGTGGATGCGTGAGTTGTTGTTCGACCGGCTCGACCTGCGCGACATCACCTACTTCGGCCAGGACTGGGGCGGGCTGATCGGCCTGCGTCTCGTCGCGCTCGACCCTGATCGGTACGCACGGGTCGCGGTCGGCAACACCGGGCTGCCGACCGGGCACGGACCCGCCAGTGAGGCGTTCCTCGCGTGGCAGAAGTTCTCGCAGGAATCACCGGTGTTCCCGATCGGGCAAATCATCAACGGAGGCTCCGCGACGGATCTCTCCGACGACGTGATCGCCGCGTACGACGCACCGTTTCCCGACGACTCGTTCAAGGCCGGCGCCCGGATCTTCCCGACCTACGTGCCCACCAGCCCCGATGATCCGGCGAGCCCGCACAACATCGCAGCGTGGGAGGTGCTCAGCACCTTCGACAAGCCATTCCTCACGTGCTTCAGCGATCAGGACGCCGTGACCAAAGGCGGCGAGGCACCGTTCCTGGCGAAGGTGCCGGGCACGAACGGTCAGGCGCACGTGACGATCGAGGGTGGTGGCCATTTCCTCCAGGAGGATCGCGGTCCAGAGCTGGCCCAGGTGCTGATCGACTTCATTCGAGTGTGATGATCGGCTCGACGGATCAGGACCTCGAGTGGCGCGACCTCAGCCGGAACGCCTCACTGCAGTCCCATCGACTGATCGGTTGGATCTACTGGGACCCGCAGGCGATCGCCAACTATGCGGCGTTGGGTGTCCCCGACGGAATCGGTTACTACATCGCCAGCCGCGGGGCGACGCTCGGCCACGCCGGCAATGACGTGGTGACAGCGGCGTTCTACTCCATCCATCCCGGCTTCGTGCCGTTCGGACTCGACCAGTGCCGGGCGGCGACGACCTTCGAGGACGCAGCTGGCGCACGTGACGCCGCCGTGGTCGTCGGCCTGCGTGAGTACGTGCCCGAGATCGTCGATGACCTGGCGGCGATGGCGGACGAACTCTGGGCCGCTGCGGATTCGTTGCCGATCGCGGGCCGGGCATTGTTCGCGTCGACGCGGGCGTGGCCACGTCCCCAACACGATCCGCTGCTGTCGGCGTGGCTGGCGGTCAACTGCATCCGCGAGTGGCGAGGTGACACGCACTGGGCCATCCAGATCGCCGAGGGAATCAGTGCGACGGCCGCCGGGATCCTCGACGGAGCGTGGCGCAACTATGACGGTGACTGGCTGGCCCGCAGCCGTGGCGCCGACGACACGGCGCTCGAGGTGGGCTTCGCCGAACTGGAAGCGCGAGGGCTCGCCGATCAGCGTGTCGTCAACGACGCCGGAGTGGCCTACCGCCAGGGGCTCGAGGACCGACTCGACGATCTGTCGACAGCCGCATGGAGGCATCTCGGCGACGAGGCGACCCGGAGTTTCATCGAGTTGATCGAGCCGGTCGGGCGACGCCTGCTCGACCGCATCGACGTCACCGCAGGGCCGAACTGGATGCCCGCCGCACGAGACCGCATGCCACGGCCGTGATCACCACCGAACGGAACCGAACGATCCCGGCTCATCTCACCAGGGTGTGGGACGTACTCGCCGATTTCGATCGGCTGGCCGTGTGGGCGGACAACGCCGACCACACCTGCTGGCTCGACGATCCCCTCGACTATGGTGCGATGGTCGGGCGCGCCCGGCGGGTGCAGGCGGGACGGGTCGTGCTCGTCGAGCGGATCACCGTGTGGGAACCGCCCGCTCGCCTCGCCTACGACCTCGGTGGGTTGCCGCCGGTGGTGAAGTCGGCGGTCAACGAATGGCGGCTCGCCGTCGATCCCTCCGACACCGGACGCACCGTGGTGACGCTTGCGACGCACGTCGACTGCGGACCGCGTCCACCGCAGCAGCTGATTGCGCGCATGGTCGGCCGACGACTCGCTGGGGCGTCGGTCACCATGTTGAACGGACTCGCCGACCACCTCGCAACCCAGGTCGCCGCCGTGAGCGGGTGGCGCGAGAATTCGACCGACTCGATCGAAGGAGTACGACGATGAACCGGCCCGACGTGATCGTGATCATGACCGACCAGGAGCGTGCGGCGCCTCCGTACGAGTCTGCCGAGTTGCAGGCGTGGCGAGATACGACATTGACCGGTCGGAAGTGGTTCGCGGAGCATTCGGTGTCGTTCCAGCGGCATTACACCGGGTCGCTCGCCTGTGTGCCCAGCCGTCCCACGCTGTTCACGGGCCAGTACCCGGACCTGCACGGCGTCACCCAGACCGACGGTCTCGGCAAATCGCACGACGATTCGCGGTTGCGTTGGCTCCCGCAGGGTGAGGTGCCGACACTCGGCAACTGGTTTCGGGCCGCTGGTTACGACACGCACTACGACGGCAAGTGGCACATCAGCCACGCCGATCTCACCGACTCGGCGACCGGCGAGATCCTCGCGACCAACGACGACGACGGCAACATCGACCCCGTTGCCGTTCGCCGGTACCTCGATGCGGATCCGCTCGGGCCGTACGGGTTCTCGGGCTGGGTCGGGCCCGAACCTCACGGCGCACCGCTCGCCAATGCAGGTGTGCGTCGGGATCCGCTGATCGCCGCTCGGGTGGTTGCGTGGCTCGAGGACCGCTACGCCCGCCGGGCGCGAGGCGAGGCCGATGCGCTGACCCCGTTCCTTCTCGTGGCGAGTTTCGTGAACCCGCACGACATCGTGTTGTTCCCCGCGTGGATTCGCCAGGGAATGCCGATCCAGCCAGGCCCGCTCGATCCTCCGCACGTGGCTGCGTCGCCGACCGACGGCGAGGACCTGGCCACCAAGCCTGCCGCGCAGATCGCGTACCGCGAGTCGTACCCCACCGGGTACGGGCCGGTGGCGCTGGTCGGCAAGTCGTATCGCGATCACGTGCAGGAGTACCGCGACCTGTACTACCGGCTCCACGCCGACGTCGACGGCCCACTCGACCAGGTGCGACAGGCGATCACCGCCGGATTCGAAGCGGGGGCGTTCGAGGAGGCGGTCATCGTGCGGACCGTCGATCATGGCGAGTTGCTCGGCGCCCACGGTGGGCTCCACCAGAAGTGGTTCAACCTGTACGACGAAGCGACCCGAGTGCCGTTCGAGGTGGTTCGACTCGGCGGTCAGGCGACCGAGCCGCGGATGATCGACGATGCGCCGACGTCGCACGTCGACCTCGTGCCGACACTGCTCGGCGCTGCCGGGATCGACGAGGCAGCGACCGCCGAGTTGCTGAAGACCGAGTTCAGCGAGGTGCATCCGTTGCCTGGGCGCAACCTGATGCCGGTCATCGACGGAGCACTGTCACCCGACCGAAATCGCCCGGTGTATGTCATGACCAGGGACAACATGCTCGAGGGCGATTCGGGCGCCTCGGGGTTCGCCCGGCGACTGGGTCGGACGGCCAAGCCTCCGGCACCGCTGCGGATCAAGGTGCCGGCCCACGTCGGCGCCAACTTCGAAGGCGTGATCGTGAGAGTCGACGACGCCGACGCTCTGGGCGGTGGCGGGCACCTCTGGAAGCTCGTGCGGACGTTCGATGATCCGGCCACGTGGACCGAGCCGGGCGTACGACACCTCGCGGCCAACGGTCTGCGAGGTGACGAGTACCGGACCGAGCCCCTCGCCGATCAGTGGGAGCTCTACGACCTCACCGCCGACCCGATCGAGCACGTGAACCAGTGGCGCAACGAATCGTCCAGCGCAGTGTTCGATCACATGCGGTCCGTGCTCAAAGAGGAACGAGCTCGGTCGGTCCCTGAACGAAACACCCCGTGGCCGTACGTTCGCCGCCGTCCGAGCGCGCCGGCCACCAAGCGTGTGCCACCTCCGGCCCGGCTGCTCCGCAAGGGCCTTCACAAGCTCGGGATGCACCCGCACGATCCGGACGCCCGCGAGTTCGAACTGTTGGGAAAGCGAGCGCTCATCGTGTGCACGAACCACGCAGTGCTCGACGTCGGCAAGGCCACTGGCGTCTTCGCCAGCGAGATGACCGTGCCGTACTACGCATTCCTCGACGCCGGCATGTTCGTCGACCTGGCCAGCCCGAACGGTGGAGTGATCCCCGTCGACCCGCAGAGTCTCAAGCCGGTGATCCGCAGCGCCGACGACGATCGGTTCCTCGCCGACGCCGAACTTCGAGCGAAGGTCGGCGACTCGCTGGCAATCGCCGACGTCGACGTGTCGGGGTACGACATCGTCTTCCTGGCCGGAGGATGGGGTGCCGCCTTCGATCTCGGCACCTCCGATGCGCTCGGCGAGAAGATCACTGAGGCGAATGCACTCGGCAAAGTGATCGGCGGGGTTTGTCACGGCCCGCTCGGGCTGCTGAAGGCGACCGCTCCCGACGGGCGGCCCCTGGTGGAGGGACGCCGGATCTCGGCGGTCACCGACAAACAGGTGCACGAGTTGGGCATCGAGTCGACACCGCAGCACCCTGAAACGGAACTGCGCGCGGCCGGAGCGATCTTCGAGAGCGAGTCGGCGCGACGCGACCCGCTCGCCAACCACTGGGTCGTCGACGGCAATCTCGTCACGGGCCAGAACCAGAACGCCGGGCCGATGGTGGCCCGGGAAATGATGCAGATCCTCGAGAAGGGAGCCACCACATGACCGACACCCGCACACCCCGTTACGGCACCGTCGACCGCGAGTACGGCATGAGGTTGGCGACGACGCCACCCGACGACGACGGCCCGGTGTGGATGGTGAACCTCATGAAGTATCGCGAGGTTGCCGACTACGGCGACGGGCAGGAGTCGTCGATCAGTGGTCGCGAAGCCGACGACCTGTACACGCCACTCGGTCCGCTCGCCGCGATCGGCGCGCAGATCGCATTCGCGGGCGACGTCGACCAGCAGTTGCTCGGCGACTCGCCGAAATGGGATCGCATCGGGGTCGTCAAGTACCCGACTCGTCGATCCTTCATCGAGATGCAGTCACGGGACGACTTCCGCCAGCAGCACGCCCACAAGGACGCAGGCATGGCCGAGACGATCGTCATCGGCTGCCAACCGTTCGACGTGCCGGAGTGGCCGGCTGATGTGGCTCGGCCCGACTGGGCCGACGTGCCCCACCCGCCGACCGACGACGACGGACCCGTGATGGTGATCCACGTGCTCAAGTACCGCGATGCTGCCGAGGCGGCGGTCACTCCAGCACAGATGGAGGCGTACTCCCGAGCCGCAGCCGACACCGCCGGCCCGCATGGGGTCCGCATCGACGGATGGTTCGCGGTGGAGGGCACCATCGTCGGTGACGGTCGCACATGGGATCAGGTGCGCTTCAACGCGTTCCCGAGCAAGGCAGCGTTCATGGCCGTCGTGATGGATCCCGCCAGGCTCGAAGCACAGAAGGCCAGCCGTGAGCCGGCGATCTCCGACACGTACACCATGATCGTGCGCCCCACGATCAACCGCCTCACCGCAAGCGTCGCTCCGTAGCCCGCCCTCAGCGGAATCTATCGGCGGTGAGTTTCGGCGCGGACGGGTCGCGCTCGAACTCATCGCTGGTGTGGCAGAGTCGTCGGCGTGGGTGGAGATCGGTACGTTGCGTTCTTGCGGGCGATCAACACGGGCAACCGGCGCCTGACCAACGAACAGTTGCTCGCCCCGTTCCACGAACTCGGCTACACCGATGTGGCGGCCTACCAGGCGGCTGGCAACGTGGTGTTCCGGTGCGACGATCCTGCGGCGGTCACCGAGCGGCGGATCGAGGCGGCAGTTGCCGAGGCGTACAGCTTCGATGCGCCCACCTTCATCCGAACGGCCGCCGAGATGAGATCGGTCATGGTCACGAGGCCGTTCTCGGCCGATGATCTCGCCCGACGTGCCGGCAAGGTTCAAGTGACGTTCCTTCGCACGGAGCCCTCGGCCGACATCCTCTGCCGGGTCGCCGAGTTGGTCCCCGACGAGGATCTGGTGCGCGTGATCGGACGTGAGTGGTATTGGCTTCCCGTCGCAGGTGTGAGCACGTCGCAACTACCGGTCAAGGCGATCGAAGCGCTGCTCGGTGAGATGACGATGCGAACGCTCGGGACGGTCGAACGGATATCGGCCAAGTACGCGGACTGAACCCACGCGAGACTTCCCGCGTGATGCACGAACACGAGGCCGAGATCGACGAGGGGCTGGTGCGGCGGCTTCTGGCGGCACAGATGCCGGGTCTGACAGCACTCCAGCTCGTGATCGTCGAACCGTGGGGGACCGACAACGCCGTCTGGCGTCTCGGCGACGATCTGGTGGTGCGTCTGCCTCGGATCGACGGCGCACGAGGGCAGGTCGACAAGGAGGCGCAGTGGCTCCCACTGATCGCACCGCACCTGTCGGTCGAGGTCCCACAGCCGGTTGCCGTCGGTGAACCCGCGTTCGGATACCCGTACCGGTGGGCGGTGCACCGTTGGATCGACGGCGAGAGTGCCCGGCCGGAGCGGATGCATGAACCCGTCGAGTTCGCCCGCGACCTCGCACGGGCCGTGCGCGAGCTCCAGGCGATGCCGATCGATGGGGCACCACCGCCACGACATCGGGCCCGTCCGCTGGCCCACTACGACACGCCGACTCGGCGAGCGATCGAGGGTGCTGCACATCTGATCGACGCCGACGCAGCGCTCGCGGTCTGGGAGGACGCCCTCGCTGCACCGCCGTACGACGGACCTGCGATCTGGGTTCATGCCGACCTCGAAGGGAACTGTCTGCTCAGGGATGGTCGGCTGTGCGGCATCGTCGACTGGAATTCGGCCTGCCTCGGCGACCC
The DNA here is from genome assembly GCA_031426215.1 of Actinomycetes bacterium. GTDB lineage: Bacteria > Actinomycetota > Acidimicrobiia > Acidimicrobiales > Ilumatobacteraceae > Sva-07. The sequence goes on from JANPKU010000078.1 coordinate 20,312, forward strand.
GGCGGTCGACGTCCAGGTGGTGTGGTCACCGTTGTTCACCGAGGAGTCACGCGACGTGTTCCTCGACGAACTCGGTGTCGAGGATGCCACGACTCGGCGCTCGAAAGGTGCAGCCGTCAACCAGGCGTGCGCAGCGTTGCCGTACTACCTGGGCACATATCCGTTGATCGTGGAACGGTCATGGCACAAGCTCAGAGCGCTCGGCATCGGCCGGGCCGAGTTCGCAGGATGAGGGGCTGCGCAGCGGTCCGTGCCGGTCGAATCGAGCTAGCTTGGCCGCCGTGGCGGTCATGACCGAGGTGACGGGTTCGTGGTCCCATGGCGACATCGTCGCTCGTCGCGAGCAGCTCGGCTTGCAGCCCACCGATGTCGCCCAGCAGACCCCGAACGTCGGTGTGTGGTTGGAGACACCGGTCTTCGTCGTCGAGGACACGCCGGAGCAGCTCGTCAGTTTCATCGCCGAGGGTGCACGGTTCAGGTTCCCCAAAGGACCTTGGCCCACCGCCAACGGAAAGCATCCGTGGAGTGGCCGTGACGCGTGGTTCGGTCACGGATGCCTGATGGTCCAGCGGCCCGAGGACCACTATGCGGTGTGGCACTTCTGGGATGGCCCCGATCGCAACTTCGTGTGCTGGTACCTGAACCTCCAGACAGCGTTCGTGCGTTCTTCGGAGGGCTACGCGACGCAGGATCTCGAACTCGACATCCTGGTCTTTCCCGACGGAAGTCACGTAGTGAAGGACGACGAACTCCTCGAGGATCGCGTGGCCGAGGGGCGCTACACGACTGAACTCGTCGCATGGATTCGCGACTACGGCAGGCAGCTCACCGACCGAATCGAGTCGGAGGGGCCCTGGTGGGATCGCTCGTGGGCGCAGTGGACCCCACCGCCGCAGTGGGTGGACACCGAGTTGCCACCCGTCTGACCGTTGCCGATGGTCGAATTCCGTTGGCGTGGCGCGCCGGCGCACGGCAGGATTGCCCAATGCCATCGATGAGTTCTCTGGCCGCATTCGCGGCGGTGTCGTTCGCGATCATCATCATTCCGGGGCCGAGCGTGATGTTCGTCGTCGGTCGAGCATTGTCATTGGGTCGGCGGGCGGCAATAGTCACCGTGGCCGGCAACGCGACGGGCTTCTACGTGCAGGTCGTGCTCGTGGCAATCGGGCTCGGAGCCATCGTCGAGAGGTCGGTCGCAGTGTTCACGGCGATCAAACTGATCGGGGCCGTCTATCTGGTGTGGGTCGGCGTACAAGCGATCATCCATCGCCGCCGCAACGCCCAGTTGGCCGTGGCCGTCGAGGGGGCCGACGAGGTGGCGCATCGCTCGTTGTTCATCGACGGGTTCGTGGTGGGCGTGGCCAACCCGAAGACGATCGTGTTCTTTGCGGCCATTCTGCCGCAATTCGTCGAGACCGGTGGTGCTCCGGCGGGGGTGCAGATGTTGGCGCTCGGTGTGATGTTCGCCGTCATTGCGCTGCTGTCCGACAGTGTCTGGGGGCTCGCAGCAGGTACCGCCCGGCAATGGCTCGTCGGCTCGCCCCGACGGCTGGAACTGGTCGGGGCAGCCGGCGGAGTCGCGATCGTCGGACTCGGCGTACGCCTGGCCTTCACTCGGCGCGGCCCCTGAACAGCCGTGCCGACTGCCTGCAGCGAATCCGCCGAGAAGAG
>JANPKU010000079.1:0-25776 GCA_031426215.1 Actinomycetes bacterium
CTGATCGGTGTCGAGCCGGCCAACGCCGACGACACGCGGCAATCGTTTGCCGCTGGAGCAATTGTCCGGATCGCACAGCCGGACACGATCGCCGACGGCCTGGCGGTCACCGCTCCTGGCGCCATCACCTTCGCAATCAACCGTGAGCTGGTGGCCGACGTCGTCGCCGTCACCGAGCACCAGATCGTCGAAGCGTTGCGAATCGCCGAGGGCCACTTCGCCCTGCGACTCGAACCGAGCGGAGCTGTCGGACTCGCTGCAGTGCTGGCCGACCCGGCCCGGTTCGTCGGTCGACGTGTCGGGATCATCCTGTCCGGCGGGAACGTCGACGATCAGCGATTCGACGCTCTGACCGGGGGAACCTGACGGGCGTCGGTGTCAGGCGCTACACGGTCCAGTCGACCGGGTTGAGCGGATCGCGGTCGTAGACGCAGAACGTGCCCGTGCGGACGTGCCGCTGGAGGTGCTCGGCGACCGCCGGACTCGACTCGGCGAGCCGTGCCAGGGCGTAGCGGATCGACCGGGTGACGCTGACACGTGCTCGTTCGGCGTCGTCGAGTACGACACGGTCACGACCCCCGAGTCCGGTTGCACGCTTGAGCTCGGCGATGAGGTACTCCCGATCCCGTTCGGCCAACTCGGCACGGCCGATGTCGTTGTCGGCGCGAGCGTGGGCGATGTCGTCGTCGATGTCGTCGAGCCGCCTGCGATAGGCGGCCTTGGCGCGGTCGTCGAGCACGGGAATCCCGCGATCGGTGTGCACCTCGGGATCCGACCCCGCCTCGAGTCGGACCAGGTCGACGGCGTGGAACTCGCGACCGGGTTCGGCGAGCAGCCGCGAGATGTACCGATGGCCCTTCATGTCCCGCACGACAACGGACGTCGAGCCCCATGCGACCGTCCGCACGTCTCCGCTGACGCAGAACACCGCATTCGGGAGCGTCGATGACGTGTCGAGGGATCCAGGAGACGGCACTGCGACGAGTTGGTCCACGCGCTCGGCCCACCACTCGGCTCCGAACGACGCCAGTGCATCGCGTGCGGTCCGTCGCTCGAACAGCGCCTCGTCGTCACGCCCGGCCAACGCGCAGGCATCGGCAACCACCAGCCGTGCGAGTGCCGCCTCGAATGGCGCTCCGACGCCGTTCAACTCTGCGACCGAACGGCTCGCTTCGCTGATCGCCCGCTCCGGCTCGCCGTCGAGGACCGACAGGCGGCCGCGTGCGAGTAGCGCCAGGGCACGCAACATCGGCGAGGGGTACTGCGCCGCGGTGTCGGCCAACATGTCGGCTGCTCGTTCGAGCGTGGCGCGGTCGCCTCGCGCGTACGCAATCTCCGACTGTGCGTCGAACAGTGGTGTCAATCGCAGCGGGCCGAAGGGTGGGCGCTCCTTGGAGGGGATGTCGATGGGATGCTCGATCGCGTGAGCGATCATCGTCGCGGCCTGATCTGCGTCACCGCGTGCAAGGTGCACCAGCGCCAGACCCGGTTGCGGCGACCATGAGAGCGCGGCCGCCTCCGAGTAGGCCTGTTCGGCACCGTCGAGATCGCCGGAGCGCAAGCGGATGTTCCCGAGTTCCACGAGCGGCCAACCGAACTCACGCCGCATCCAAGGTCGAAGTTCCTCACAGGCAGCGATCGCCTCGGCTTCAGCGAGATCGCAGGTCCCGCTGACGCGCAGCACCTCGGCCCGGTGCACCCGGCAGCGCCCGTTGATCCCACCGAACGCTGCGCCGTGACGCCAACGCTCCATCACGTCGGTCCACTGGGCCGCGAGATCCGGCATCAGCAGACCTTGAGCGGCACAGATGATCTCGCAGTACATCATGCCGGTCGTGAGTGGGTCGGCAGCCCCCGACATCAGCAGTGCGCCGACCTCGTCGAGGAGTTCGAGCCCGACGTCGACGTCGCCGTCGAAGATCGTCAATCGGGCAAGGCAGGTCCTGCCGATCACGACCGCAGGCGTCACCCCGAAGCGCTCCCCGAGTTCCACTGCCGCAGCGGCATGGACACGAGCATCGCTCATCGATCCGCACATGAAGCGTTCGTATGCCCGCACCATGGCGATGATCGCCCGCACCGCTGTGTCGCCAGTTCCTTCGAGATGTCGCTCCGAGGCCCGCAGCCAGCCCCGCACGGGCGCCATCAACCCGGTGTCCATCATGAGGTACATCGCGATCATCGCTGCGACCCGGCCAGCCTCGAGGTGGTCTCGGCGTTGCACGAGCAGCGTGTGCAGGTCCTCCCACGATTCCACGCATCCTTCGAAGTCGCCGGCACCATAGAACGCCTCGGCACGTAGCTCGAGGCACTCGGCCGAGCCACTCGCCCCGTCGACGTCCAACAGTTCGAGCGCCCGATTCCACTCACCGCGCCGGGTTGCGTTGCGTGCGGCTTCGACGAGCTCCACGAGGAGGACAATCGCCATGTCGCATTGTGACACCAAATGTCACGCCCTCTTTGCGACCGCACCATTGGGGGACGGTTCACGGATCACGAGGAGATCATCATGCACATCACCAAGAACGACGTTCCGGTCAAGATCGACGCTCCGGGGGCGGTGGCGCGCCAACAGACCGACTTCGGGGCCGCCTTCGGCGTCATGGGCGCCGAGTACTTCACCATGGCAAAGGGTGCCGACCTCGCGCCGCTGCTCGTCGGACTCCACGGCGACATGTGCCAGTCGGCCCACTGGGGCTACGTGATCGACGGCATGGTCACGGTGACCTACAGCGACGCCACCACCGAACTGTGTGCAGCCGGCGATCTGTTCCACTGGCCCGCTGGACACAGCGTGCGAGTCGAGGAGGACGCCAACCTGGTGCTGTTCAGCCCGCAGTCTGACCACACCCCCGTCATCGATCACATTCGGGAGAAGATCGCCGCCTCCTGATCGAAGCGAACGTCCGGTGAGTTCCAGCGCGTACAGGGCGCGGCGAGACTCACCGGAGCGGTCGTCAGATCCGGGCGGGATCGACTTCGATGCGGATGCGGGAACCGGCGGGGCGCTCGGCGGCGTCGAGCGCCCCGCCGAGCGTCGTCCAGTCCGTGGCCCGCACCAGGTAGCGGTCGGCGCCGTCGCCACCGACCTCGACGCCGGCGCCGACCAGCTGCTCGGCGATCTCACCGGAGCCGGTGCCGGAGACGACCGCCAACGCACCGAACGGTGGCAGCCCGAGGAGCTGCCGACGTGCCCGTTCACCATCGAGGATGCTCGCCGGATCGCCAGCCGACGCCGCAACGATCACGTCGTGCCGCGGCGAGAACGTCTGGATCAACACCTCGGGCGCGATCCGTCCCGCCCGCACGATCAGCGCCATTGCCTGCTCGGCCGCACGAAACCTCGGTGCGAGCATCTCCGAGTCGAACTCGAGGAATGCCACCACGTCGGCCGAACGGACACGATGGAGCACTGCCTCGGTGCCGATGTAGACGCCAGCGGACTCTGGCAACGCGTCGTCAGCACCGGTGACGGACACGACGCGACGGGCCGCAGCGGCCTCGAACTCCTCGCGAAGTCGCGTCACACCCGGCCGAAGATTTGCGAAGCGGCTCGCTCCACACTGCTGGCACACCGGGGGCCGAACAGCCCCGCAACGCCGACATCCGAGTCGTCCGTCGTCGTCGAGTCCGACCGCAGCGTCACAGCGCTCACACCGCACGAGCGACCGACACGAGCGACACGCCAACACTCGAGCGCGCCCGGTGATGTTGCTGACACAGACGACGGTGAGCTCAGGGTTGCGTATCCGCTCGATCAACCCTGACGTCAGCAGCGACCGCTTCCACGGATCCTCGTCGGATCGGTCGACCACGACCACCCTCGGCCAACCGGCCCGCTCGCGCAGCATCGGAGGATGCACGACACCGCCCGAGCCGGCGTACTGCTCGACCGACACCAACGTGGGTACCGGCGAGACCAACACGTACGGCACGCCGGCACGTCGACAACGCTCGACCACCACATCTCGGGCATGCCACGTGGGCGACCGCTCCTCTTGGAGCGCCTCGTCGTGTTCGTCGACCACGAGCGCTGCGGCCAGACCTGGACACGGCGCCCACGCAGCCGACCGCGTGCCGATCACGACATCGACACCTCCGGCAGCTGCCGCCCACTCCCCCGGCATCGAAGCGACCGACAGTCCGGCGCGTCGGAGGCGTGCGGCGAGCAAGATCGCCGTCGTGTGCTCCGGCACGACGACCAGCGCCGGGCCCAATGCCGCAGCGGAGAGCAGCGACGCCATGACGTCGGCCCGCGGCGGCAGCCGGAGAACACCACCTCCTGCGGCGAGCATCGCGCTCGTTGCCGGCGATTGCGGGGCCGGGGTCATCGTCGTGCGCCGATCAAGCGGCAACGTTCGCACCGCCCGATCCGACCCGGCGGTGACGAGGAACGGTCGGATCCTGCGTGCTGCCCATCGAACCGACGCCCACTCCGCAAGCTCGAAGATCTCGCGGCGCGGTCCGTGGCCGGTCACCTTCGCAATCGGCTTGAGCTGGTCGACCCGGCGGTCGACTGCCCCTGCGTCGGAGATCGAGCGCACCCAGCCGCCGATTCGACGCCCGTGCAATTCGACACGAACCATCGTGCCGACCTCGACGAATGCGTCGAGGTCGACAGGGATCAGGTAGTCGAACTCCTTGTCGAGCCCGGTGACGTCAGGGACGACCCGGGCGACACGAGACGTGACGGTGGTGTCGGTGGTGGTGTCCGACACCACTCGTCACGCTTCGGTCAGACGCCGACGGCGCTCTTGAAGTCGTCGAGACGGCCGAGTTCTTCCCACGGGAAGCCCGCCCGACCGAAGTGACCGTAGGCAGCCGAACGCTTGTAGATCGGTCGTTTCAGGTCGAGATCGCGCACGATGGCACCGGGACGCAGGTCGAACGTGGACCGCACCGCTGCTTCGATGAGCGCCGGATCGACCTTGGACGTGCCGAAGGTCTCGACGAGAATGCTCATCGGCTGCGCCATGCCGATGGCGTATGCCAACTGCACTTCGCAGCGCTCAGCGGCACCGGAGGCGACCACGTGCTTGGCAACCCAACGCCCGGCGTACGCAGCAGAACGGTCGACCTTGCTCGGATCCTTGCCCGAGAATGCACCGCCGCCGTGGCGCCCCATGCCACCGTAGGTGTCGACGATGATCTTGCGACCGGTGAGGCCGGCGTCGGCGAACGGACCGCCACGCACGAACTGTCCGGTCGGGTTGACGTAGATCTCGAAGTCGTCGTCGGCGAAGCGCTCGGGGACGATCGGCCGGATCACCTGGTCGATCAGATCGGGACGGATCACGGTGTCACGATCGACGCCTTCTTGGTGCTGGGTGCTGATCAGCACTGCCTTCAACGCCACCGGCCAGCCGTTGTGGTACTCGTAGGTGACCTGCGTCTTGCCGTCCGGGCGCAGGTAGGGCACCTGACCCGACTTGCGGACCTCGGCGAGGCGCTCGGCCAGGCGGTGCGCAGTCCAGATCGGCAGCGGCATCAGGTCATCGGTCTCGTTGCAGGCGTAGCCGAACATCATGCCCTGGTCGCCGGCGCCCTGCAGGTTGAGGATGTCCTCGCCCGACTTGCCGCCGCGCACTTCTTCTGAAGTGTCGACGCCCTGGGCGATGTCGGGGCTCTGTTCGTCGATCGACACGATCACGCCACAGGTGTTCCCGTCGAATCCGTAGCTGGCGTTGTCGTAGCCGATTCCGTTGATGGTTTCGCGAGCGATCTTGGGGATGTCGACGTACGCGGACGTCGTGATCTCGCCGGCAATGACGCAGAGTCCCGTGGTCAACAACGTTTCGCAGGCGACGCGGCCATCGGGGTCCTCGCTGAGGATCGCGTCGAGGACGGCGTCGGACACCTGGTCGGCCATCTTGTCGGGATGGCCCTCGGTGACGCTTTCGGAGGTGAAGGTGTACGTGCTCATTCAAAGTCCTGTCGATGTGTCGAGCGGATGGAGACAATGGTGTCGATGACTGCCCGAGCGACATCTCGCTTCGATGCGAGGTCGATCTCGACAGGCTCCGCGTCGGGCCGCAGCAGCGTAACCGCATTCGTGTCGTGAGCGAAGCCAACCATCGGCGCTGCGACGTCGTTCGCGACGATCAGGTCGAGGTGCTTCGCACGCAACTTCGTGGTGGCGTTGGCCACCAGATCGTTGGTTTCGGCCGCGAATCCCACCAACACCTGGCCAGAGCGTTTCGTGGCGCCCAGTTCGGCGAGGATGTCTGTGGTGGGTTCGAGCACGATCGCGGGCACCCCGTCGCGCTTCTTGAGTTTGCCCTCGGCCGCTGCCAACGGACGGAAATCGGCGACCGCTGCGCACATGACGACGACCTCGTGGTCTCCCGACGCCGTGGTCATGGCGTGGTACATCTGTTCGGCGGTCTCGACCTCGACCACGTGGCAGCCGGGCGGAACCGGCAAGTTCACGGTCGAGACCAGAGTCACCCGAGCACCTCGTGATGCAGCCTCGGCCGCAACCGCGTAGCCCTGTTTGCCCGAGCTTCGGTTGGCGATCACCCGAACTGCGTCGATGGGCTCACGAGTGCCGCCGGCCGACACGACCACCGACACACCTTCGAGGTCGCGGGGGCCGAGGACTCGTTCCACGGCAGCGACGATCGAGACAGGGTCAGCCAGCCGGCCGGCGCCGATGTCTCCCCCGGCAAGTCGCCCGGATTCGGGCTCGACCACGTACACACCGCGCGATCGCAGCACTTCGAGGTTCTCGATGACGCTCGGGTGTTCCCACATCTCGGTGTGCATCGCAGGGCACACGATGACCGGCGCCCGCGTCGCGATGAGCGTGTTGGTGAGCAGATCGGTGGACAATCCCATTCGATATGCGGCGAGCAGCCGGGCCGTTGCCGGCACCACCAGGATCAGGTCGGCGCCTTGGCCGATCGCGGTGTGCGGGATCGGCGTGGTCGGGTTGTCCCACAACTCGGTCTGGACGGGCTCGGACGCCAGCGCGCTCAGCGTGGTGCGACCGATGAAGTGCTCGGCGCCCGCAGTCATGATCGGGACCACGTGAGCACCGGCATCGACGAGGCGACGACAGACGTCGATTGCCTTGTACGCGGCGATTCCCCCGGTCACCCCCAACACGACACGCTTGCCTGCGAGCACCGATGTCCCCTCCAGATTTCGTGCACCGGGCCGGTGGCGACCCGAACGCAGATCAGTCGTCGGTGGCCTCGTCGGCGTCAGCGGTGGTCTCCGCCTCGGCAGTGGCGTCGGACTCGACCGGAGCCGGTGTCCAGACGATCTTGTCCTGGGCGATCTCCTCGAAAGCGATCGACAGCGGCTTACGCGCCACCGAGGACACCTGCGGCGGGATCATGTGTCCGAGGCCGTCACCGAGTTGGTTGAAATACGAGTTGATGTTCCGGGCACGACGCGCCGCCAGTGTGACCAGCGTGAACTTCGAATCGACCGTGTCGAGCAGTCCCTCGATGGGCGGATTGATCATCGTGTCGTGGTCGAGAGCCATAAGGGTCACACCCTACCGGGCGCGAGCACGTTCGATGATCTGCAACATCTCCTCGATCGTGTCGTCGAGGTCATCGTTGACCACGATGTGGTCTGCGAGCGCCCTGCCGATCGGTTCTTCGTCCTCCGCTTTCCTCAAACGAGCCAACACTTTGTTGCCGGGATCGCCGCGCCCACGAAGGCGGCGTTCCTGCTCGGCTCGAGAGGGTGGGATCACGAACAGCAGCAGTGCGTCGGGGAAGAGCCGCTTGACCTGCTGGGCACCGTCGACCTCGATCTCGAGCACCACGTCCTGCTCGCGGCCCGGCTCGGGCAGTGGGCTGCCGTAGTAGTTCCCGAGGAATTCAGTCCACTCGATGAAGCCCCCGTCAGCGATGTGCCGCTCGAACGTGGCGGTATCGGTGAACACGTACGCATCGGTCGCCTCGGATGGGCGGCGCTCACGAGTGGTCCACGAGCGACTCAACCACAGCCCTTCGTCGCGCCGCACGAGCGCGTCGACGATGGTGCCCTTGCCGACCCCGCCAGGGCCCGAGACGACGATGATCAAGGCGACGAGCCAGTCAGCCGAGGAGTTCGAGGAGCTTCGACTTCTGTTGGCCGCCGAGCCCCTGCACTCGACGGTTGTCGGCGATCTCGACGTCGCTCATGATCTTGCGGGCCTTCACCTTGCCGACACCCGGAAGTGATTCGAGCAGCGACACGACCTTCAACTTGGCGACATTGCCGTCGGTGGACGAAAGCGCATCGGCGAGCGTCATCGATCCCATCTTGAGACGAGCCTTGATCTCGGCGCGAGCCGAACGTGCCTCAGCCGCCTTGGCGAGTGCCGCCGTGCGCTGCTCGGGGGTCAGCTGTGGGGGTGTGGCCATCGGCTCAAGCTAGCGCGGCGATGTCCGCGAGCCGGGTCAATCCACGTTCGGACGCCCATTCGATCAGCCCCTCCTGGATCGCCCCTGCAGCCGCTGGATCAGCGAACGACGCCGTGCCCACCTGCACCGCTGACGCACCGGCCAGCAGCAGTTCCACGGCATCCCAGGCCGAGGCAACCCCACCGACTCCGACGATCGGCACGTCGGGGAGCGCTCGGTGCACGTCATGGACGGCGCGCACGGCCACCGGGTGGATCGCTCGACCGGACAGCCCTCCCCCGCCGGCACCGAGCGTCGGTGACAGCGTGGCGGGGTCGTAGGCGAGGCCCAACAACGTGTTGATACAGGTCACCGCCTCGGCCCCGGCAGCCATCACCGCTTCGGCCACGTCGATGATGCGGTCGGTGTTCGCGCTCAACTTGGCCCAACGGGGACGACCACAACCCGCAGCTGCCGCCACCACCTCGGCCGACAGAGCAGCATCGTGGGCGAAGATCGAACCGCGCCCCTCGAGGTTCGGGCACGAGAGGTTCACCTCGACCGCAACCACCTCGGGTGGCGCTGCCGCGAGGAGTTCCGCCGCCTGCGCGTAGTCGTCGACGCTGCGGCCCCAAATGCTGACCACGATCGTTGCGCCACACCCGACGAGGTCACCCACGACATGGTCGAGCCAGTACTGCACGCCCGGACCTTGGAGCCCGACTGCGTTCATCATCCCCTGCGGCGTCGGATGCAGCCGGGGCGCCGGGTTGCCGGGCCACTCGTAGGGGGCGAGCGACTTGGTCACGACCGCCCCCAGCGACGCCAGATCGAGATAGCCGCCGAGTTCGGCGCCGTATCCGGCGGTCCCTGACGCCGTCATCACGGGAGCGTCGAGTCCGACACTCCCGATGGTGACGCGAGTGTCGATCACGACGCTGCGGATCCTGTCTGCGCATCGACCACGGTGTCCATCACCGAGTGGTACTCCTGCAACGTCCGCACGGTGAGGACCTCGCCTTCGTGCTCGGACAGACCTTGCACCGCGGCGAGCGCCGCGTGCACCGTGGTGACGCAGCTCACCCGGTGCAGGCTGGCGGCCTTGCGGATCTGTTCGCCGTCGCTGCGCCCGAGTGCGCCTCGCGGCGTGTTGACCACGAAACTGATCTTGCCATCAGCGATCAGATCGACCGCAGTGACTCCCGGCTCACCATCGTCGCCGATCTCCTGCACCTTTGCGACCACCTGGTCGACTGGCGAGTCGAACGCTGCGAGATAGGCGGCGGTGCCTTCGGTCGCTGCGATTCCGAGCCCCAGGGCGCGGCAGCGCCGAGCGACCACCAACCCGGCCGGTTTGTCGGGATCGGCCAGCGAGAGGAACACGGTGCCGGTGGTCGGAAGCGGATTCCCGGCAGCCAACTCGGCCTTGTAGAACGCCCTGCCGAACGTGGCGGCGATGCCCATCACCTCGCCGGTCGAGCGCATCTCCGGCCCGAGCGCCGGATCGACCTCGGGGAACCGGTTGAACGGCATCACCGCTTCCTTCACCGCGACATGACCGCCCACCGGCTCGCGCAGGACACCCTCGGTTCGGAGCTCGGCGAGGGTGGCTCCGAGCATCACCCGTGTCGCCACCTTGGCCAACGACACGCCGGTCGCCTTGGCCACGAACGGCACCGTGCGACTGGCGCGAGGGTTGGCCTCGATCACGTACACCGTCGTGCCCACCACCGCATATTGGACGTTGATCAGGCCGCGCACGTCGAGATACTTGGCGATGGCGATGGTGTACGACTCGATCACCTCGACCACCCACGAGGGCAGCGTCGGCGGCGGCAATGCGCAGGCCGAATCTCCGGAATGCACGCCGGCCTCCTCGACGTGTTCCATCACGCCACCGATCAGCACCTCGCCGGTGTGGTCACGGATCGCATCGACGTCGACCTCGGTCGCATCAGCGAGGAACCGGTCGATCAGCACGGGGCGTTCGGCGGACAGCCCGCCCTCCTTGCCGAGGCTGCCGAAACCGGCGAGTTCCTCCATGGCACGAGCGAGATGGTTGCGGTCGTGGACGATCTGCATCGCCCGTCCACCCAACACGTAGCTCGGACGCACCAGCACGGGAAACCCGATGTCATCGGTGATCGCGAGCGCTTGCTCGATGTCGATCGCCGTACCGCCGGGCGGCTGCGGGATCCGCAGTTCGTCGCAGATCGTGTTCCAGCGCTCGCGATCCTCGGCCGCATCGATGGAGTCGGGCGACGTTCCCGCCACGAGTTCGGGCGGGATCAGGCCAGCGAGCTTGAGCGGGGTCTGACCGCCGAGCGAGACGATGACGGCTTCGGGCCGTTCCACCGCGATGACGTTCAGCACGTCCTCCTTGGTCAGCGGCTCGAAGTACAGACGACTCGACGTGTCGTAGTCGGTCGAGACGGTCTCGGGGTTGCAGTTGACCATGATCGTCTCGAAGCCTGCATCGCGTAGCGCGAACGAAGCATGCACGCAGCAGTAGTCGAACTCGATGCCCTGACCGATGCGGTTCGGACCCGAGCCGAGGATCACGACCTTGCGCGCATCGGAGGGACGCACCTCGCTCTCGTCTTCGTAGGTCGAGTAGTGATACGGCGTCTCGGCGGCGAACTCGGCCGAGCAGGTATCGACCGTCTTGTAGGTGGGCAATACGCCCGCCGATTCCCGAGCGGCGCGGACATCGTCCTCGGCTACCGACCACAGGTGTGCCAACTGCGCATCGGAGAACCCGAGACGCTTCGCCCGTCGCCAGCCCCTCGTGGTCATCGTGTCGAGGGTCGCAGCGAGGAGCACCGCACGTTCTTCGGAGATCATCGACATCTGGTCGAGGAACCACGGGTCGATCGACGTCGCCTCGTACACGGCGTCGATCGACACGCCACGGTGCAACAGCGTCCCGACCTGCTGGATGCGATCGGCGGTGGGGATGGCTGCCTGAGCCAGCAGCTCGTCGTCGGAGAGTCCAGCAAGTTGCTGTTCGGCGGGATCGCAGCCCAGGCCCAGACGACCTTGTTCGAGCGAGCGCAGCGCCTTCTGGAGGCTCTCGGGGAACGTCCGGCCGATCGCCATCACCTCGCCCACCGACTGCATCTGGGTGCCGAGCACACCCGACGTCCCCGGCAGCTTCTCGAACGCCCAACGCGGGATCTTGGTGACCACGTAGTCGATCACCGGCTCGAAGCTCGCCGGCGTGGCCTTGGTGATGTCGTTGGGGATCTCGTCGAGGGTGTAGCCCACGGCCAGTCGCGCAGCGATCTTGGCGATCGGGAAACCGGTTGCCTTCGACGCCAGCGCCGACGAACGCGACACGCGCGGGTTCATCTCGATGACCACTTGGCGGCCGGTCGAGGGCTCGACGGCGAACTGCACGTTCGACCCACCGGTCTCGACGCCGACCCGACGAATGCAGGCCAGCGCCGAGTTGCGCATCTCCTGGTACTCGACGTCGGTGAGCGTCTGGATCGGTGCCACCGTGATCGAGTCGCCGGTGTGCACACCCATCGGGTCGACGTTCTCGATGCCGCAGATGATCACGCAGTTGTCGGCGTGGTCGCGCATCACCTCGAGCTCGTACTCCTTCCAGCCGTACACCGATTCCTCGATCAGGATCTCGCTGATCGGGCTGGCGGTGAGACCGTTGGAGGCGATCTTCTCGAACTCCTCGGCGGTGAATGCAATGCCAGTGCCACGGCCACCGAGGATGTACGCGGGCCGGATCACCGCGGGCAGTCCGATCTCGTCGACCACCACGCGCGCTTCCTCCATCGTGTGCGCGGTGCCCGATCGAAGGCAGTCGAGTCCGATGCCGAGCATTGCCTGCTTGAAGATCTCCCGATCCTCCGCAGTGGCGATCGCTTCGGCGTTCGCTCCGATCATCTCGGGCTTGCCGGGGACACCGATCAGGTTGCGTTCGAACAGCTCCATTGCGATGTTCAGCCCGGTCTGGCCGCCGAGCGTCGGAAGGACCGCATCGGGTTGCTCGCGGTCGATGATCGCCGACACGACCTCCCAGGTGAGCGGCTCGACGTAGGTGGCGTCCGCGAAGTCCGGGTCGGTCATGATCGTGGCCGGGTTCGAGTTGGCGAGGATGACGCGGTAGCCCTCCTCGCGCAGTACCCGGCACGCCTGGGTTCCGGAGTAGTCGAACTCACACGCCTGCCCGATCACGATGGGTCCGGAACCGATGATCAGGATCGAGTGGATGTCGGTGCGCTTGGGCATCAGCGAGACCCTCGTGGCGCGCCGGCGGTGGACGAGTGTTTCATCATCTGGGCGAACTCCTCGAACAGATAGTGCGAGTCGTGGGGGCCCGGGTTGGCCTCCGGGTGATGCTGCACGCTGAAGGCGAGTTCGCCGTCGACGCGCAGGCCCTCGCAGACCCCGTCGTTGAGGTTGACGTGCGTCATCGTGGCCTTGCCCGACATCGAGTCGGGGTCGACGGCGAAGTTGTGGTTCTGGCTGGTGATCTCCACCTTGCCGGAGCTGATGTTGCGTACCGGGTGATTGCCGCCGTGGTGCCCGAACGGGAGCTTCACCGTGCCGGCACCGATGGCACGACCGAGCAGCTGGTGGCCGAGGCAGATGCCGAAGATCGCCACGTTGCCGAGTAGTCCCTGGATCGTCTCGACCCCGTACGACGCCATCGCCGGATCACCGGGTCCGTTGCTGAGGAAGATGCCATCGGCTCGGCGGGCGAGGATGTCCGCGGCGCTGGTGGTCGCCGGGACGACCTCGACGGTGCCGTAGCGAGACAGGTTGACCGCGATGTTGCGCTTCATGCCGTAGTCGATGGCCACGATTCGTGTGCGGCTGTCGGGATCGAGTGCGGCGACGGTGTAGCCCTGGTCGATCGTCACCTGGCGGACCAGGTCGACGCCGTCGGTCCCGGGCTCGGCGTCGGCAGCAGCGCGGAGGTCGGCCACGCTCGCAGAGCCGAACGCTCCGGGCATCGCCCCGGTCTCACGCAGAATCCGAGTGAGTCGACGGGTGTCGATGCCAGCGACGCCCGGCACACCGTGTTGCTGCAACATCGCGTCGAGGCTGCCCTCGGCGCGCTGATTGCTGTGGCGCCGTGCCATCTCTCGCACGACGATGCCGCGACAGAAGATCCCACGCGACTCGAAGTCGGCTGCGTTGACGCCGTAGTTGCCGATGTGTGGAGTGGTGAACGTGATGATCTGTCCGGCGTAGCTCGGGTCGGTGATCACTTCCTGATAGCCGCTGAGCACGGTGTTGAACACCACCTCGCCGGTGGTGATCGCGGCCTCGGCACCGATCAATTCGCCCTCGAACACGCTCCCGTCGGCGAGCACCAGGGCTCCGTCGCGCAACGTCATGATTGACACCTCTTCTCGATCTGTGTGTGCGACAACTCCAGGGTTCGACGTGTGCGCTCACACGCACGTCGAGCGGCACACGGCTGCTGCATGTTCATTCGTTGTTCTGCATGTTCATTCATCACCGTAGCGCGCCGCCGTCGCGAACGACCGGAGTTCCCTGCAGGATCGTGTGGAGCACACGGCCCCGCAGCGGCATCCCGACGTACGGCGTGTTCCGGCTCTTGCTCGCCAGCCGGGCCGGGACGACCTCCCACACCTCGTCGGGGTCGAAGATCGTGAGATTGGCGGACTCTCCCGGCTCGATCGGGCGTCCGTGGCGGTCGCCGACACCAGCAATCGCCGCCGGCTTCCACGACAGGGCCGCGATCAAGTCGATCAACGCCATGTCGAGGCTGGCGAGCGACACTCCGAGCGCCGTCTCGAGTCCGAGCATGCCCGGAGGGGCCTGGTCGAGCGGCCGTTCCTTGCTCTCGGGCGTGTGCGGAGCATGATCGGTGGCGATTGCATCGATCGTCCCGTCGGCCAGCCCGGCTCGGATCGCTGCGATGTCGTCGCCGGTGCGCAACGGCGGGTTCACCTTGTACATCGCATCGTAGGTCTCGAGGCGTTCGTCGGTGAGGCTGAAGTGGTGCGGCGTCGCCTCGGCGGTGACGGGGAGACCGTCCGCCTTGGCTGCACGCACCAGCTCGACGCTCTTGGCGGTCGACAGGTGCAGGAAATGCATGCCGACGCCGGTGAGACGCACCAGTTCGATGTCGCGATGGAGCATCAGTTCCTCGGCGATCGAGGGCCAGCCCGGCAACCCGAGCCGGCTGCAGCACGACCCTTCGTGCATCACCGCACCAGCAGTGAGCCGTTCGACCTCGCAGTGCTGCGCCAGCGTGATGTCGAGCCCATCGCCGTACTCGAGCGCTCGGCGCATCAGCAGCGGGTCCTGCACCCCGTTGCCGTCGTCGGTGAAGATCTTCACGCCTGCCCCGGCGAGCTCGGCGAACGGCGTGAGGCGCTGACCGGCGCGACCCACGGTGATCGAACCCGACGGAAGCACCTCGCACAGCCCGGCGCGTTCGCCCTGACGACGTACGAAGTCGACCACTTCGACGCTGTCCTGGGTGGGATCGGTGTTCGGCATCGCGACGACGGCGGTGAATCCGCCGAGCGCCGCGGCTCGACTCCCGGTCTCGATCGTTTCGGCCTCCTCGCGACCCGGCTCACGCAGGTGTACGTGCAGGTCGACGAATCCGGGAGCGAGCACGAGGCCGGCGGCGTCGATCACGTCGTCACCCGCGACGGCATCGAGGTGTTCGGCGACCTCGCTGATCACGGTGCCGTCGATGCGTACGTCGACGCGCCGTTCGCCGGTGGGGTCGATGACGCGTGCGCCGGTGATCAACAGGCTCACTGCGAGCCTCCTTCGCTCTTGGTGTCCGCGTTGGCCGTGATGGTGGCGGCGGCGGTGGTGATGTCGGGTGCCGTGTTGCCGGAGCCGAGCAGGTCGAAGAGCACGGCCATACGAACCGAGATGCCATTGGTGACCTGCTGTGTGATCACGGCACCGGGCAGTTCGGCCGGATCGACGGTGATCTCGACTCCGCGGTTCATCGGGCCCGGGTGCATGATCAGCGCCTGCGGCGCCAACCGTCTTGCCCGCTCGGAGGTGAGACCGAAGCGTGTCGTGTATTCACGCAAACTCGGTACGAGCGCCTCGTTCATCCGCTCCTGCTGCATGCGCAGCAGATACAGCACGTCGACGTGTGCGATGACGTCATCGAGCCGGTCGGTGACCGCATCTGCGAACGATTCCCCGACGTCGGGTGGGAGCAGTGTGCGCGGCGCAACGACCGTGACGTGCACACCCAGCATGCGCATCGCAGCAACCGTGCTGCGAGCAACGCGGCTGTGCTTGACGTCGCCGACGATGGCCATGCGAAGCCCATCGAGACCGCCGCTGCGACCCAGAGCGGTACGAACCGTGTACGCGTCGAGGAGCGCCTGCGTGGGATGCGCGTGCCATCCGTCGCCGGCATTGATCACGCTGGCCTGGGTCCAGGCATCGATCAGCTGCGGTGCACCACTCGATCCGTGCCGCACGACGAACGCATCGACACCCATCGCTGCGATCGTCTCGATCGTGTCGCGCAGGCTCTCGCCCTTGTTGAGGCTCGACTGCGACACGGCGAACGTCATCGTGTCGGCCGACAGTCGCTTGGCCGCCGTCTCGAAGCTCAGCCTGGTGCGGGTGGAGTCCTCGAAGAACACGCTGCACACCGTCTTGCCGCGAAGGGCCGGCACTTTGGGGTTCGGCCGGCGATTCACTTCGGCCATGTGATCAGCGAGGTCGAGGACGCGAATGATGCCCTCGACGCCCAGGTCCTCGACGGTGAGCAACGATCGGGACGGGGTCACGAGATGATCACCCCGTCGGCGTTCGCGGTGACACGCTCGTCGGCACTCGTCGGCAGATTCTTGCCGATGAAGTCAGGCCGGATCGGGAGTTCCCGGTGTCCTCGGTCGACCAGGACGGCCAGTTGCACTGCCCGGGGACGCCCGTAGTCGGACACGGCGTCGAGGGCCGCTCGAACCGTACGGCCGGTATACAACACGTCGTCCACCAGAACGACCGTGGCGCCGTCGATGTCGCCAGGGAGACTGCTGACCGCTGATGGGCTCACCGGGCGCAGTCCGATGTCATCGCGGTAGAGGCTTGCGTCGACCGACCCGACCCGCACCGGCGCGCTCGGTTCGTCGCTCGTCGCGATGATTCGCTCGATCTCGACGCCGAGACTGTCGGCCAACCACACGCCACCGTGGGCGATACCGACGAGGAACACACCGTCGACACCACCGTTGCGTTCGATGATCTCGTGGGCCATTCGGGTGACGGCACGTCGCACGTCGTCGGGCCCGAGCACCTGCTTGGCGCTCGCGGCTGGGTTGTCAGCAGCCATCTCGTCTCCTCCGTGCGAGCCTCACGGGACCCGCTTCACGGTGAAGCCGAACGTAGCAGCAACTACTGTCGGCCGGATGCATGATCTGGTGATCCGTGGGGGATTCGTCGTCGATGGCACGGGTCGGGCCGGTCGCATCGCCGACATCGTGGTGAATGACGGGCTGATCACCGACGTGATCGACGAGGACTCGCAACGTGTTGCGGGTGAAGCGACACGAGTGCTCGACGCCACCGGCAAGTTGGTCACGCCAGGCTGGGTCGACATCCACACGCACTACGACGGTCAAGCGTCGTGGGACCCGTATCTCACGCCGTCGTCGTGGCACGGAGTGACCACGGTGGTGATGGGCAACTGCGGCGTCGGGTTCGCACCAGCGGCACCCGACCGCCACGACTGGCTGATCGAGCTGATGGAAGGCGTCGAGGACATCCCCGGTACCGCGCTCACCGAGGGGCTCACGTGGGATTGGGAGTCGTTCGAGGAGTACCTCGACGCGCTCGACAGACGTCGGTTCGTGATCGACATCGGTGCCCAGGTGGCGCACGGTCCGGTGCGCGGCTACGTGATGGGCGACCGTGGTGCCGCCAACGAGCCGGCCACCGACGCCGACATCGCGGCGATGGCCGACATCGTCGAGCGCGCACTGCGCGCCGGTGCGCTCGGATTCTCGACGTCGCGCACCCCGATCCACAGGTCGAAGTCCGGCGAGCTGGTGCCGGGAACACACGCAACCAGCGACGAACTCTTCGGGATCGCCGATGCGCTCGCCCGGGCCGGCCACGGAGTGTTCCAATTCGCCCCGGACCACGCTCACCTGCCGATCGACGAGTGGCCCTGGATGAAGGAACTCGCCCGGCGGACGGGTCGCACGATCAGCGTGAATCTCAACCAGCCCGACGATGCTCCAGATCTCTGGAAGCACGTGCTTGCCCTCCTCGACGAAGCACGCGAGCAGGGCATCCCGATCGTGGCGCAGGTGGCCGGGCGCGTGGTCGGGTTGCTGATGTGCCTCGAAGGCAGCTTCAACCCGCTCGCGTTCCATCCCGCCTACGCACCGATTGCCGAGCTCCCGCTCGATCGGAGGGCGTCAGCACTCCGCGATCCGGCGCTGCGCAACGAGTTCGCCACCGCTCCCGCCGACGGTGGAACGCTCTACCAGAAGCTGGTGCTCGATCGGCTCGACCGATTCTGGGCCGTGGAGGACGGCGACATCGACTACGAACCGCCACCCGACGAGTCACTCGCTGCGATCGCCGAGCGCACCGGGGTGAGGGCGACCGACCTGATGATCGACCAACTCGCGTCGAGTGACGGCAATGGCCTCGTGCTCACCCCGTTCTTCAACTACGCCTACGGCGACCTGTCGTTCAGCTACGAGGTGCACCAGCATCCTGGGACCCGCATGGGTCTCGCCGACGCCGGCGCCCACTGCGGCGTGGTGTGCGACGGTGGCACCCCCACGTTCATGCTCACCCACTGGACTCGCGACCGAACCCGCGGCCCGAGGCTGCCGCTCGAGCACGTCGTGCGCCGCCAGACCCAGGATACCGCCGAGCTGTACGGCCTCGGCGACCGGGGGGCACTGGTGTCGGGCTTGCGTGCCGACATCAACGTGATCGACTACGAGAACCTCACCTTCGGTGCTGCCCGCATGGCCCACGACCTCCCCGCCGGCGCACGACGCCTGGTCCAGAAGGCGAATGGCTACGACGCCACCTTCGTCGCCGGCGTGCAGATCGTCGACCACGACGAATTCACCGGCGAGCTCCCCGGCCAACTCATCCGCGGTCCCCGCTGATCAGATCAGGGGTCGTCACATCCTCATCCTGGGAGCGCGGTGTTTCGGTTTCGTTCGTAGAGCACCCAGATGCCGTTGCGGGCGATCTCGTCGAAGGCGTCCTCGACCGCCTGCCAATCCGCCGTCAGTTCACGGTCGCGATCGACGGGCAACATCACGTACTCGACCCGTTCGGCTCGGTCATCGAGACGCTCACCTTCTGTCGAGGCGTCCGGCCCGTACAGCAGCACCCGGAACGGCACCGGGAACTGGTAGATCTCCTCACGGTGAGCGAGTTGCGGCGTGAGTCGATAGTTCGCCGACACCACTGCGTCGGCGGGGATCTGTTCGAACAGCTCGCGTGCCGACGTTGCCATCACGTTGTCGGACCTGCCGTAGAACAACGGCGACCGTCCCCACGGCATCGGCGCCCACAGGTAGGCCGTCAGTAACGTTGCCGCTGCGAGCACGACGAGCGCGACCGGCCTGCTGCGCACACCGAGCAAACGGCCACGCACTCGCACCACATGGTTGCGCATGGCTCCAATGGCGTACACCGTTCCGATCGCCAACGCCGGCACAGCGATCAGGCTGTAGTGGTAGTCGATCTGGTATTGGTACCAGAACGTGCTCAACACGTTCGTGAACAACACGAGACCACTGATCAGTGCCACGTCGGGCAGCCGGGCGAAGAGCCAGGCGAACGGCGCGGTCATCTGCACGAGGTACCAGGGTCGATCGTCGCTGCGCAGATGCTCGACCAACCGGGTCGGGTTGGTGATCGTCGTGTCGATCAGGCCGCGAACGCCACCGAACGGGATCCGCCACGCATTGCGGGTGGGCACCCCGATCAGGCTGCGCATCACCACCAACATGGCGACCGCCATGAATGCGAGGCTGCCGAACACGGTCAGCAGCCCGATGCGCCGGTCACGCCGGATCGCCACCCAGATCCCGAGCGGCACGATCACCAGCGAGGCGTCCTCCTTCACCAGCAGTGACAGCACCACGAACACGGCGTACAACCGCCACTTGCGCTCGAGCGCCGCATACAGAGCGAACCCGACGAACATCCCGAGGAACGCATCCGGGTGGAAGTTCTCGAGGTTGGTCCAGCCCACGGCAGGGTGCAGGAGGTACGCCCCGACTCCGATCAGCGCCCACCACTCCGACCCGAGCCGGCGGCGGCCGTACAAGAAGACGGGGATCGCGCCGGCCGCGATCGCCGCCGACTGTGCGGTGAACATGATCCATGCGCCCGGTGCGATCCAGTAGAGCGGCACGAGGAACAGCAGGACGAACGACGTGTGGTCGCCGAACATGTTGCGTCCCATCAGCGTGACGAACGGAGCGTCGAACCGAGAGAGCAGCCACATCCCCTGGTCGTAGAGCGCCGAGTCGTACGTGGAGGTGCCGAGGGCGTGGTGGATGTTCAACGAACGGACGGTGAAATACCAGGTCCAGATGGCAACGGCGCCGGCCACGAACACCTGTGGCGCAGTGGGAGGCGTGACGCGATGCCACCACGGTCGGGCTTCGGTGTCGCCGCGACCCTCGTCGGTCGCCGCCGACAACGGTTCGGTCGTCGCCGTTTCCGACATCTGCCTACTCTCGCAGGTCGCCCACAAGCGCCGCGAGCACCCCGTTGACGAACTTGCCGCTGTCGTCGGTGGAGAATCGTTTGGCCAGCTCGACAGCTTCGTCGATCACGACCGCAACCGGCACCTCGTGACGATGCGCGAGCTCGAATGCGCCGAGGCGCAACACGTTGAGGTCGAGCACCGGCATACGCACCAATGTCCACCCTTTCGCCCGAGCAGCGATTGCAGCATCGAGCTGCTCGACGTGGTCACCGACGCCCGTGACCAACAAGACCGTCAGCTGGTCGGGTTCCAGCACTTGCAAGGCAAGCGCATCGGCAGGGGTGATCCCCTTCGAGTACGCCTCGTACAACAGGTAGAGCGCGCGTTCGCGTGCGTCGGAGCGGTCGTCGGGACGCGGCATGGCAGCCATGGTGGTTCGCTGCTCCTGCGTCAAACGCGCGTGATGTAGTCGCCGGTGCGGGTGTCGACCTTGACCTTGTCGCCCGGCTCGACGAACAACGGCACTTGGAGCACCTTGCCGGTCTCCAACGTGGCCGGCTTGCGTGCCCCCGACACACGGTCGCCCTGCACCCCGGGCTCGGTGTTCGCAATCGTGAGTTCAACCGAGGCGGCGATCTCGACGCCGATGATCTCACCGTGGTACTGGGCGATCTGCGCCACCATCTGCTCGGTCAGGTAGTCGGCGGCTTCGCCGAGGGCTGCGTTCGACACGTTCATCTGGTCGTAGGTCGAGGTGTTCATGAACACGTAGTCGTCGCCGTCCTTGTACAGGAACTGCATGTCCTGGCGGTCGACGATTGCCTGTTCGACCTTGATACCGGCGTTGAACGTCTTGTCGATCACGGCGCCGGACCTGACGTTTCGGATCTTGGTGCGGACGAACGCACCGCCCTTGCCGGGCTTGACGTGCTGGAACTCGATGACCTGGAACAGTCCGTTGTCGAGTTCGAGGGTGATTCCGTTCTTCAGGTCGTTGACGGAGATCTGCGGCATGGTCGGTCCTTTTCGAGTGCACGGCCCGCTGTGTTCGAGATGTGCCTGGGGACTCGGCGGAGCCGGTCCCGAGCACATCTCGAACAGTTACGAGCTGAATGGTCGCGGTGGGGTGTGCGTGAGTGGCCGCGAGCCGGTTTCGGTGACGACGAGGAGATCCTCGATCCGGAATCCACCGAAGCCGACACGATAGAGCCCCGGCTCGACCGTCACCACGTTCCCGGCAACCAAGACCTCCTCGGATGCCTGGGAGTGGAACGGTGACTCGTGGATCACCAGACCGACGCCGTGGCCGGTTCCGTGCAGGTACCAGTCGCCGTAGCCGGCATCGGCGAACAGCTCGCGGCACGCGCTGTCGACGGTTCGAACTGGAACGTCGGGAGCGAGCGCATCGACTCCCGCACGTTGCGCAGCTTCGACGAGTGCGTAGATCTCACGCTGCTGGGACGTCGGCTCGCCGATCACGTACGACCGCGTCATGTCGGAGTGGTACCCCTCCACCAGTGCGCCGACGTCGATGATCACCGTGTCACCGTTGACGATCGTGCGTCTGGTCGGGTCGTGGTGCGGACGGGCTGCGTGGTCGGGGCCGGAGGCCACGATGGTCTCGTAGCTGCGGTCGTCCGCGCCATGGCGGCGCATCCGATATTCGAGTTCGTCACGAACATCGGCTTCGGTGACCGGCGTGTCCGCCGTGGCGAACAGCATCGGCTCGACCTCTGCCAGTGCTGCGTCCGCAGCGGCGGCCGCGGCCTGCATTCGTTCGATCTCAGCATCGTCCTTGATCTGACGCTGGAGTCCGATCACCGAAGGTGTCGGTTCGAGCCGCACGTCAGTCGCCAGACGTGTCCACTCGGCCTGACTGGTCGTCGACGGATCGAGCCCCACTCGACTCGTCCCTGCCAGCGAGGCAACCAGCCGC
Organism: Actinomycetes bacterium; assembly: GCA_031426215.1. Classification (GTDB taxonomy): domain Bacteria; phylum Actinomycetota; class Acidimicrobiia; order Acidimicrobiales; family Ilumatobacteraceae; genus Sva-07. The sequence goes on from JANPKU010000079.1 coordinate 21,959, forward strand.
TCGTGCAGGCCGAGTCGTGTCGCCTCGGCGCACACCGTCGCGCCCGCCGATGCGGTCTCGGCCCGGGCCCGCTCGCCGTAGCGCCCGTCCGTCCCGAAGATCAGCTCGTCGCGGCGGACCACCGCCCAACCGTTCGATCCGGTGAACCCGGTGAGCCAGCGCACATCGACGAGGTCGGTGAACAGCAGCGCATCACACCCGTTGCCGAGCGGGAGCCGCGACTGGACCATGACAACCCGTCGGGCGTGATCGATCGGCGCAAGAGCGCCACCGGTGATGTCAGTCACGATGCGCCACGAAGCGTTCGAGAGCCGATCGCACGGCGGGCTCCGGGACGGACTCGACCACCTCCACGCCATCGGGACCGTCGAGCACGAAGGTCAGCCCGTCGAGCGCCTTCTTGTCGCGTGCCATCAGGTCCATCAGGTCACCCACGTCGAGCCGCTCGGGTGGGGTGGTGCGCAACCCATACTCTGCGCCCACGATGCGACGGTGCTCGTCGACACGACCCTCGTCGATGCGCCCGAGTTCGAGTGCGAGCTCGGCGGCGAACACCAGACCGACAGCGACTGCCTCGCCGTGGGCGAGGTCGTGGTCGGTAGCGATCTCGAGCGCGTGGGCGAGTGTGTGGCCGTAGTTCAGCAGCGCTCGGCGGCCACCCTCACGTTCGTCGGACGCCACCACCTCCGCTTTGATCTCCACACAGCGGGCGATCCGCTGGTCGAGCGGCATCGACAGCAGGTCATCGCCGGTGAGGAAGTGGTATTTCGACATCTCACCGAGGCCACATCGGGTCTCGCGTTCGGGGAGCGACGTGAGTGCGTCGAGGTCGCAGATCACCCCCGACGGCTGCCAGAACGCCCCGACGAGATTCTTTCCTTCGGGCAGATTGACGCCGGTCTTCCCGCCGATTGCCGCGTCGACCATGCCCAACAGCGTCGTCGACACGTGCACCACCGGGGTACCGCGATGCCACGAGGCAGCGGCGAAGCCGGCAACGTCGGTGACCATGCCGCCGCCGACCCCGACGATCACGTCACGCCGAGTCAGACCCTGACGGGCGAATCCTCGCATCAGTGCCTCGATCGTGGTGAGGGTCTTCGCGCCTTCACCGGCGCCGATCACGTAGGTCTCGACATCACCGTGCGGCAGCGAGACCTCGAACGGAATCGCCTCCTGGGTGACCACCGCAACACGCTTCGCCCCGGACGGCAGCAGCGCGCTGAGCTCGCTGATGGCGCCGGCACCGACGACCACGTCGTACGAACGGTCGGCAAGCGGCACGGTCACGCGCAGCATCGCATCACCGCCTTGGCAACGTCGTTGGGCGAGCGATGGTCGACCGACACGATGGCGTCGGCCACCTCCTGATAGAGCGGGGCCCGGTCGACGTACATCCGTCGCAACGTGCCCTCCGGATCGTCGTCGAGCAGGGGACGGTGCGCTCCGCCTCGTACCCGGTCGACGAGCACCTCGATGTCGGCCAGCAGCCAGACCACGTGGGCGTCGACGCCCTGCAGGACCTCGCGGTTGCGATCACTGAGCACCACACCACCCGCCGCGGCGATCACCGACGCCTCCGGTTCGGCCAGCGCTTCGAGGAGCGTGTCGGTCTCGAGGGCCCGGAATGCCGCCTCACCGTCGGTCGACCAGATCTCACGAACGGTGCGCCCGGTTCGCTCCTCGATCATCTGGTCGGAGTCGAAGAGCGGGCGATCGAGTTCGGCGGCCACGATTCGCCCCACGGTCGACTTGCCGACACCCATCATGCCAACGAGGACCAGGTGCGTCACGGCAGCGTGGCCGCGAAGGCCTCGGCGTTGCGGACGAACTCGTCGAGGGAGTCGCCGCCATACTTGCGCTGCGCTTCAGCGGCCAGGACGAGCGCCACCATCGTTTCGGCGACCACGCCCATCGCGGGGACGGCGGTGACGTCGGTACGTTCCTTGAACGACACCGTCGATTCCTTGGTGACCGTGTCGACCGTTTCGAGCGTTGGCACGTTCAACGTGGCCAACGGCTTCATGGCGGCACGAACGACCAACAGCTCACCCGTGGAGATGCCACCTTCGGTACCGCCGGCCAACGTGCTCCCCCGGCGGTACTCACCTGCGTCTGCGTCCCACGAGATCGGATCGTGCGCAACGCTGCCGCGCCGACCAGCGACCTCGAACCCGTCGCCGATCTCGACGCCCTTGACGGCCTGGATGCTCATCACGGCCTGCGCCAGCATCGAGTCGAGCTTTCGATCCCAGTGGACGTGACTGCCCAACCCGACCGGCACACCGAAGCCGAGCACCTCGACGACACCGCCGAGCGAGTCGCCGTCCTTCGCTGCCGCCTTGATCTCGGTGATCATCGCCTCGCTCGCATCGAGATCGAAGCAGCGCACCTGGTTCTCGTCGACCCGCTCGAGCTGATCGGGTGTCGGGCGGAGCGCGCCGGCCGGTACTCGGGCAGCGCCCATCTGGATGACATGGGAAATGATCTCGACACCGATGTGCGACAGCAGCGCCTTCGCGACGGCGCCGGCGGCGACACGTGCGGCGGTTTCCCGGGCGCTGGCGCGCTCGAGGACGTCTCGGGCATCGGTGAAGCCGTACTTCTGCATGCCGGCGAGGTCGGCATGGCCCGGACGTACCTGGGTGAGCGGCGTCTTGGTCTGGCCTGGCGCCGGACTCATCTCCTCGTGCCACTTGTCGCTGCGGAACCACTCCGAGTTCTTGATCTCGATCGCGATCGGCGAACCGAGTGTGCGGCCGTGGCGTACTCCACCGATCAGGGTGAGTTCGTCGGCTTCGAAGCGCTGCCGAGGCCCACGCCCGTAACCGAGGCGCCGTCGGCCCATCTCGGACTGGATCTGCTCGACGGTGATCGGGAGACCGGCCGGGAGCCCCTCCATGATGACGACCAGCGCCTGCCCGTGGGATTCACCCGCCGTGAGATACCGCAACATCGAACGGAGGCTACCGGCCGACGCCATCGCGCCGAGGCTGGGCCGACTCACGTTCGCGCAATGCTTGCTCGGCGGCGCGGCGCATCACACCGACATCGGGCAGCCGACCGAGCCAAGCCACCTGCTGGAGTGCCGCCTGATGGATCAGCATGCCGAGCCCGTCGACCGTGCGAGCGCCGGTGACGCCAGCCCGGGTCAACCACGCGGTCTGCAGCGGGTGGTACACCAGGTCGACCACGACCTGGCTCGGGCTGAGCAGTGCCGGATCGCAGGGCAGGTCGCCGTCGGTTGCCGCTGCAGGATCGATGCCCATGCCGATGCTCGAAGCATTGACCACCACGTCGACGTCGGCAATGTCGTCGGCGAGGCCGACCGAAGCGACCGCCACGAGACGGCTCGCCGACTCGGCGCGCTCAGCCGTCCGGTTGATCACCCGGATCGACTCGACACCGGCGCGACCGAGCGCGTCGATGACCGATCGGGCGGCACCACCGGCACCGATCACCGCGACACGGGTGCCGCGAACGTCGATGCCTTCGTCGGCGAGCGACGCCACGAAGCCGGCCCCATCGGTACTCGATCCGACCAGCTCGTCGCCGACCCAACTGACGGTGTTGACCGAGCCGAGTGCGCCCGCCGCCGAATCCAAGCGGTCGACTGCTGCGGCGACATCGTGCTTGTGCGGCATCGTCACCGACAGGCCTCGAATTCCGAGTACTCGCATCGCCTCGACCGCGGCGCCGGCCCGCCCGGGAGCAACGTCGAACGCGGCATACGTCCAGTCGACCCCAGCGGCGTCGAAGCCCGCCTGGTGGATCACCGGCGACAAGCTGTGTTCGACCGGAGACCCGATCAGCGCCGC
>JANPKU010000080.1:0-41011 GCA_031426215.1 Actinomycetes bacterium
GCGACACTGGATCGGAATCCGAACGAGAAGCTCCTCGTCGAATCGTTGCTCTGGTCGCTCCCCGACACCCAAGGCGTCAGTCCCGCCAAATGAAACCGAGGGCCCTGACCCCTGCGTTTCATATTCCCGCATTTCGTGATCTTTTTGTCACGCGGGCTCGGTCCGTGGTACGGAAACCGTGCCGGTAGGGTTGGCGCACGGAATCCCACTTCGTGGAAAGGGCGCTCCATGTTCGAACGTTTTACAGACCGGGCTCGTCGAGTCGTCGTACTCGCGCAAGAAGAAGCTCGGCTCCTCAACCATAGTTACATCGGCACCGAACACATCCTCCTGGGCTTGATCCACGAGGGTGAAGGCGTCGCCGCGAAGGCACTCGAAAGCCTCGGCATCTCGCTCGAGGCTGTCCGCAGCCAGGTCGAGGAGATCATCGGCCAGGGTGGCTCGTCACCGTCGGGCCACATCCCCTTCACGCCTCGTGCGAAGAAGGTTCTCGAGCTCTCGTTGCGTGAGGCGCTCCAGCTCGGCCACAACTACATCGGCACCGAACACATCCTCCTCGGACTCATCCGTGAGGGCGAAGGCGTGGCCGCGCAGGTGCTCGTCAAGCTCGGCGCCGATCTGTCCCGCGTGCGCCAACAGGTCATCCAGCTGCTCTCCGGCTACCAGGGCCCGTCGGGCTCCACCGGTGGCGGCCGCAGCGAGCAGACCCCGGCCGGTGCCGGCGTCGGCGCCAGCAAGGGCGGCGACGACGAGAAGGGCGGCAACAGCCAGATCCTCGACCAGTTCGGCCGCAACCTCACCCAGGCCGCCCGCGAGGGCCAGCTCGACCCCGTGATCGGGCGCAGCGACGAACTCCAGCGGGTGATGCAGATCCTGTCGCGACGCACCAAGAACAACCCGGTGCTGATCGGCGAACCCGGCGTCGGCAAGACGGCGATCGTCGAGGGCCTCGCCCAGAAGATCGTCAACAACGACGTTCCCGACACGCTCACCGACAAGCAGTTGTACACCCTCGATCTCGGCGCCCTCGTGGCCGGCTCGCGCTACCGCGGCGACTTCGAAGAGCGCCTCAAGAAGGTGCTCAAGGAGATCAAGTCCCGCGGCGACATCTTGTTGTTCATCGACGAGATCCACACCCTCGTCGGCGCCGGCGCAGCAGAGGGAGCGATCGACGCGGCGTCGATCCTCAAGCCGATGCTCGCCCGCGGCGAACTGCAGACCATCGGTGCCACCACCACCGACGAGTACCGCAAGCACGTTGAGAAGGACGCTGCGCTCGAACGGCGCTTCCAACCGGTCAAGGTCGACGAGCCCACGCTCGCCCACACCATCGAGATCCTCAAGGGCATCCGCGACCAGTACGAGGCCCACCACCGCGTCACCATCACCGATCAAGCGCTCGTGGCTGCCGCGAACCTCGCCGATCGCTACATCTCCGACCGCTTCCTCCCCGACAAGGCCATCGACCTGATCGACGAGGCCGGATCACGGCTGCGCATCAAGCGGATGGCCACACCTCCCGACCTGCGCGAAGTCGAGACCAAGCTCAACGACGTGCAGGAAGCCAAGAAGCGCGCCGTCGAGGAGCAGCAGTTCGAAGAAGCCGGACGTCTCCGCGATCAGGAGAAGTCGCTACTCGAGGAAAAGGCCGTCAAGGAAGCCGCAGTCAAGGCCGAGGGTGTCGACCTGTTCGACGAGGTCGACGAGGAAGCCGTCGCCGAGGTCCTGTCGTTGTGGACCGGTATCCCGGTTTACAAGCTGACCGAAGAGGAGACCGAGCGTCTGCTCAAGATGGAGGAGAACCTCCACAAGCGCATCATCGGCCAGGAGAACGCCGTCGCGGCGGTCTCGCAGTCGATCCGTCGTACCCGCGCCGGGTTGAAGGATCCCAAGCGCCCATCGGGTTCGTTCATCTTCCTCGGCCCCACCGGTGTCGGCAAGACCGAGCTCGCCAAGACGCTCACCGAGTTCCTGTTCGGCGACGACTCGGCGCTGATCACGCTCGACATGTCCGAGTACATGGAGAAGCACACGGTCAGCCGCCTCGTCGGTTCGCCTCCCGGCTACGTCGGCTACGAAGAGGGCGGCCAGCTCACCGAAGCAGTGCGGCGCAAGCCGTTCTCGGTGGTCCTGTTCGACGAGATCGAGAAGGCGCACCCCGACGTGTTCAACACGTTGCTGCAGATCCTGGAAGAAGGTCGACTGACCGACAGCCAGGGCCGTTCGGTCGACTTCCGCAACACGGTGTTGATCATGACCTCGAACCTCGGCACGCAGGATCTCCGCAAGGCCAACGTCGGCTTCACCAGCGACGACTCCGCCATGAGCTACGAGCGTATGAAGGACAAGGTCAACGAGTCGCTGAAGAACCACTTCCGACCCGAGTTCCTCAACCGCATCGACGAGATCATCGTCTTCCACGAACTGACCCGCGACGAGGTGCTGCAGACCGTCGACCTGCTCACGAAGCGCCTGATCGGCCAGCTCGAGGGCCAGGGCCTCGGCATCGAGATCAAGGCGTCGGCCAAGGAACTGCTCGGCGATCTCGGTTACGACCCGCAGCTCGGGGCCCGTCCGATGCGCCGTGCGATCCAGCGTCACATCGAGGACGCGCTGTCCGAGAAGATTCTCTACAAGGAGTTCTCGGCCGGCGAGATCATCGTCGTCGACACCGAGGACGATCCGGACAAAGAGGGCAAGAAGCGCTTCACCTTCACGGCGGTCGAAGGTTTCGTGCCGCCGTCGTCGGTCGAGTTGGCAACGACCGCGACCGAGAATCCGATCCCCCCGGCCGGTGGCGACAGTGAACTGCCTCCGCCCGAGCTGATCTGACCTCAGCCGACCTCGACTGTCGCTCGTCGACTTGTCATCATGGGTGTACGGATCGCGTCGTCCTCGGCGCGATCCTGACCACCCCGATCTTCTTCGGCCATACTCGTGTCCGTGCTCCGTCGTGTCCTGGCTCTGTGTGTCTGCGTCGCCGCACTCGCAGGATGTCGGGTCGACCTCGCTGCCGACCTGATCATGGAACCCGACGGCACCGGCACGATCACGCTCGTCGCCACCGCCGACGCCGAGGTGATGGCCGAAGTTCCGACACTCGCCGAGGAGTTGGCGACCGACGACATCGAGGCCGCCGGCTGGACGATCGACGGCCCGACACGGTCGACCGACGGAGGACTCTCGATCACCTTGAGCCATGACTTCGTGTCCGACGAGGATGCGACGAACCTCCTCAACAGCCTCGGGCCACCGTTCAACCAGATGATGGTCACGCGCAACACCAGCGGAGAAGACACCACGACCCGGCTGGCCGGCCTACTCGGTCTCCCGGACGGGTTCGAGAGTTTCGCCGACGAAGATCTGGTCGCCGCAGTGGGTTCCGTGCCGTTCGCCGAACAGATCGCTGCCAGCGGAGCCACGCCGGAGAGCTCGATCGGCGCGGTGATCCGGGCCGAGCTTCCGGGCCAGATCGAAGCGGACGAGACCAACGGCACGCAACTCGGTGACAATCGCCTCGAATGGCGGGCTCCGACCGACGGAACCATCCTCGACTGGCGTGCGGTCTCCGTACAGTCGCCCGGTGACGGTCGCTGGTGGGCGCGGCCGCTGTCGATCCTCGCACTGGTGTTGCTGGTGGCGTGGGTGGCGTTGATGACGCTCTTCATCGGCTACGTGGTGTGGGCCCGCTGGCAGCGCACCCATCGCCGCAGGCCCCGGGCGCCTCGGCCCGCTCGCTGAGATCCACGTATGGCAACCTCGGGTATGCCCGGCGCACCGACCCGAGTCGACTTCCACTTCGATGTGATGTGTCCGTTCGCCTACCAGACGGCGAAATGGATCCGCGAGGTACGACGACACAACGGCATACAGATCGACTGGAAATTCTTCAGCTTGGAAGAGATCAACCGGGTCGACGGGAAGAAGCATCCCTGGGAACGTGAATGGTCCTACGGATGGTCGATGATGCGCATCGGGGCGTTCTTGCGACGCTCCAGCATGAACGACCTCGACCGCTGGTACGAGCGTGCCGGGAGAGCCCTGCACGAGGAGGGCCATCGTCCCCACGATCCCGAGGTGGCCCGACATCTGCTGGAGGAGATCGGACTCGATCCCGCCGTCGTCGACGAAGCGATCGCCGATCCGACCACCCATGACGACGTGCGTTGCGAGCACGACCGGGTCGTTGCAGCCGGCGGCTACGGCGTACCGACGCTCTTCTTTCCCGAGTTCCCCGGACCCAACGGCGAGGCGGACTGCCTGTTCGGCCCCGTTGTGCTCGATCCCCCCACCGGCGCCGCTGCGCTACGACTGTGGGAAGCGACCACGGCGTGGCTCGAGTTCCCGTACCTGTTCGAGGTGCAGCGGCCGAAGAACCACCAGCATGCAGAGGTGATCGCCGACCGGCTGCGCCCCTACCTCGACGCTCGCGACTGGGTCAGCATCAACCGCGGCAAGGTCATCCCCTTCGACTGACGGGCGCAACTGTGTGACAGCGCTTTGTCATGATGATCTGATGGCATCGAATCGAGCAAAGTTGGTCCACGTGTGCAGCGAGTGCGGCACATCGCACCCCAAGTGGGCGGGGAAGTGCTCGGGGTGCGGCGACTGGAACACCTTGGTGGAGGACGTCGAGATGTCCGGAACCGACGACGCCCCCGTCGCGCCATCGAACCGACCGGGGCCGACTCGGATAGGTGAGGTCGGCACCGAGCACGGTGACCCCGTCGCCACCACCATCGACGAACTCGACCGGGTGCTCGGAGGTGGCCTCGTTGCCGGTTCGGTCACGCTGCTGGGCGGCGAGCCAGGCATCGGCAAGAGCACCCTGCTCCTGCAGCTCCTCGCCAATTGGAGCGGCCCGACGCTGTACGTCACTGCCGAGGAGAGCGCCCAGCAGGTGAAGCGACGCGCTGAACGCCTCGGAGCGACCCGCGACGACCTGTGGTTGCATGCCGAGACCTCGCTCCCCCACATCCTCGATGCCATCGACCGCATCCGGCCCGAACTGGTCGTGATCGACTCGATTCAGACCGTCTCCGATCCTGCACTCGGGTCGCTGCCAGGCAGCGTCGGGCAGGTGCGCGGTTGCGCGCAACGGCTCGTGAACGAAGCGAAGGAGCGTGACGTCTCGATCGTGCTCGTCGGTCACGTCACGAAAGAGGGCGGTCTCGCCGGCCCGAGAGTGCTCGAGCACGTGGTCGACACCGTGCTGCAATTCGAGGGCGACCGCCATCATGCACTGAGGTTGCTGCGGGCCTCGAAGCATCGCTTCGGCCCGACCAACGAACTCGGGTTGTTCGAGATGGCCACCGCGGGTCTCATCGGCGTGCCCGATGCCTCATCGTTGTTCCTGGCCGATCGCCGCACCGGCGTCCCCGGCTCGGCCGTCGTCCCCACGATGGAGGGGCAGCGGCCGATCGTGGTCGAGGTCCAAGCGCTCGCAACTCCGAGCGTTCCCGGGGTCCCGCCGCGTCGCAGCGCCCTCGGCCTCGAAGGCGCACGCCTTTCGATGCTGATGGCAGTCCTCGGTCGCCGATCCCGCGTCCCGGCGGGCGATCAGGACGTGTACGCCTCCACAGCCGGCGGGGTGAAACTGAGCGAGCCGGGTCTCGACCTCGGGGTGTGTCTCGCCGTGGTCAGTGCAATCCGGGACCAGCCCCTGCCTGCCGACCTCGCGGTTTTTGGTGAGGTCGGCCTCGGTGGCGAGCTGCGACAGGTCGGCCAGGCGCAGCGGCGATGCACCGAGGCCGCCCGGCTCGGCCTGCGGCGCGTCGTCGTACCGGCGAACTCACCCGACTGCGACGCCGACATCCAGGTGATCCGAGCGGCAACGCTCTCCGAGGCGATCGCTGCAGCCGGGCTGGGTGCGAGCAACCCAGCGGGCGGACTCCGAGCTGCCGTGTGAGCTCAGCGAGGCCTCGGGACGATCCGCGCCATCTGTCGCCCTCGAGTCGATCGCCACGCCGCTCATCTAGGATCAGGCCATGAGTTCCCGATACGGCGGCGTGAACGAGGCCATGCGTGATGCGCTCGCCCGAGTCTCTCCGGGGACACCATTGCGCGACGGCATCGACCGCGTCGTGCGTTCGAAGGCCGGAGCGCTGCTCGTGCTCAGCGACGGCGCCGACGTGCTGTCGATCTGCTCAGGCGGGTTCCTCGTCGATGCGCCGTACAGCCCTCAGCGGCTGTCGGAGCTTGCCAAGATGGATGGCGCGATCATCCTGTCTGCTGAGGGTGACCGCATCGCCCGAGCCAACGTGCACCTCGTTCCCGATCCCTCGGTGCCGACGAGCGAGACCGGAACTCGGCACCGTACGGCCGAGAGGGTGGCCCGCTCGCTCGACGTCCCCGTCATTTCGGCGAGTGAGGAAATGGGCGTCATCAACGTCTACGCGGGTGGCGACAAGCGTCAGCTGCAAGAGGTCGGTCACCTGCTCGATCGCGCCAACCAGGCCCTCCAGACCCTCGAGCGCTACAAGGTACGTCTCGACGACGCCATCATGAACCTGACTGCCGTCGAGGTCGAGGATGTCGTGACGTTGCGCGACGTCGTCGCTGTCGTACAGCGCGGCGAGATGGTTCACCGCATCGCCGAGGAGATCGAGACGATGATCATCGAACTCGGCGTCGACGCCCGCCTGCTGCGGCTTCAACTCGACGAGCTGTATGGCGAGATCGATGATGAACTCGACCTGGTCGTGGCCGACTACCTGCCGGCCGGCCGGACCGTCGCCGATGCGCTCGCCGGCATGTCGCAACTGTCCGACGACGAGGTGTCGAACCTCAGGCTCACCGCCGATGCGTTGTCGCCGGGACGCGACTCGACCGATCTCGCCCAGGAGGTGACGCCGAGGGGGATGCGACTGCTGCACCGGGTGAGCCGACTGCCGTCGGCGACCGCAATCGCCGTCGCCCACCACTTCGGCGGCCTCGCGAAACTTCAACGCGCCACGGTCGACGACCTGATGACGGTCGAAGGGGTCGATGAATCAACGGCTCGGGCGATCCGCGACACACTGAGTCGCGTGACCGAGTCGACGATCCTCGATCAATACAGCTGACACCGTCACGGCACGACGTCCATTCAGGATTGCCCCCTTCACGCGATGGCTCGGGCTGGTGGCCTCGCGGGTTCAGAGGCGTTCGATGATGGTGGCCGTGCCCATGCCGCCACCCGTGCACATCGCAACCAGACCCGTCTGCAGATCGCGACGTTCGAGCTCGTCGAGCAACGTGCCGATCAGCATCGCCCCGGTCGCGCCGATCGGGTGACCGAGCGCAATCGCTCCACCGTTCACGTTCACCTTCAATGGGTCGGCCCCGGTATCACGGAAGAACCGCAACACCACGGCTGCGAACGCCTCGTTCACCTCGAACAGATCGATGTCGGCAACGGTCATGCCCGCCCGCTGCAGGCACTTGTTGGCGGCAGGGCCGGGAGCGGTGAGCATGATCAATGGCTCGTCGGCTGCGACTGCCGACATCACGATGCGAGCGCGCGGCGTCAGCCCGTGCGCTCTGGCGTACTCCGGTGACGCAACGAGCACCGCACCGGCACCGTCGACCACACCGGAGCTGTTGCCGGCATGGTGCACATTGTGCAGCTCGACGCCCGGGTACTTCTGCGCCATCAGCTCCGCCATCGTGAGTTCGCTCTGCTCGAAAGTGAAATCGACGAACTTCGTGAAACTCGGATGGAGCGCCGCCAGCCCCTCGGCAGTGGTCTCCGGGCGAGGGTACTCGTCGTGGTCGAGCGCCACGGTGCCATCGTCGTCGTGGATCGTGACCAGACTGCGATCGAATCGGCCCTCGGCGATCGCCGCCGCAGCGCGTTGCTGACTCTCGAGCCCGAGGGCGTCGACCTCGACGCGTGTGTATCCGTCGAGTGTGGCGATCAGGTCAGCCGACAGTCCCTGCGGAACCTGCGGATGCGTGGCCAACAGGTGCTCGTTGTTGGCGTGGAATCCGTCGGTGCCGTTGCGCGCCGGCCGGCTCATCGACTCGACCCCGGCACCGATCACCAGATCTTGATGGCCGGCGCCGACACCCATCGCCGCAAAGGTCACTGCCTGCTGACCGGATCCACAGAACCGATTCAGCGTGACGCCGGGAACCGAGATCGGCCAACCGGCATCGAGCACCGCCATACGACCGATGTCGTGAGCGTGGTCGCCGGCGTGCGAACCGTTGCCGCAGACGACATCATCGACGTCGATCGGGTCGAACCCCACGCGCTCGCGCAAGCCGTTCAACACCTGCCCGAGGATCTTCTGCGGGTGCAGATGGGCGAGGCTTCCCTTGCCCTGTTTGCCGATGCCTCGCGGTGAGCGAACCGCATCGATGATCCATGCCTCGCCGACTGTCATGTGATCGTTCTACTCGGTGGTCGTCGTGGCGGTGGGATCGGCGACCGTCGGCAGGATTGCTTCCCACACCGCGTCGTCGTCGAACCCGAACGCCCAGAGCGCGACACCGTCGAGTCGATACTGCCGCGCGAGATCCATTCGCAGCGCGATGCCATCACCGTCGACGTAATGGACCTGGCGCGTCTGTACGCAAGTGGTGGTGCCGTCGGACACTTCGAGGTCGTACTCGAACTGCCACTCGCCAGTGGTGTCAACGGGGACCGGCGTCGCGCCGCGACGTTCGATCAACTCGTCGACCGAGCGCGCCGACACGCTCGTTCGCCCCGGGACATCCGCAGCCGGGCAGACGCCGGTGGTCCTCACCGGCCAGTTGCGTCCGTAGGCGGGCAGGCCGAGGACGAGCTTCTCGGGGGAACCAGTCGCCTCGATCGCTCCGACGATTGCCGACTCGACCCACTCGAGCGGAGCGATCGGTCCGGGCTCGGCAACCGAGAAGTCGTAGGTCATGATGCGGATGCGGTCGACGTGCTCGATGATCGCTGCGTAGTCGTACACCCAGTACCCGCTGTCGGCGGTCTGTCCCTCGTCGTACACCGGCGGGATGCTCACGGTGAGCGAGCGCCCGTCGGCGCGTAGAGCGCCCGAAAGTTCCTCGATGAAGGCCACCCAGTTCGGGCGCGTGGTGGCCCAGGTGTCGCGACCGTCGGCGAAGGCGAACTGCTCGTAGTCGATGTCGATGCCGTCGTACCGACCAACGGCCGCAAAGGTTCTGATCGCCTCGACGTGTCGGGCACGTGTGTCCGGATCGGCCAGGATCGCCGCCATCTCGCCTGCTGGCAGGGCGTCGATGATCGACGGCAACACGTCGACATCGAACCCGCGCACGGTGTCCATGAACTCCGTCGTCGACTCCACTGAAGCATTCGGATCGATCACGATCTGATCGACACCCGCAGCGTTGAACCAGAACGGTGACACCTCACGCATCGAGGGCACGCGCTCGTTGGCGTCGGGGAGCGATGCATCGAGCGCCCAGTACGGCACCCAGGCATCCAATGAAATGTCGGGCTTGAGCGGCGGCGGCTCCTCGTTCGTGGCCACGTACACCGCCGCTGCGGCGACACCGAACAACGCGAGGACGAGTGCAACGAGGACGATCAACCGTCGACGGCCACCGGCAAGCTGTCGATCGTCGCCAGCGGTGGCTTCGTCGGCGTCGTCAGTCGGGTCGAAGTCGTCGAAGGGCGGCGAGGTCGATTCCGACGAGCGAGTCGACGAGGGTGAGTCCAGGGGCGGCAGCGACGGGGACGACATGGGGGACCCCCAGCGTCGCACACCCCGCGGCAAGCGCAGAGGCAACCCCGGTCGGTGAATCCTCGATGGCCACGCAGTCGGCGGGGTCCACCCCGAGCATCGCCGCCGCTGCGAGATACGGCTCGGGATCGGGTTTGCCATTGCGGACCTCGTCGCCGGTGATCGATCCCACGAACGATCCCGGCGGCGCCGACGCAATCACCGCATCGGCGAGACGCCGCCACGACATCGTGACCAGCACACATGGAATCCCGGCATCGACGCATTCGGCGAGCAGCTCTGGCGCACCCGGACGCCACGGCAGTTGGTCGGCGACCCGGGCGATGACCCCGTCGAGGAGCCGTTCGACCACGTCGAGCGGCTCGAGGCGCACTCCTCCGCGGGTGCGCAGTTCGTGCGCCGAGGCGAGCAGGTCGAAGCCGACCAACGAGTGGGCGTCGGCGTCGGTCCACTTCCCCCCGGCCTCAGCGACCAGCTCGAACTCGATGTCGAACCAGTACGGCTCGGTGTCGACGAGTGTGCCGTCCATGTCCCACAGGACAGCGGCCGGAACGGTCACGATCGGAAGACGGTGATCTTGTCTTCGCCGATGCGCTCGCGCTTCTCCGGGTCGTCGATGCCGAGGCCCTCGGTCGGGGCGAGGCAGAGCACACCGAGCTTGCCGTCGGCTTCGTTGTGATGGACGGCGAGTGACGCTTCGCCGACCTGGTCGAGCGTGTACGTCTTGGTCAACAGCGGCTGGATGCGGCCCTGATCGAGCAGCTTGTTCGCTGCGTACGACTCGGCGTAGTTGGCGAAGTGCGACCCGATGAGGTTCTTCAGTTTCATCCAAAAGTGCCGGTTGTCGAACTCGACCATGTAGCCCGAGGTTGCGGCGCAGGTCACGATCGTGCCGCCGCGCTTGGCGGCGAACACCGAGGCGCCCATCGTCGATCGGCCAGGATGCTCGAAGACGATGTCGACGTCTTCGCCGTTGTTGAGCTCACGGATCTTCTTGCCGAAGCGGCGCCATTCGGATTCGTCCTGGGTGTGCTCGTCGGACCAGAACTGGTAGTTCTCGGCGCGCCGGTCGATCACGGCTTCGCAGCCCATCCGGTTGAGCTGCTCCGCCCGTTCGGGCGAGGACACCACACCGATGGGTGTTCCTCCACCGTTGAGGACGTACTGCACGGCGTACCCACCGATGCCGCCCGTGGCGCCCCAGATCAGGACCGAGTCGCCCTGGGTCATTCGGGCGCCGTTCTTGCTGACGAGCATCCGGTAGGACGTCGAGCTGCAGAGTGCGTTCACCGCCGACTCCTCCCATGTGAGGTGCGTCGGCTTCGGCATGAGTTGGTTGGCCTTGACGACGGCGAGGTCGGCGAGGCCTCCGAAATTGGTCTCGAAGCCCCAGATGAGCTGGTTCGTGGCCAGCATCGAGTCGTTGTGGGCGCTCGGGTCCTGGTCGTCGACGTAGTTGCAGTGCACGGTGACCCGGTCACCGGGCTTCCAGTTGCGCACCGCCGACCCGATGCGTACGACAACCGCAGAGGCATCGGAGCCCACCACGTGATACGGCAGGGCGTGGCGTTTGCCCCAGTCGTTCTGACGTCCCATCTTGTCGAGGAACCCGAACGTCGGCAGCGGTTCGAAGATCGACGTCCACACCGTGTTGAAGTTGATGCTCGACGCCATCACTGCGATGTACACCTCGTCGGGGGCGAGCTCGGGCGTCGCCACCTCGTCGACATGCAACGACTTCCGGGGATCCTTGTCCCACGACTCGACACCTTCGAACATCGCCGTCTCGTCGCGCTTGACGAACGCCGCCCGATAGCTCTCGGGAAGGGGAAGGCCCGCGATGTCGTCGCCGCTGGCACCGGACTGGATGGCCTCGAGGATCTCCTGCATGGCGCGTGACGTTACCGATCGGTAATCCCACCCGGCAAAGCGGCCCCGAATCGCACCCAACCTCCGAAATTGCCCGGATTCGTGACGCTGAGCGTCACGATCCCGGCATTTTTCGGGGGTCGCGCGGTGGGAGTAGCGTCTACACATGGCTTCAACTGGTTCGTACCTCGTCGCTGGCGCTCGCACCCCGATCGGAAAGATGAGCGGTGCCCTTGCGTCGTTCTCGGCCGCGGAGCTCGGTGGCTTCGCCATCGCGGCGGCCCTCGAGCGCGCCGGCGTCGCGCCCGAAGAGGTCGAACACGTGATCATGGGCCAGGTCCTGATGGCCGGCCAGGGCCAGGTACCGAGCCGTCAGGCCGCGGTCAAGGCCGGCATCCCGATGAGCGTTCCCTCGGTGAACATCAACAAGGTGTGTCTGTCAGGGCTGAACACCGTGTACCTCGCCAACCAGATGATCGCCGCCGGCGAAGCTGACATCGTGGTGGCCGGCGGCATGGAGTCGATGACCAATGCGCCGTACCTCGCCGACGGAGCCCGTGGTGGGTTCCGCTATGGCAACACCGAACTGCGTGACGCGATCATCGCCGATGGCCTGTGGTGCGCATTCGATGCGTGCCTGATGGGGCTCGGAACCGATCGCTACACCGGCGACAGCATCACCCGGGAACAGCAAGACGAGTTCGCCGCTCGCTCGAACGAATTGGCCGCCAACGCGATCAAGGACGGCAAGTTCGCCGACGAGATCGTGCCGGTGGAGGTACCGCAGCGCAAGGGCGATCCGATCCTCGTCGAGCACGACGAGGGCGTGCGGCCGGGCACGACGGTGGAGTCGCTGGCCGCAATGCGCCCGGCATTCGACAAGGACGGCACGATCACCGCTGCCAACGCCTCGCAGCTCTCCGACGGCGCCAGCGCGATCGTGTTGATGAGCAGGGCCGAGGCCGAGCGTCGCGGCGTGGACCCGCTCGGCGAGTTCGTGTCGTACGGGATGGTCGCCGGCCCCGACAGCGCATCGCTGCTGCACCAGCCGAGTCGAGCCGTGATGAAGGCCGCCGAACGATCGGGCATCGCAGTCGGTGACCTGGATCTGTTCGAGCTCAACGAGGCGTTCGCTGCGGTCGGCATCGCCTCGACCGCCGAACTCGGCGTCGACCCCGACAGGGTCAACGTCAACGGTGGGGCCATTGCACTCGGCCACCCGATCGGCATGAGTGGCAACCGTCTTGCGCTGACGCTGCTCCACGAGCTCAAGCGGCGTGGAGGCGGCACCGGAGCCGTTGCGCTCTGTGGCGGCGGCGGCCAGGGCGACGCCGCGATCTTGCGCACCGTCTGACCGCGTGGCTGCTCGAGCAGCGCCCCCGGGTCCGTCAACTACACAGCCCGACGACCTGACGCGCTCGCGGTCCGGAACAACGCTGCCGGAATGCCACGTTGCGTGCTTGACAGCTCACTTCCAGTGGATATACTGACATCCAGCACGACTTGTGTAACGAATGGTTGAAGAACTATCGATCATTCCGTAACGTATCCGCAACAACTGATCGAGCGAATCGATATCTGGTTCGCCACCCTTCTGGGGCATCATCGACACGATCCGGTCCGTCCGCCCGCTACCGGCTCGTAGAAGTGATGCCCCAGTTCAGTTGTCCACGGCGACCCGACAGTGCTGATCGAGCCGACCGGTTCAGTCGACGACGCGTCGCCCTTCGAGGGCTCGACCCAATGTGAGTTCGTCGGCGTACTCCAGGTCGCCTCCCACCGGGAGCCCGCTGGCGATACGCGTGACCGTCAGCCCGATCGGCTTCAGCAACCTGGCGAGGTACATGGCGGTGACCTCACCTTCGGTGTTCGGGTTCGTGCACAAGATGATTTCCTGCACTCCTTCGGGATCGATCCGCGCAACCAGCTCGCGAATCTTGAGCTGTTCGGGCCCGATGCCTTCGAGGGGACTCATCGCGCCGAGCAGCACGTGGTAGCGGCCCTTGAACTCGCCGGTGCGTTCGATGGCCACGATGTCGCGTGACTCCTCCACCACGCACAGGATGGACGAGTCACGGGCGTCGTCGTTGCAAATCGGGCACAGCACGTCGTCGGCGATATGGAAGCAACGCTCACAGAACCGCACGCGGGCCTTCGCTTCGGTGATCGCATGGGCGAGGCGAGTGGCGTCCTCGGTGGGCACCTTGAGGAGATGGAAGGCGATTCGCTGCGCCGACTTCGGGCCGATACCCGGGAGACGGCCGAGTTCGTCGATCAGCGACTGGACGGGAGGGGTGTAGTTGCCGGCCATGCGATGCGTCAGCCGGCTTCTTCGATCAACTCGGAGCCAGGGAACGCATCGGCGAGACGGTCGATCGGTGATCTGACGGACTCGGGCGGCGCGTCGACGAGGTCGTCGAGGTCGACATCGTCATCGTCGGGGAGGTCGACAGCCAGGATCACGGACCGATCGTCGACGGCGCCATCCGAACCGCCCATGGCGGCAGCGGTCGCCAACCCCCGCTGCCGCGGTGATGCCTGCTGGACAGCGGCGTCGGCATCGTTGGCGCCGTCGTCGACGAACGCACCCGACGGAGCGGGCGTGGCCGGTTGCGACGACGACGCGTGCTCACCCGACCCAGTGTCGAGGGTCTGCAGCCCGATCCCGCCACCTCCGTCGCCGCCGTTGCCGCCACCGTCGAGCAACTCGATCGCCATGGGAACCCCGGTGAACGTCGCGAGCGCCACCTCGACCACCGACCGTTGTTCGTCGCACTTGGCGCGGTGGACGTTGTTGGGCACCGACAGCGTGAGCGTCGAAGCGGTGCTCGTGACGAAGCTCGCATTTGCGTACACCGCCCGAGCCATCCCTTTCAAAGCCGGACGGATCGTGTGCTCCCACAGCTCCGCCGTGACGAGCGTCGTCGGCACCACGCTCGGCATCGCTGCCGACGCCTCAGCACCGTCGTGTGTCACGGCATCGTCGGTCGAACTCGAGGGCGTCGGAGCCGCACTCTGCGCCGCAGCCGGCGCTGGGGCCGGACGGGCGCGCCCGCCGAGCGCAGCGCGGCCGGTGGTCGCGTCGACGGGCGGCTTCGATTCGACCGGCGCAGGCACCCCTGCTGCGATCTGCTGCTCGAGGCGTTCGATACGACGCACGAGGGCGTCGGTGTCGTTGCCGACGCTGTCGGCCGTGAGCTGCACCGCAGCGACGTCGAGCAACACTCGCGGGTCGGGTGCATGGCGCATCTCCGCCAATGACGCCCCGAGAATCTCGATGCCACGAACGAGCCCCGCCGCTCCGAGCCGCTGCGACTGGGCGGCCAGGGCATCGAGACCATTGGATGGCGCCTGCACGAGTTCCGGCGCCATCAACGCCAGGAAACCGTTCCGCAGGAACCCGATGAGTTCCTCGGTGAGCGTCCGCGAATCCATTCCGCTCGTGATCGCGTGAGCGATCACGGTGAGCCCGCGGCCCGGATCGCGATAGATCATCGCCTCGACGAACTCGTCGAGGGGCACGACCTGCATTCCCTCGTCGCCCGTACTGGCGACCAACTCGAGCGCCGACAGCGTGTCGCGTGCCGATCCACCGCCACGACTCAAGGCCTGCTCGAACGCTGCTTCGCTCACGTCGAGACCCGCATCGGCTGCAACCCACCGAACGTGTTCGGCCAGGGTGTCGGCGGGCAGCAGACGGAATTGCAGGTGTTGCGTGCGGCTGCGGATGGTGTCGGACATCTTCTGCGGGTCGGTCGTCGCCAACACGAACACCACGTGCGGAGGCGGCTCCTCCAGCGTCTTCAGCAATGCCGCCTCGGCTGCCCGAGACAGCATGTGGACCTCGTCGAGGATGTACACCTTGTGGCGTCCGGGGGTACCGAGAGAGGCCTTCTCGATCAGGTCACGCATCGCGTCGACGCCGTTGTTGCTCGCTGCGTCGAGTTCGTGGACGTCGTAGCTGACACCGCGTTCGACGGCCAGGCACGACTCACACTCGCAGCACGGCTCGCCGTCCTGGGGATTCTCGCAGTTGAGCACTTTCGCCAGGATTCGTGCCGAGGTGGTCTTGCCCGTGCCGCGTGGTCCCGAGAAGAGGTAGGCCTGGCCTTCGCGCCCTTCGGCGACCGACGTGCGTAATGCGCGAACCACGTGGTCCTGTCCCTTCACCTCGCTGAATCGGCGGGGCCGGTAGCGGCGGTAGAGCGACTGGGTGGCCATCGCCGCCACGATAGCGACGCCACAGCCAGCGGGTGTCGGCAGAAGTGGAGCTGTCCGGGCTCGGCGCGCGGCCGTAGCATCCACGCGATGACGGCAAGGAGAACGGGCGCAGTGACGTTGATCGCTGCGGTCGCCCTGGTGACGTCGTGTAGCAGCGAACCCGTTGTGATCACGGTTGCCGACTACACCGCGACGCTCGAGGCGGTGTGCGCAGAGACGACTGCCACGCTCGAAGCGCTTCCGCTCCCCCCCGAGCAGATCACCGTCGCCGAGTTCGCCACGAGTGCCGCAAGCGCAATCGACAACGAAGCCGAACGAGCTCGAGCCCTCGACGTGCCCGGCGAGATCGGCGAAGATCATCGTTTGTTCATCCGCAACACCGACGAGCAGGCTGCGACGTGGCGATCGATCGCTACCGCCGGCGACGATGAGCTCGGTGCGCTCACTGTGCGGGTCGGTGAACTGATCCGAGGTCGCAACGACCTCGTCGTCGAGATGGGGGCGCCCGGATGCCGACGCGGCGAGGTCTGACGACACCGGACGACGCGGTCGCCAATCGTGCACCGGCGATGCCGGCCGCCGGGTGCGCCGGCTGATGTGGCAACGGGCCACTAGCCTCGGGCGATCGTGAACGAGCGAACACCACCCCGAGCCGCCAGGTGGCTCAGCCGCGCCATCGCTGGTGCCGCATTGGCGCTCATCGGCGTCGTCGGCTTGCTGCCCGGCAGCGCCGCCGCAGAGAACTCGCTGGTGTCGTCCGATCCGGCCGACGGCACCGCACTGTCGGAGTCGCCTGCGACGATCTCGTTCACGTTCAGCGAGGCGCTGGGCGAGGTCAACACCATCACGTTGACCTGTACCGAGCTGTTCACCGTAGGTCCACGCGAGGTCAGCGACGATCGCCTCACCATGACCGCCGAGGTCATCGACCCGCTCCCGAAGGGCGCCTGCGTCGCTGCGTACGTGGTCAGCGACGCGGAAGGCTCACCCAACGGTCAGGGCAATGTCACGTTCACGATCGAGAACGACCCGGCTGCGGCGGCGACGACACCGACATCCGAGCCGACCACGGGCGACACCACTGCGACGGACGCGGCACCGACTTCGACCTCGACGACCGGCACCGGTGACATCGCGAACTTGTCCGACGTCGACGCGGGCCAGGGACCGCTCTGGCTGGGCCGTCTGATCTCGGTCTTCGGTCTCGCCGTGTTGCTCGGGTCGCTCGTGGTGATTGCAGCAGCATGGCCCGAGGGCGTCGAATACCTCGTGACCATCCGGTTCATCCGGGCGGTGTGGATCATCGCGTTCGTTGGCAGCTTGCTGTACGTCGCTGCCGCCACGGCGGCGGTGACCGGCTCGGGCCTCGGTAGCGGATTCAATCCGGCGAACTGGGTCGACCTGTTCGATGCCGGCGTGCCGGGGATCGCCGCCGTGGCGCGGTTCGTGCTCGTGATCGCTTGTGCGTGGGTGGCATTTCGTCCTGACCGTGTGATCGATCCGGTCACGCAGATGGCGGCGCTCGGCATCCCGGCACTGGCGGTCGCCACGATCGGTTTCAGTCGCACCAACATGGACTTGGCGATCATCGGCGTGCCGATGTCGATCATCCACGCACTCGCGATGTCAGTCTGGCTCGGTGGGGTGGTGCTGCTCGCCCGAGTCGTGCTCGCCGGGCCCGGTGAAGAGGATCTCGTGCACGCGGTGCGCGGTTTCGGTCGCCTGTCGAACCTTGCCATCGGCACCACCATCCTGACCGGCATCATCCAGATGATCCTGCTCGACGGTGGCGATCTGTTCGGCACCTCGCACGGCCGCGTGATCCTGCTCAAGACCCTGGCGGTGGCAGGCATGATCTTCGTCGCCGTCTCGGCCCGCCAGTTCGTCAACCAACGTCTGGCGCGCGCCAACGAGATGACCGTTCCGATGGCCGACCGCCTCCGACGTGCGTTCGGGGTGGAAGCAGCGGCAGGTGTCGTCGTCCTCGCGATGAGTGCCTGGCTGCTCTCGCTCGCACCACCGAATGTCGCAGCTGGTCCAGACATCGATTACGCGATTGCCGTCACCGTCGACGCGCCGGAAGCCGACTTCGTCGTCACCGTACGCCTGACCAACGATCGAGTGGGACTGTCGGGAATGGCGGTCCAGGTCGACGCCCCCGACGACGGACTGTCCGGGCTCGAGGTGGTGCTGACCGCACCGGCCAACGACTCCATCGGCACGATCACCCAACCCGTTCCGCTCACCGGAGTCGGAGTGGCCGTGCTCCCCGAGGGCGAGCAGGGCCTGCCATTGACGGTTGCCGGCGACTGGACCCTGGTGGTGAATGCGGTGACCCCGACCGGCGTGTTCACCAGTCCACCGCAGGGCTTCACGATCCAGAACGCCGACGGCACCGAAGCGGTCGCGGAGCTGACCACGCCGCCCGTGGTGACGATCCCGCCGATCACCCAACCGACCACACAGCCGTGAAATGAAACCGAGGGGTCTGGGCCCTCGGTTGTTTCACGTGCCGCTCGTGGTGACGAAATCGCGGAACGACACCGGATCGGCTACATCAAGTTGCTCGTAGGTGCACGACTCCGGTGTGCGATCGGGTCGCCAGCGCAGGAACCCGACACCGTGCCGGAACCGTCGGCCCTCGAGCTGACCGAACGACACCTCTGCCACCAGCCCCATTCGGATCGGCACGAACGACAGGTCCTTGCCAGCGTTCCACCGACTGCCACCGCTGGTCGCCGTCCCGGCGGTGTCACCATCGCTCTCGGCCCATTGACGCCATGGATGACCGTCGAGCGCACCATCGGTTCGTGGCTTGAGTTCGGTCAGCAACTCGGCGCGACGTTTGGCCGAGAACGACGCTGCCACGCCCACGGAATGCATGTCGCCGTCGGGGGTGAACAGGCCGAGCAGGAGCGAGCCGACCCCGAGGCCGTCCTTGTGGATGCGGTACCCGGCGACCGCACAGTCGGCGGTGCGTTGATGCTTCACCTTGATCAGCGCCCGCTTGCCCGGCTGATAGGTGCCGTCCAGTGGCTTGGCGACGATGCCATCGAGACCCGCTCCTTCGAACCGGTGGAACCAGTCGTCGGCAACCAGGTGGTCGGTCGTGGCCGGGGTCACGTGGATCACGTCGTTCTCGGTGAGGGCATCGATCAGCGCGGCACGACGGTCGACCATCGGTTCGTCGCGCAGTGACGCGTCGTCGAGAGCAAGCACATCGAACGCGACGAACGACGCCGGCGTCTCGACGGCCAACCTGTTGATGCGGGACTCGGCGGGATGGATGCGCTGCAACAACGCATCGAAGTCGAGCCCGTTCCCGTCGGGGCTGGCGACGACGATCTCACCATCGACCACACACCGCTCCGGCAGGGCAGCGCGAAGCGGTTCGTGCAACTCGGGGAAATACCGACCGAGTGGTCGCAGCTTCCGGGAGATCAACTCGAGGTGATCGCCGTCGCGGAACACCATGCAGCGGAAGCCGTCCCACTTCGGCTCGAACAGCCAACCGTCGCCCTCCGGAATCGATCGCGCCAGCTTCGCGAGCATCGGTTCGAGCGGAGGCTGGAACGGCAACCGCATTGCCGCGACGGGCGGGTTCGGATGCGCATCTGCCATGCATGCAGTCTGGTCGATCTTCCGCAAGGGGCCGGCAGCCAGTAACTTGCCAAGCGTGACGAATCCGATGCAGGAGAAGCTCGCCGACCTGGCCGAACGGCGAGAGCAGGCCATGCACGCCGGTTCGCAGCGATCGGTCGACCGCCAGCACGAGAAGGGCAAGATGCTCGCGCGCGAGCGGCTCGACTACTTCCTCGACGAGGGCTCGTTCCACGAACTCGACATGCTTGCCCGCCACCGTGCGCTGACTTCTGGCCTCGAGGACCGCCCGTACACCGACGGTGTCATCACCGGCTGGGGCACCGTCGACGGTCGTAAGGTCTTCGTGTTCTCACAGGACTTCACCGTGTTCGGTGGCGCCCTCGGCGAAGTCTTCGCCGAGAAGATCCACAAGTTGATGGACCTCGCACTCAAGGTCGGCGCACCGGTGATCGGCCTCAACGACGGCGCCGGGGCCCGCATCCAGGAAGGCGTGGTCAGCCTCGCCTCCTACGGTGGGATCTTCCACCGCAACGTGTTGTCGTCCGGTGTCGTCCCGCAGATCTCGGTGATCCTCGGCCCGTGTGCCGGCGGCGCCGTGTACAGCCCGGCCATGACCGACTTCATCTTCATGGTGCGTGAGTCGAGCCACATGTTCATCACCGGCCCCGATGTGGTGAAGACCGTCACGGGTGAAGACGTCACGCTCGAGGAGCTCGGCGGTGCGATGAGCCACGCCACCAAGTCGGGTGTCGCCACGTTCGTGTCGGCTGACGAGAAGTCGTGCCTCGACGACGTTCGCTTCCTGCTGTCGTTCCTGCCCTCGAACAACCTCGAAGAGCCACCGATCGAAGATCTCGGCGACGATCCCGATCGCCTGTGTCCGGAACTGCGCAGCATCCTGCCGCCCAGCGCCAACCTGCCGTACGACATGACCGAAGTGATCCGCCACGTCGTCGACGACGGCGAGTTCTTCGAATACTTCCCCCACTGGGCCAAGTCGATCGTGTGCGGGTTCTCTCGCATCGACGGTCGCCCTGTCGGCATCGTCGGCAACCAGCCCAAGGTGCTCGCCGGCGTGCTCGACATCGAATCGTCCGAGAAGGCTGCTCGGTTCGTTCGGACCTGCGACTCATTCAACATCCCGTTGATCACCTTCGTCGACGTGCCCGGCTTCCTCCCCGGCGTCGACCAGGAGTACGGCGGCATCATCCGTCATGGCGCCAAGTTGCTCTACGCCTACTGCGAGTCGACCGTGCCGCGCATCCAGGTGATCACCCGCAAGGCCTACGGTGGTGCCTACGTCGTGATGAACTCCAAGTCGATCGGCGCCGACCTCGCGTTTGCCTGGCCGACCGCCGAACTCGCCGTGATGGGCCCGCAGGGCGCCGTCGAGATCGTGTATCGACGCGAGCTGCAGCAGGCCGCCGACCCGGTCGCTCGCCGTGCCGAGCTGGTGCAGGAGTACACCGACAAGTACGCCTCGCCCTACGCCGCTGCCGAGCGCGGCTACATCGACGACGTGATCGACCCGGCAGAGACCCGCCAGAAGCTGGTCGCCGGGCTGCGGATGCTGGCCACCAAGCGAGAGGAACTGCCGCGGCGCAAGCACGGCAACGTCCCACTGTGACCGGAAGCGACCAGAGATGAGCGACGGCTCGTTGGTGCCTGGACAGCCCCCTCTGTCCGGTACCCCCATGCCACCGTCGCCACCACCGGCCGCACCACCGCCACCGCCACCACCTTCCTCGGGGCAGTCGCCCACGGTGGTGTCACCACCTCCACTGCCGAACGCCGGACGACCGACACCACCTCCGCCGCCTGCTCCGCCGCCGCCGCCACCATCAACGCCGCCACCAACGCCGCCGCCGACTCCTCCGCGGCCGTCAGCTCCACCTCCGCCGCCGTCCACTCCGCCGTCGTCCACTCCGCCGCAGTCCACGCCTGTGGTGCCGTCCGGGCCGACATCGGCCGCAACCGACGACGACCTCGCAGCGTTGTTGGCACGGATCACCGACGACGACGCCACGGCGCCGGGCGTCGGTGCGCCGCTCACGAAGTCGACCGACGTCGATCGCCCTGAACGAACCGACGTGACCCACCTCGAGTCGGACGGGGGCATCGACTTCGACCCGGAACTCGCCTCGTACGGCGCACGCCTCGGGGGGCTCGTGATCGACAACCTCGTCGTGGCGCTCTGTCTGGTACCGGGAATGGTCTTGATCTTCCTCGGTTCGACGCCGCTGATCGTCCTCGGCGTGCTCGTGATGGTCGCCGGCTTCGTCGGGGCCACGTTGTCCTACGGGCGAGCGGTGTCGTCGACCGGTCAATGGTTCGGCAATCGGATCACGGGGACCAAGGTGGTCGACGCCCGAAATGGCCGCATGGTGCCCGCTGGTGACGCAGGTCTGCGCTTCGTCCTGCGCTACTGGGTGTCGTCGATCTTCTTCATCGGATTCCTCGTGGCGCTCGGCAGTTCCCAGCGGCGAACCTTCCACGACAACGCTGCCGGCACCGTGGTCACCCGGCCAGCTCGCGCCACCTGGTCGATCGACGACGAGGTGGCCGGTGGCTGAAACTCGTATCGTCGCCACCATGTCCGAGTCGAACCCGAGTGACGAGGAAGCCGTTGCGATCATGGCGGCTGTGGAAGCACTCTGGCCCAAGCCGATGATCGCCGCCGACACCGCTCCCGGGAGAACCACCGCGTGGCGATTCAGCGGACGCTGGTGGGCGAAACCGGTGTCGGCTCGCCGCGACCGTCCGTTCCGCTGAGCGCTCTCGGACATCGTCGATACGGAGACAGGCGACGTGGCACACTCTGCACATGGCAATGACACCGCCCCCTCCGCCTCCAGGCCAGGGCTCGCAGCCTCCACCGCCACCCTCGGGCACGCTGCAGCCCGGTTTCAGCACACCACCGCCTCCACCACCGCCGGGCGGCGTCGCCACCGCACCCGGATATCCCCCCTACGGTTACGCTGCCCCGCCGGTCGGCGGGGAGCGCGCCTCGTTCGGTACTCGCCTCGGAGGGTTCCTGCTCGACGGGTTGTTGTACGGGCTACTGATGGCGGTCTTCGTCATTCCTGGAGGCATCCTCATCGGGGCCTCGTTCCAGGACTGCGTCACCATCAACGACGAGGTCGTCTGCCCGGATGGCTCACCCGATGGCGGCATGATCGCCGGCGGGATCGCTTTGATCATCCTGGGCGTCCTGGTGGTTGCGTTCATCTACCTGCGGGCGCTCGGCAAGACCGGGCAGACCTGGGGACGCAAGATCGTCGGCATCAAGGTGGTCGGCGAGACCACGGGCGACCCGATCGGATTCGGGCGGGCACTCGGTCGTCAGTTGTTTGCGAGTTTCATCTCAGGTCAGATCCTCTATCTCGGCTATCTCTGGATGCTGTGGGACGACAAGAAGCAGACCTGGCACGACAAGGTCGTCAACTCGATCGTCGTCGAGGCCTGAATTTCCAGCGACCTGAACACCGCCCGGCACCATGGACATCACCACCGTCGCCGACGACCTCGTCGTCATCCACGACGGTCTCGAAGTGCGCCGCTACGACGCACTGACACCAGACACGGTGCACGACCTCGACGGCATCACGGTGCGCACGCTCCCTCGACCTGACGGTGAGCTGTTGTGCCGGTTCGCCACGGTCAACGACGTGCACTTCGGTGAGGTCGAAGCCGGCCGGATCGACGATCTGAGCGACGGCCCGATCCGACGCGCCGAACCCGGCGCGGAGCCGTATCCCGAAGTGATGAACCTGGCCGCAGCGCAAGAAATCGGGGCCATCGATCCTGTCGCTGTGATCGTCAAGGGCGACCTCACCGCCGCTGGCACCCGTGCCGAATGGGATGCCTTCGAGGCGTGCTATCGGGCCACGTTCGGCCACCTTTTGCACGTGGTGCGCGGCAACCACGACGCATACCAACACCAAGCCGAGTACGCCGGTGATCACTGGATCGAGCTGCCAGGGGTGATCGTTGCCCTGCTCGACACGGCGATTCCCGGCGCAACCACCGGCAGGATCACCAACGAACAGATTGACTGGCTCGACGATCACTGCGCAGGCGCCGAC
The DNA here is from genome assembly GCA_031426215.1 of Actinomycetes bacterium. Lineage (GTDB taxonomy): Bacteria > Actinomycetota > Acidimicrobiia > Acidimicrobiales > Ilumatobacteraceae > Sva-07. Next base: position 23,462 of record JANPKU010000080.1, read on the forward strand.
CGTCCCGTCTTCGTGATGGGTCACCACCAGCAGTGGATCGCCAGCAGCCCTCACTCTAAACGCGGCGACGACTACTTCGGCCTGCACCCCGACGCAAGCGATGCACTCGACGCGCTCGTCGCCCGGCGAGTCGGCGTCGTCGCCTATGCGGCAGGACACACGCATCGCCACCGTGTACGTCCGATGACCAACTCTTGTGTGCCCTCGATCGAGATCGGTTGCACGAAGGATTTTCCGGGCACCTGGGCCGACTACCGGGTGTACGAGGGCGGGATCATGCAGGTGGTGCACCGGATGTCGACGCCGAGCGCGCTGGCATGGAGCGAGTCGTGTCGCGGCCTGTACAGCGACTTCGGCATCGACTACGAGACCTACGCGCTCGGCACGCTCGCCGAGCGGTGTTTCACCATCCCGATTCGCTGACGGCTTGAACAATCTCGACCGAATCGGTCAGAATCTCGCCGATGTCCATCGCACTCGCTCCGCCAGCACCATCCACACTGCTCGACCTGATCGATCGCAGCCGGGTCCGAGACGCGGTCGCCATCGTCGGGTTCGCGCTGCTGACCGCAGCGGCCGCACAGATCTCGATCCCACTCGGGTTCACCCCGGTTCCGCTCACCGGGCAGACCTTTGCGGTCCTGCTCGCCGGCGGCGTGCTCGGCAGCCGGCGCGGCGGGTTGTCGATGCTGCTGTACGTGGCCCTCGGAGCGATCGGGCTTCCGTTCTACGCTGACGGTGCCGGGGGCTGGACCGCAGCCACCGGCGCCACAGCCGGCTACCTCGTGGGGTTCATCGTCGCTGCGTTCGTCGTCGGCTTGATGGCGGAGCACGGTCAGGATCGCAAGCTGTCGACCTCGGTTCCCGCCTTCATCGCCGGCACGATGATCATCTACGCCATCGGTGCCGGCTGGCTGGCCTACGACCTCGGGCTCCCGCTCACCGCCGCGGCCGGCGAGCCGAGCGCAATCTCGCTCGGCGTCGCCCCATTCCTCGTCGGCGACGTGTTCAAAGCGCTGCTCGCCGGAGCGATGCTGCCCGCCGCCTGGCGCTTCCTCGACGACGCCCGCTGATCACGAATCGGTGCGATCCAGCCGATCGAGTCGGGTCAGGATCAACCGATCGAGTTCGAGCTCATCTGCCACCACGCGAGACTCGACGTCATCGAACAAGCACCAACCCGACACCTCGAAACTCCGGTCCCCGGCCGCTACGCGCGCCGCAGCCACCTGACTCGGGGCGCCGGGACTCGTCAAACGCACGTTGACCCCGTCTGCGAGCGCTCCGGCAATCGTGGCAAGTTCGATGCTGTTGACGCCCACGATGACGGGCAGACCGTCGATCGGCCTCAGCAACTCGATCTGGCGCACGACTGCAGCGTGACGGTCCGAGATGTCAGCGAGGAGTTCGATACCCCGATCGTCGTGTTCCCGAGCCCACCGCGTCCCTGGGGCTGCGCCTGCGCCGATACCAAGGTGCAATCGACCCCCACTGATTCGCTGCACACTGGCCGCCGCGGCAGCGAGCACCGCAGGATGGCGGTTGGCGACATTGGCAACGAGTGACCCGATACCGATCGTGCTCGTGATCGACGCAAGCGCGCCGAGCAGCGTGAAACACTCGAGCACGTCACGGTCGCCCGCCAGGACCTTGCCGTCGAAGTGATCGAAGACCCAGGTCGTGTCGTAGCCGTCGCTCTCGGCCTGCAACACCGAGTCGCGCAACTGCGACCAGTCGTTGTGTGCAGAACTGAACTGGATGTCGATCAACATGGCCGTCACGCGCACGATAGCCGGGGGAGCGTGAGCATGGCCGAGGGCATCCGCGAACTCTGTGGTACCCCCACGTCATCATGGGATGCATGGAGATCGCACTGCTCATCGTCGCTGTCGTGTTGGCCGTCGGGGCCGCCGTGGGCGGATATCTGTTCGCTGTTCGCCGCACCGAGGCCGATCTGGCAGCGCACGCCGACGAACGTGCCGCCACCGCAGAATCGCTGCAGTATGCGGTCGACGCGGCAGTGCATAACGCCGTCGCCCAGGTTCGCGACCAGGCGACCGCCGAACGTGACGCCGCCGTCAGCGCCGCATTGCAGCAGACGGCAATCCTGCAGCGCGAACAGTTCGGAGCGATGGCGCTCGCCGCTCGAGAGCAGACCAGTGCCGAACTCACCTCCAAGAAGGACGTCATCGATTCTCGTCTCGACCAGGTGCACGCCGAGATGCGCACCGAACTCGCCAAGTTGAGCGAGATGGTCATCACACTGGGGCGCTCGTCCGCCGAGAACTTCGGGCAGGTCACCAACTCGTTGCAGGCCCATGCCGAGATCGCCAACACCCTGGCCGACTCGACGCGGGCGCTGCGCGAGGCGCTCGCCAATCCCCAGGCGCGTGGGCAGTGGGGTGAACGGATGGCCGAAGACGTGCTGCGTCTCGCCGGATTCATCGAGAATCTCAACTACGTCAAACAGACCCAGATCGAAGGCGGCACCGGTCGCCCCGACTACACGTTCCCCATGCCCAAGGGCCACGCGCTCTACATGGACGTCAAGTTTCCGATGGCCTCGTACCTGCGCTATCTCGAAGTCGACACCAACGCCGAGCGCGACGTCCATCTCAAGCGGTTTCTCGCCGACGTTCGCCTGCGGGTGAGAGAGCTCGCCAAACGCGACTATTCGGGCGAGAGCGACACCCCATCGGTCGACTACGTGCTGTTGTTCATCCCCAACGAGCAGCTCACGGGATTCATCCACGAACACGACGCCAGCCTCCTCGACGAGGCAATGGGCCAGAAGGTCGTGCTGTGTTCGCCGCTCACACTGTTCGCGTTCCTCGGGGTGATCCGCCAAGCGTTCGACAACTTCATGATCGAACAGACCAGCGAAGAGATTCTCCAGTTGCTCGGCACGTTCGGTGCCCAGTGGCGCAAGTACAACGAGCAGGTCGACTCGGTGAAGAAGAAGTTCGACCAGGTCGATCGGGCCTTCGAACAGCTCACCGGCCCACGCCGCCGCCAGCTCGAGAAGCCGCTGCGTCAGCTCGACGAGCTCCGGCTGCAGCGCAACCTCCCCGTCGACGGGGAACTGTTCGCGACATCCATCGTTCGCGATGATGTCGCCGATGACGACACCGACACGCCGCCCGGCGGCACGATTCGGATGCTCGGCGCATGACCGACCTCGCATCACCATCGAATCACCGCCGGCGGCTGCCGACTGATTGAATCGGGCCCGTGAGCCAGCCCGCGTTCGACTTCGGCGACGACGAACTCGACGACGCAGCGAACCCCACGTACTCGGTCGGTGAACTCGCCGACGCCATCAACGACACGTTGCGTCGGGGGTTCTCCGATGGTGTGTGGGTCCGCGGTGAGATCACCGGGTGGAGCGATCGTGGCCGACACGCTTATTTCACGCTCGTCGACGACGCCGACACATCAGAACCGGGCGGAAACCGACGAGGGCAGGCCGTCGTCAACGTCCAGTTCTTCGCCAATGCCCGTATGCGGCTGCGCCCGATGCTGCAGAAACACCGGCTCCGACTCGGCGACGGCATGAAGGTGCGGGTGTTCGGTTACCTCGACTACTACGCACCGAATGGTCGGATCGGTCTGAAGATGACCGGTATCGACCCGAAGTACACGCTCGGCGACATCGCTGCGTCACGCGACGACGTGATCCGACGGCTCGTCGCCGACGGGCTCCTCGACGAGAACAAACGCCGGGTGCTGTCGCCGATCCCGTTGCGAGTCGGTGTGGTCACGAGCGTCGGCACCGCGGCGTGGCACGACTTCCACGACGAACTCCAACGCAGCGCCATGGGCTTCGTGCTCACCGTCATCGACACCCGAGTGCAAGGCGAATTCGCAGTGGACACGGTTGCTGCTGCCATCGTCACACTGTCGCGGCGAATCGACCTCGATGCCGTCGTGGTGATCCGGGGCGGAGGTGCCCGCAACGAACTGGCCGTGTTCGACGCAGAGCGAATCGCCCGCGCCATCGCAACGTCACCGATCCCCGTACTCACCGGACTCGGCCACGAGATCGACCGCAGCGTCGCCGACGAAGTCGCACACACCACGCTCAAGACACCCACCGCATGCGCCGGCGAGTTGATCTCCCGCGCGGCGCGGTACTCCGCAGACACCGAAGCAGCCTTCGCCTCGATCATGCGAGAGAGCACGAGTGCACTCAACGCCGCCACCACCGAGCTGTCCGAGACCGCCCACCGCATCGTCCGGCGCACTCACGCTGCAGTCGAACGCGCCGACGAGCGACTCGGCCTGCGGGTCCACACCCTTGCTCGCACCGCACCCGCATCCCTCACTCAGGCCGATCGACGCCTCCTCGATGCACAGCAACAGGTCCTCACCAGGGCACGTGCGATCATCGAGCGATCCGGCAATCGTCTCGACGTGATCGCAGCACGCGTCGCCGGCGTCGATCCTGCGGTCCAGCTGGCCCGCGGCTGGTCGATCACCCGACGCTCCGACGGCACGATCCTGCGCTCGGTCGCCGATCTCGGCGTCGACGACACGATCACCACTTCGCTCGCCGACGGCACGATCACCAGCACGATCACCGGCACGATGACCGGCACGATGACCGGCATGATGACCACGACCTCGACCGACGGCATCACGCACCACGACCCCCATGAACGCACGCAACAGGAGGACTGACCCCATGACTGACGGACCCACCCCCGGCTACACCGATGCACTCGGCGAACTCGACTCGATCCTGCGCGAACTCGAAGGGTCCGATGTCGACGTCGACCACCTGGCCGATCGGGTCGCGCGTGCATCGCAACTCATCACGCTCTGCCGCTCGAAGATCTCCGCTGCCCAGTTACGAATCGAACAGGTCACCGCCGATCTCGACGCCATCGCCGACCCTGAACCGTGACCGAGGAAATGAAACCGACGGGTCAGACCCCACGGTTTCATTTCGGTGAGTCGACTCGGGGCTGCCAGATGGCGGCGTGGAGCGCACTCCACACTGCGACGCCATTGGCCGTCACCTCGACGTCGAGATCGACGAAGCGGTGCCCTTTTCGTTCGTACTCGGCGGCAACCCGCCCGCGGACCTGCACTGCGTCTCCGTCACGAACGAGGCCACGGTGTCGGGCACGCGTGCCGACATGGATCCATGGCCCCAACTCGACGTTGAGATGGAGCACCGAGTTGGCCTGCCGAGCCAAGAAACCGGGATGGCACACGGCGCCGCCTTCGTAGACGTCGTGCTCGTCGCGGACCTCGGCGAGATACACCGCAGCGGGCGCCCGCCGGAACGTGAACTCCAACGTGCCCAGGGTGGTGCCGTCTGCGAGCAGCGCAGCGGTCGCCGGTGGCACTGCATCGGGTCGTGGAGCAGTGGATACGTCGACCACCGGTGGCAGCAACTCGTCGAGCGCTGCCCGACCTGTTGCGCGCACCGTGCCGTCGCGACCGGTCACCGTCAACGATCCGTCGTCGTCGAGACGGACCTCGACCAGTTCGCCGTCGTACACCGGCGAAACGAAACGGGCCTCCATCGTCGAGGCCGAGAGGAACGGAGCACCCCAGCGATCGAGACACGGTTGGGTCATGTACGCCCACACATCTACGCCGGGAACCAGTCCACCTCGGAACCCGTAGGTCTGCGCAACCGAGTCGTCGTGCATACGATTCGTCGAGTCGGTGGCCGTGTTGTAGGCCTCGACGGTGACGGTCACGGCGCCCATCGGCACACCCTGCCACGTGCCGACGGACACGTCCGAACCGGGTGGTGTCTCGATGCACGTCGGGGCGGGCCAGCTGACACAGCAGTAACCTGGAAACAAGATGTCTGGAAACGCCCCAACCAGCCTCCGATCGATCGCCGATCGGGTGGAGGCTCGGCTCGATGAACTGCTGAGCGCCGAGCGTGAGCGCTGGGTGGCGTTCGACGCCGACCTCGCCCAGCCGATCGATGAGATCCGCCGACTGGTGATGTCCGGTGGAAAGCGGCTGCGTCCGGCGTTCACCCACTGGGGATACGTGGGTGCCGGTGGCGGCACCGATGACCAGATCGACGTCGACGCCGGTGCCGCATTCGAACTGATGCATGCGTTCGCCCTGTTCCACGACGACGTGATGGACGATGCCGTCACCCGCCGAGGACAGCCGACCACGCACACGCTCGCCGCTGAGCAACACGCGGCGCATGGCTGGGTCGGTGAATCGCGTCGCTACGGCGAGGGTGTGGCCATCCTGGTCGGCGACCTGGCGTTCGTGTACGCCGACCGCCTGATGGAGGGTGCTCCGCCCGAGGCCATGCGGATCTGGAACGAACTGCGCATCGAGCTGAACATCGGCCAATTCCTCGACATCCTCGGATCGGTCCAGAGCATCCGCGACGTCGACAAGGCCGAACGAATCTGCCGGTACAAGTCGGGAAAGTACACCATCGAGCGGCCGTTGCATCTCGGGGCCGTACTCGCCGCGCCAGAGCGCGAGGACGAGTTGCTCCCCGCTCTCAGCGCATACGGTCTCCCGCTCGGCGACGCCTTCCAGATGCGCGACGACGTGATGGGCGCCTTCGGCGAGGAGAGCCTCACCGGGAAGTCGGTCGGCGGTGATCTGCGTGAAGGCAAGCCCACACCGCTGCTGGCGCGAGCTGTGCGATCGGCCGATCCAGCGCAGCTCGCAGTGCTCGCCGGGGTGGGAGCGCCCGACCTCGACGGCCACGGTGTCGCCCGAATTCAACAGACGATCATCGACACAGGTGCTCTCGACGAACTCGAAGCCCACATCACCGAGATCACCGAGCGAGCGATTGCAGCCATCGAGGACGCACCGATCGTCGACATTGCGAAGTCCGAGCTCATCGAGCTCGCCGAGTACGTCAGCTGGAGGAGTGTCTAATGAAGGTGAGCACACAGTGAAGGTCGTCGTCGTCGGAGCCGGCCTCGGCGGTCTGTCGGCCGCCGCCCACTTGGCAAAGGCTGGCCACGAGGTGACCATCGTCGAGCGCGACGCCATCCCTGGCGGTCGGGCCGGGATGATCACCGAGCAGGGGTTCCGTCTCGACAACGGTCCCACGGTGCTCACCATGCCCAACCTTCTCGAGGATGCCTTCAACGCTGCGGGCGCCGAGATGAAGGACTACATCACCGTCAACCCCGTCGACCCGATGTATCGCGCCGTGTACGCCGATGGCTCCACGCTCTTCGTGCGCCACGGCCGTGAAGCCATGACCCAGGAGATCCGCGAGTTCTCCGGGCCGAAGGACGCCGAAGCCTTCGGCCGATTCTGCGACTGGCTCGAAAAGCTGTACCGAGCCGAGATGGACTCGTTCATCGACGCCAACTTCGACAGTCCGCTCGATCTGATCAAGCCGTGGAAGTCAGGCCTCGAACTCGTCAAGATGGGCGGCTTCGGCAAGCTGGGCAAGAAGGTGGCGTCGTTCTTCGATGACGACCGACTGCAGCGCATCTTCAGCTTCCAGTCGATGTACGCCGGTCTTGCGCCATACGAAGCGCTCGCGCTGTACGCGGTGATCACCTACATGGACTCCGTCGAGGGCGTGTTCGTTCCCGAAGGCGGCATGCACATGATGGCCGCCGGGCTCGCCGACGCGGTCACCGATGCCGGCGTCGAGATCCGCTATTCGTCACCGGTCACCCGCATCCTGCGCAAGCCCGGGGGCGCCGTCACCGGAGTCGAGATCGGGGGCTCCGAACGATTCGACGCTGACGCCGTCGTGTGCAACGTCGACCTTCCGGTCGCCTACCGCGAGCTGTTGCCGGGCATCGACGCTCCTCGGGCCGCCCGCAAGGGCCAGTACTCGCCGTCGTGTCTGCTCTGGGTGGCCGGCGTGAAGGGCATGCCGCCAGCCGACGCGAGCCATCACAACATCCACTTCGGTGAGGACTGGGACGGTTCGTTCAAGGCGCTCATCCACGACGGGGTGCGCATGCCTGACCCGTCGATCCTGGTCACGCTGCACAGCCTCGACGACCGCTCGCTCGCGCCCGAAGGCCACTCGAGCATCTACGTGCTCGAACCCACCCCGAACCTCAGTGGCACGATCGACTGGTCGAAGGAACGCGACACGATCGTCGACAGTCTGCGCGCTCGCGTCGACTCACTCGGGTATCCCACCGAGGTGGTCGTCGAGGAGATCTACGACCCTCAGGACTGGGAGCGCATGGGCATGGAACAAGGCACCCCGTTCGCGCTTGCGCACACGTTCTTCCAGACGGGCCCGTTCCGACCGAACAACGTCAACAAGAAGGTGCCGGGGCTCGTGTTCACCGGGTCGTCCACCCTGCCCGGTGTCGGTGTGCCGATGGTGCTCGTGTCGGGAAAGCTCGCCGCTGAGCGCGTCGACCAGTACGCACGGCAGCGACGTTGATGGCGAAGGTGACATCGGTGCTTCGTCACGGCAAGAAGCCGCCGACACCGACCACCCACATGCTGCCGGCCGGGCCGGTCACGCTCGACCAGAGTTATGAGCTGTGCCGCGAGTTCAACAAGCGTCATGGCACCACCTACTACTGGTCGACCAAGGTGCTGCCGAAGATCAAACAGCACCACGTGCACGCGCTCTACGCGTTCGCCCGTTACGCCGACGACATCGTCGACGAGATCCCGTCGCAGGGTGGGCGCGATGTTCCGACCGAGGTGCGCGCCGCGGCGCTCGCCGACTTCGGTGACCGGTTCTTCGCTGATCTCGAGACCGGCAAGTCGGACGATCCCGTCCTCAAGGCGGTCGTGCACACGGTGCGAGCGTTCGACATCGACCCCGACGGATTTCGACGGTTCCTGCGCTCGATGACGATGGACCTCACCGTCGAGAACTACGCCACCTGGGATGACCTCCTCGTCTACATGGACGGCTCGGCAGCGGTGATCGGCGAGTTGATGCTCCCGATCCTCGAGCCGGTCGACTACGACAAGGCGTTACCGCACGCCCGCGATCTCGGCAACGCATTCCAGCTCACGAATTTCCTGCGCGACATCGACGAAGATCTCGACCGGGGCCGCCAGTACGTCCCGCTGGAGGACACCGACCGCTTCGGAGTCGAACTCGGCCACAGACGAGTGACCCCCGAATTCGTCGGGCTGATGCGCTTCGAGATCGACCGATGCCGCGAGCTGTACCGGTCGGCGCAGATCGGCATCGACCTGCTGCCCGACCGCTCGGCCAAGTGTGTCGGGGCCGCGCATGCGCTCTACGGGCGGATTCTCGACAAGATCGAGGCCCAGGACTATGACGTGTTCACGTCTCGGGCGAGCGTGTCGACCACCGAGAAGGCGACCATGGTTGCCAAGCTCCTGCTCCCGTGACCCCGGCCGCCACCACCCATCCCGTTCTCGTGAACAAGATGCGGACTGAGGACGCATCTTGTTCACGAGAACGGGGGTGGGCTGGCTGGATCGCAGCGGGCGCCGGGGTCGTGACCGTCGCGGGGATGATCGCCACGCCGCTGTTCCCGCAGGGCGGGCCAACGAGACGGGTGCTGTCGAACGTGGTGGTCGTCGGGTCGTTCACCACCACGACAGCGAACGCTGTTCGTCGATGGGGAGCGCGGCGCGCCGGAGTCGCAGCCGCGGCAACGGCGATCGGCACCACCGTGGTCGAACGGGTGGGAACGGCGACGGCGATCCCGTTCGGCCGCTATGGCTACACTGCGGCGCTCCGTCCGCAGGTCGCGCAGGTCCCGGCGATCGTTCCGCTCGCCTGGTTTGCGGTTGGTCTTCCCGCCCGCGAGACCGCTCATGCAGCACTGGGCAAACGATCCACGCCGGTGACTCGCATCGTGCTCGGGTCGGCGGCGCTGACGGCGTGGGATCTGTTCCTCGATCCACAAATGGTCGGTGAGGGCTATTGGACGTGGGCCAAGCGAGGCATGTATCGCGGGATCCCGCTCACCAACTACCTGGGCTGGTTCATCACCGGGCTCGGTGTGATGGCATTGCTCGAGGCAGCGCTTCCACCCGCCGACGACCCAAACGACGCCGATGGCGTCCTCGTCGGGACGTACACCTACATGGGCGTCATGGAGACGATCGGTTTCGCCCGCTACTTCCGTGACCCCGTGGTAGCGATCGTCGGCGGCCTCGGCATGCTCCCCATCGCGGCAACAGCTCTCGTCGAGAAGCTCCGTGGCTGAGCCTGCGTTACAACACGGGTCAGACCCCTGTTGTAACGAGACTGGCGCGAGGCAGTGACCGCCAAGCGCATCGTGATCATCGGCGGCGGAGTCGGGGGGTTGACGGCGTCGATACGTCTTCGGGCGCTCGGGCACCACGTCACCGTCTTCGAGCGCAACGACGTCGTGGGCGGCAAGCTCGCGACCTACGAGCGCGACGGATACACCTTCGACATCGGACCGTCCCTCGTCACGCTGCCGCACCTGTTCGACGAGGTGTTCCGCAATGCCGGCACCACGCTCGACGAACAGCTCGAGATGGTCCGTCTCGACCCGCAGTTCAGCTACCGGTGGTCCGACGGTTCGTCGTTGATCGTGCCCGACGGCGACGACGCCACGGCTGACGCGTTCGATGAGTTCGCACCCGGCTCCGGCGAGCAGTGGCGAGCATTCGACGCTCGCGGACGTCGCATCTGGGATGTGGCCGAGCGGACATTCTTCGCTGGGCCCATGGCCAATCCGTGGGCGTTGGCGAAGCGGATGCGTTCACCGTTCGATCTCCTGGCGATCGACCCATTGCGACCTCTGCACCGCTCGGCAGAGTCGTTCTTCAGCGATCCCCGACTCGTCCAGTGGGCAGATCGATATGCGACCTACTCGGGGTCGTCGCCCTTCACCGCTCCGGCCACACTCGCCTGCATCCCTCACATCGAGGCTCGGTTCGGCTGCTGGTACCCGACGGGTGGGCTCGATGCCCTTCGTGGAGCATTCGAACGCGTTGCGCGCGAGGCCGGCGTCGAGATCCACACCGGCGTCGACGTCGTCCGGATCGTCGCTTCCGAGAACGGGACCGTCTCCGGTGTCGAGTTCGCCGACGGCTCGGTCCACAGCGCTGACGTCGTCATCGCGAACACCGATGCCGAGCACTTGTACGCCGACCTGTTTCCCGACGCCGACGCGTTGAAGCGGGTGCGGCGGGCGAAGCGGTCCACGAGTGGCTTCGTGCTGTGTGTCGGCGTGCGCGGCCTCACTCCGCGACTCCAACATCACAACGTCTGGTTCTCCGAGAGCTACCGCGCCGAGTACGACCAGCTCGATGTCGGCGAACTCGCCGACGATCCGACGATCTATGCGTGTGTGTCGTCGGTGACCGATCCGAGCCAGGCGCCCGATGGTTGCGAGAACTGGTTCCTGCTGGTCAACACGCCGCCGGACGTCGAGGTCGATGCGGAGTCGTACGGCGACCTCGTGCTCGACCGGCTCGCAGATCGAGGCGTGGATCTCGCTCCCCGGCTCGAGTTCCGTCACACCATGACCCCGTCCGACATCGCGCGCCGCTACCGGTCGCCGGGTGGCGCGATCTACGGAACCTCGTCCGACGGCAAGCGGGCGGCGTTCGTCCGACCGGCCAATCGAGGCGCTCGACCCGGCCTGTATCTCGTCGGCGGCTCGAGCCATCCGGGCGGCGGCCTTCCACTGGTGACCACCAGCGCCAAGATCGTCACCGAGATGATCACCGAGGATCTCGCGTGAATGGTCGCCGACTGGTGCGACTGGCATCGATCGCTGTTCGGGCGACGGCCGGAGCGGTTGCCATTGGCCGTCTCGCCCGAGCGGCGACGGTCGATGCTCCCGTCCGCCCGACGCTGACGCCGATGCAGTCGATCAGTGTGGTGATTCCCGCACGAGACGAAGCCGAGCGACTCGGTCCGCTGCTCGACGCCATTGTCGGTGCACCCGGTGTCGCCGAGGTGATCGTGGTCGACGATCAATCGACCGACGCCACCGCTGAGGTCGCCCAGCGCGCCGGTGCCACGGTCACCTCCGGCGCGGCGCTGCCCGATGGTTGGGCCGGCAAGGCCTGGGCCTTGCAGCAGGGCATGTCCGCCGCGACCTCTGATTGGGTCGTGACGCTGGATGCTGACGCCCGACCCGATCCCCGACTGCCGACAGCGCTCGTGGCGCGGGCAGTTGCCGATCGACTCGACCTGCTGACCGTCGGTGGCCGATTCGAGTGCCCGACCCACGGGAGTCGGTGGCTGCATCCAGCGATGCTCACCACACTCGTGTACCGATTCGGACCACCGGGCGCGCCGCCGGCCAAGCCCGACCGGATGATGGCGAACGGTCAGTGCATGGCGGTCCCTCGAGCGACCTTCCTGGCGGCCGGCGGAATGGCGCCCGTCCGCAACGAAGTGGTGGAAGACCTCGCGCTGGCACGCCACATGGCTACCGACGGTCAGCGTGTCGGCTTCCTGGATGCGAGCGAATTGTTGAGCGTCCGGATGTTCGAGTCGCTCGGCGACGCCTGGAACGGATGGGGTCGTTCTCTTGCGCTCCCGGGTGTCGAGCCTCGTCACCGTCAGGTGTTCGACCTTGTTGTCGTGGTGCTCGCCCAGGTGCTCCCGATCCCGCGACTGTTGTTGAGGCGTGGCGACGTGATCGACGTCATTCTCGCCATGACTCGGCTCGGGACGTTGTTCGGCACCCGACGCGCGTACGAGCGCACCGATGCCGCGTACTGGCTGAGCCCGCTCGCCGACCCCGTCGCCGCCGGGGCCATCGCCCGCGGCATCGCCCGACGTGGTCGTCAGACCTGGCGCGGCCGCAGCTATACATGACCAGTGTCGCGGCGCCGATCGGCCGAGGCGGCCATTGCGAACCGCAACCCGATGAACGTCATCAGTGCACCTGTCGCCGCAGTGCGATTGGGGCCTTCGACGAAGATCTGCACGATCGGCAGTGCAACGAAGCCGACACGTGCGGCCACAGCGAACGAACGACGAACGGCAAACGTGACGAGGAGCACTCCGATGGCGATCAGGAACGGAATCGTGGCGAACACCGATGCGCCACCGGCGAAGGTGAGGATGCTGCGTCCACCGCGGAACCGGGCGAACACCGGAAACGAGTGACCCACCATCGCGGCACCACACCCCACGTACGCCAGCCCCCAGACACCCGGATCGGCGAGTGCTGCACCGATGAGTGCGGCGGCCACACCCTTCGCGCTGTCGCCGATGAAGACCGGGATCGCAGCTCGGCGGCCGAGCGTCTCGCGGGCATTCCAGAAGCCGGGATTGCCGTCTCCGACGTCACGCAGGTCGATCCGGGCGCGGCGAGCGGCGACCAGGTTGGCGAACGGGATCGACCCGATCAGATAGCCGACCACGACCGTGACTGCCACATCGACGCTCATCGGTGACAGCATGGCGGCTGCATGGGTCGCATCGCATCGTTCCACCTCGTCAGCGAGCCGTCGTGGAAGACCCCGCTGGTGCTCGCGCGCCTCGGTGGCGACCGTGTACGGCTCAGGCGGGTGGCGGGTTTGGCCTTCTGGCGCCTACTCGGGACCGGCAACGGCGATGACACGGGCCGTGGCGCCGACCTGTCGCGCAGTGCCCTGTTCGCTGTCTGGGACGACGAACGTGATCTCGATGCGTTTCTCGCAGAGGGTCACATTCCGCAACGTTGGAGCAGCGCACGCGAGAGTTGGCACGTCCGGCTCCGCTCGGTCGGGGGCCACGGGACGTGGAAGGGCGTCGACCCGATGCTCGGACTCGACCAGGGGGCCGGTGACGGACCGATGGCGATCATCACCAGGGCGAACGTCCGCCGGCAGTCATGGAAAGCATTCGGTGAAGCGAGCGAGATCGTCGATGCCGAGTTGCATCGTGCGCCCGGTCTGATCGACGTGGTGGGAATCGGCGAGACACCAATCGGCTCGCTGGCGACCTTCAGCCTCTGGGAGTCGCGCGCTGCTGCACGAGATTTCGCCTATTCGATGCCTGATCACCGCGAGGTCGTGCGGCGCACGCGCGCCGAGGACTGGTACGCAGAAGAGATGTTCGCCCGCTTCGAGCCGTACGCCTCGACCGGCACGTGGAATGGTCGAGATCCCCTTTCGCCACCACCAGCGCAATCACCGTCGTGACGATCCCGACCCCACCGATAGCATCACGCCCTGCGCTCACAGCGCGCCCAGATAGCTCAGTCGGTAGAGCAACGCATTCGTAATGCGTAGGTCGCGAGTTCGATTCTCGCTCTGGGCTCCACGAAACACCAGGTAGATGGCCATGAGGACCCGAGGGGTCCGGCCGGTTTCCGGGTTTGTCCCATATCTGTCCCATATTTCACTAGAGTGACTTCATGGCACGAGGGAGCATGCGCCTCAAGCGGCAGCCCGATTACTGGGAGCTCCGCGCCTATGCAGGGCCCGATCCGATCACTGCTCGACCCCGATATGTGAGCCGAACGTTCCGCGGCGGCAAGCGAGACGCCAACAAGGCACTCGCCCAACTCGTAGCCGAGGTCGACTCCATCGGGACCCACGCCGACCAGTCTGTCGCCGGGCTCCTGCTCGCCCACATCGACCATCTCGAACAGCGGGGTCGTGAGGCCCGCACGATCGAGAGCTACCGCGGGATCGCACGCAAGGTCGCTGCCGACCGCCTCGGCGGCAAGATGATCCAGGATCTGGGACCCAAGGACTTCGACGACTTCTACGTCCGGCTCCGAGCGAAGGGCCTGTCACCCGGCTCTGTCAAGCGCTACCACTCAGTCCTCGGCGGGGCATTCCAACAAGCGATGAAGTGGGGGTGGACCAACCGGAACGTCGTGCGACTCGCCACTCCACCTGCGGTCCCGCGACAGTCTCGGACCACGCCAACTCCGACCGTCGTGACTGCGCTTCTTCGGGAGGCGGCCGAGAGCCGCAACCCCGAGAACCACGTCGCGTTCAGACTCCTCGCCGCAACCGGCGCTCGCCGAGGCGAGATCTGCGGACTGCGATGGTCATCGGTCGATCTCGACCGTCGAGTTCTGTGGATTCGCCACTCCGTCGCGCGACTAAAGACCGGCAAGCTCATCGAGAAGGACCCGAAGAGCCACCAGACACGAGAGGTTGCGATCGACCAGAACAGCACCCAGATCCTGCGGGATCACTGCGAGCGCCAAGAGATCCTCGCCGCCAAGTTCCGCGTCCCACTCGACCCCAACGGCTACGTCATCGCCGATCTAGCCACCGATCCAACCGGACTCACGCCGATCTCGCCGGACCGGCTCACCCAGGCCTTCAAACGTCTGACTACCCGCGTCCCCGGTGCCGCCGACGTCCGACTCCACGACCTGCGCCACTGGTACGCCAGCACCCAACTCGACGCCGGCGAGTCTCTGCCTGCCGTCGCAGCGCGGATTGGTGACCACGTCGAAACGCTCGCCAGGGTGTACGCCCACCGGGGACATCGGGGCGACCATGAAGCCGCCGACAACCTCGGCGCTCTCATCGACGATCCAGACTGACGCACCCGCCAAGGGGGCCGACTTGTTGGCCCCTCTTCACGGTGATTATGCGCTGCCCAATGGCCGGCCCGACCTCCAACAGTTCGCCGGCGGTGCAGCGCGTACCGAGGCGTTCTGGCTCGCGAATATCACTCGGGTCTGACGGGCCCTGCGACCGATCGATAGGTGCGGATTGCGTAGGGGTCCGAACAGCGTCACCCACCCGCAGTTCCGGGCGGCACAAAAGCATTGTCGTTCCCAGCGGTTGCCTGCCGCGCTGATCAACGCTGATCGTGACGAAGCGGCCAGCGAACTACGTCGGCCCACATCGCCGTTCTGGTGTCGCTCCTGGGACGACTCGGTACCTACGGCAGAAGTGCGTCAGAGACGGAGTCCAAGGTGCGGTCAGGCATTGAAGAGCGTCATCCCGAGCGGCGCCAGAGAGGCCTGCGTGTTCCCGATCACCATCAGCATCAGCACGAAGGAGGCGGCAACGAGGCCCCACCTTGCGACGCCGAGTCCGACGGTCTTTGGGTTGCTCTCGGGCTCACTCACGCGCGACTTCACGATGAGCGCCCGCCAGATACGAACGCAGAGCCACACGAACACGACGAAGAGCACGGCGCTGATCAAGGCTTTCGGTTGTTGCCACGCAAGTCGGTCGTCAATCGCATGCTGCACGAGTGGCGGCGTGGCCGAACTTTCCGATTGCAACCACATCGTGAACGATTGATGCAGGCTCACGGTTGATGTCCCAGCTCGATCAGTGCCGATCATGCCGAGCGATCCTGCGAACCCGCGACGGGGATCGAGGACACTGCTGACATTTGCTGCGATCACGACGGCGGTGAGCGCTACGAGGAGGCCCCCAAGCGCGCCGAACGAGAGCCACGTCCGCTTCTCGAATGTCCACCGCCGATCGCTTGTGCTCGGAGCTCGTCTGAACCCTCTCCACGAGACAACGGTCAACACGACGAACCCGAGCATGAAGAGACCGCCGACCGCCACGAGGACGAGGTGGAACCTCGTGTAGTCATCGAGTAGGCGGTTGAGTGCTGGATTAGACGTCGTACCGGATCGCAGCAGATCGTCGAGCGTGGCGCGGAGGGTGTCTGTATCGGTCATGTGTCCAGCATCACGAAGTCCGTTCGCACGCACCTCGGCATCGCGGCCAGATCGGTCGTCCGAATGGCAGATCTTCGGCGCTCGTAAACCAGCCGATCGGCTGATCCGTCGAGCGAGAATCACTCGTACTGTGGGCCGGTGATGCATCGGATGCAACAGGCCGCCCCGGCACTGACGAGAGCGTCGGATCTGGCACTGATCGGCGTCGCTGGAGTGTTGGTGGTCGTCGACCTGGTGA
The DNA here is from genome assembly GCA_031426215.1 of Actinomycetes bacterium. Lineage (GTDB taxonomy): Bacteria > Actinomycetota > Acidimicrobiia > Acidimicrobiales > Ilumatobacteraceae > Sva-07. Next base: position 40,223 of record JANPKU010000080.1, read on the forward strand.
TCTGGGCCACCGACCCCGTCGTCGACACGGGCCGGTTGACGATGTCGATCGCGTTCCTCGTGCCGTGTCTGGGTGCGCTCGCGATGGTTGCCGTGGCCATCCGCCGTCGGCGTCTCAAGCTGGCTCTGCTGGTCGTCGCCGGAGCCGGCATCTTGCTGACGCTCATCAGTTGGACCATTGGGACCAGCCTTCCGCCATCGTTCGCGGCGCTTTTCGCACTGGTGTTGCTGACCATCGGGGTGTTGAGGTACTCACCGCTGCGCACCGCCGTACTCCTCACGACCGTTACAGCATTGGCGGTTGCCGCCGAGGCCCTTCGCCCGAACGTTGCCGCAGCGGCCTACCTCCTTGTCGTGTCTCAAGCGGCATTCACCATCGCGGTGGGTGTTGGGGTGTACTTGCGATGGTCCGATTGGCGACGCGTCGTCGCTGCGGAGGCAGCACGCTCCGATGAACGCCTCGAGATCGCTCGAGAGCTGCACGACATGGTCGGTCACTACGTCTCCGGCATCGTCGTGCAAGCCCAGGCCGCACGTCATGTCGCTGAAAGTCAGCCGGCTGCGGCGGCTGCTGCGTTGGAGAGCATCGAGTCAGCGGGCACTGACGCGATGATTGCGATGCGTCGCATGGTGGGCGGCCTGCGCGACCACTCGCCCGTCACCCCGATCGTGACGTGGGATGACGTCGACCAATTGGTCGCCGACGCCGTCGCACATGGCGAACCGGTACGAGCGGCAATCGATCCCGATGTCCGGACCACGGCCGTGACGCTCGTCCCGTCGGTGCACC
>JANPKU010000081.1:0-4028 GCA_031426215.1 Actinomycetes bacterium
CCCGCTCGACCGACGAGTGAGCATCGAGGAGATCCGCGTCGATCCTCTCCGGCAACACTCGCACCCGCATCGGATCGCCGATGCGCTCGGAAGCTCCGGCGGGGACTCGGGCAACGTTGCGGAACGGGTCGGGGTCGAAGACGATCTGCGCTTCGAGTCCTGATTCGACCACCTTCAGACGCCCCGGCACACCGGGTCGCACCAGCGCCGATCGCAGCCCCACCGTGCGGGCGATGCCCTGGTCGCCGACGTGGAACACCCACGTCGCGGACCGCGGTACGCCCAGGCCTTTCGGCGAGGTCCCATCGGTGGTGATCACCGCCACGATCCCGACCCCGGGACCGTCACGAAGCAGCCGATCGAGGCGGAGGATGGACTCGCCGTGAGCGACATCACCGAGCGCATCGCGTACGGCGGCGGACCCATCGATCACGACGACGATCGGTGGCTCGTTGCGGCCTTCGGTCGCTCGCAGATCCATCTCGTCGGCAAGTCGCCGGAGCAACCGTGTGAGTCGTTCGAACTCCGAGATCCGCACCACCGCACCGCAGTGCGCGAGCTCCTCGGCCGTCGTCCATGCAGCATCGCCTTGGGCGTCCACGACGTACACGTGCAGCCGATCCGGTGGCGACGTCCGGACGCACGCAGCCACCACCGCCAATGCGGCCGTGGTGGTGCCGGCGCCCACCGAGCCGACCAGCAGCAGGTTGCCGACGCTCGGCGTCCAGGCCAGTGGACGCCGGCACTGATCCGCGGGATTGTCGATGACACCGATCGCTCCATGATCGGCGTCGCCGAACTCCTCGCCGAACTCCTCGACGAGATCCCGAGGGTGGACCACCGCGGGCAGGGCGTCGATCCACGGACGGTGGGGGCTCGCACACCCCACCATCGCGGCGGCCCGACGGATCGAGTCGACCAGGTGCTCGAGCACGGTCGGCCCGTCGCCAGACGGCCCACCACCGGACTCGCCGCCTCGCCGAGCACCGCCGGTCGGCTCGACGCGGAGGCGCTCGGCCCGCAACGGCAACGGACCTGCAGTGCTCGCCGTCTGGAACACCACCAGTTCCTTCGGGCCCAGTCGCAGCATCGCCCGACCCGGAGCGCCGACGGGGAATCGCGCTGGTGAGTCGTCGCCGACGACGTCATCGGCGTCTGCGCGATCCTGCAGACGCAGCGCGATGCGCAGGTTGGTGTTGGCACGGATGTCGTCGGTGACCACCCCCGCCGGACGCTGCGTCGCCAGCAGGAGATGAATACCCAGACTCCGACCGCGCTGCGCGATCGCCACGAGCGATCCCAGGAAGTCGGGCAGTTCCTTGGCCAGCGTCGCGAACTCGTCGATCACCACGACGAGGCGTGGGAGCGGGTCGTCGACAGCCCGTCGATACGCCGTGAGATCGTCGGCTCGCGACGCTCGCAGGAGGCGCTCGCGGCGCCGCACCTCGGCGTCGAGGCTGACGAGTACCCGTTCGGCCAGACCGTCGTCGAGGTCGGTCACCACCCCGACCGTGTGAGGCAGTCGAGCGCAGGCGTCGAACGTCGAACCACCCTTGAAGTCGACGAGGATCATCGTGAGATGGTCGGGGCTGGCCCGTGCGGCGAGCGACACCACGAACGTGCGCAGCAGCTCGCTCTTGCCTGCGCCCGTCGTGCCGGCGACCAGACCGTGAGGGCCGTCGCGCACCAGGTCGACGTCGACGATGCCGTCGCACGACATCCCGAGCCGAGCGATCGGGGCGGGGTCACGTCCCGCAGTCGACCAACGACGAGCGATCACCGTCGACGCGTCGTCCGTCGCCGGTTCGAGGTCGGCCAGCGACACCTCCGCCGGCATGCCGTCTGCGCTGTCGTGGTCCTCCGGGTCGATGAGGGGCGTCAACCGTCGCGCTGCGGACTCTGCGGCCGCCGCCGACACACCGGCGACGACGATCTCGCTGTCGACCGACATCCAGGTCGATCCGTCGGTCTCGATCCACCTCGCAGCGCCGGTGTCACCCACCTCCAGGATCCGATCGACGACCGCCGGCACCGACGCGTCGGGTGCGACGATCACCAGGCAGGTGAGGTCACCTCGTTCCAATCGGCGGCGGACCGGTCCCGTTCGGGCGCTGAGGAGCGACGGAACGTCGAGCACGATCACCGATCGTCGACCGCCGCCCACACCACGTTCGGTTCGCTCCATCGCATCGACCAACGCGGCGTTGTCGGATGCGTCGATCACGCACGATCGACCTCGGGCATGCGGCAACCAGGCGACCCAACTCCAGCGGTGTGGGTCGCTTGTGACCACGTGCGGTTCCCAGTCGGCCGGGCCGTAGGTCGCCGCCAACTGCACGAGCACGGACCGGGTCAACGCCACTCCGCTCGCCGGCGGCCCGTGGAATGCGATGACCGAGTCGGGTCCGAGTGCAACCGGCACAGGGACGTCGACGAGCCGTTCACACCGCTCAAGTGTGACGAGCAGCTCGGCGTCGAGTCGCCCCGTGGTGTCGTCGACGAGCGGCGGCGTCGATCGACATGTCCCCCGACCGATCGTGGCCCAGAGCGAATCGGCACCGTGCAGCCGACGTGACCAGACGTCCGAGCCGTCACCGTGGATCACGTCGAGGGCGTCGACGACGCTGCGATGCCGAGCCCGATGATCGCGTTCGGCGTCGGCATGGGCTTCGAGCAGCGCCCGCTCGAAGTCGGCCAGCGCCACGCGATGGAGTACCTCGCCGCGGCGGCGGTTGCGACGGGTTGCGAGCGCACCGACCGCCCAGGTTGCGATCGATGCAATTGCGCCCACGGCGGCGAAGACGGCGAACATCGCCTGGCCGAGAACGGCCGCCAACAAGCCGGCTCCCGCCGCGGCGATCCCCGCCCCGACCAGCGAAGTCAGCGGCGGAGCCCGGTGCGTCGCAGGTGGGTCGGGGACCGTAATCACGTCAGCCGCCGGCCTCATCGGCGACGACGGGCCTCGCCGAACCACGCTGCGCCACGGGTCTCGATCAGCGGGCACGATGCTGCCTCCGGTTCGCTGCCCGAGCGGCGGCGCGACCTCGGGCCGGCGCAGCACCAGACGACTCACACCCAGGCTGAGAGAGCCGGCGGGCGTCACTGGATGACCCGGGCGGCAGGCGATCCCGTCGATGGTCACCGGGAACGCTCCGGTGAGTTGAGTGAACGTGGCCGACCCGTCGGCGCCGACGTCGAGCACGCCGTGATGCAACTCGACCGCTGGATCGTCGACACGAACTGCGGCTGATGCTGCTCGCCCCACGGTGTGGCGGCCCTCGGTCAGCGCGATCCAACGCTCACAGGCCGGTCCGACCGTGACCGCAACGGCGAGTCCGGCATCGGTGCGAGTCGTCGCGAGCCGCTGCACGGCGTGGAACCGGTCGGGATGCGCCGACGCTGCGGCCGCATCCTCGGGCTCCCCACATCTGACAGTGATCGCAGATCCCGCCCGGAGTCCCACGGTGAGCAAGCGGTCGTGCGCACCAACAGGTCGATCGTCGATCGCCAACGCAGTGGTCGCCGGGAGGTCGAATGCCCGAGCGAGATCCGCCACCGAGTCGGTAGGCGAATGAGGGTGGATGACGACGCGCGAGCCGTCCGGTCCCGTTGCCTCGCACGGCGGAATGTTCGAGTGGTCCATGCCGCCACAGTGGGCGGTCCGGTCACCGATGCGGAACCAGCGCACAGCGATGAGCCAACCGCCCAAATACCGGCCCCTCGCTCATCGCACCGGGACCCGCACCTCCAGCGATGAGCCAACCGCCCCAATACCGGCCTCTCGCTCATCGCCTGCCGGGGAAATGGACGCTGAGCTGGGGCAGTGAGGCCATCACGATCGGGTTGGGAGCCCCTGTGAGTGTCGGAATGACGGAATGTTCCGGCCTGTGATGCCAGCTGTGAGGGTGGCAGTGAGGGTCGTCCGTCACGGTGACGCCCATGACACCGACAACGTGGATCCAACCCCGCCGAACGACGCACTCCGACCTCGAGTCCGAGCGTGGGCGTTCGTGCCTGCTCACCCATCT
>JANPKU010000082.1:0-25147 GCA_031426215.1 Actinomycetes bacterium
GTTGCGTGTCGACTACTGATGTTCCACGTGAAACATGTGGTCGGGATGGGCCCGCAGCATCCGAATGAGCGTGCAGGCCCGTCGTCGCGTGGTACGGTCGGAACCTCCTTGCCCTCCGAGAATGGAGTACCTGTTGTCGGAACCCGACCCCCCAACCGAAGCGCCGCATCAGCCAGACGCTGTACTCGTGCCTCAAGATCCGCCTGCTCCGACTGTTGCGCATCCCCTTCCTCGGGTCATTGCGCTGGCGAACCAGAAAGGTGGCGTGGGGAAGACGACCACGACCGTGAACATCGGCGCAGCATTGGCGGACATGGGGTTGCGGACGCTGATCATCGATCTCGACCCACAGGGAAACGCATCCACCGGACTCGGAATCGAGAACCGTGGGCTCGAACACTCGATGTATCACGTGTTGTTGCACGAGGAACCGCTCGAGAACGTGGTCGAACCCACCGATGTCAAGAACCTGTTCGTCGCTCCCGCGTCGCTTGACCTCGCAGGTGCCGAGATCGAGTTGGTGCCGGCCTTCAGTCGTGAGCAACGCTTGAAGCGAGCGATCGACGCAGTCCTCGACGATTATGACTACGTGCTCATCGACTGCCCACCGTCGTTGGGTCTGCTGACCGTCAATGGCCTCGCTGCGGCGAGCGAGGTGATGGTCCCGATCCAATGTGAGTACTACGCTTTGGAAGGCCTCGGCCAGCTCCTTCGCAACGTTGATCTGGTCAAACGAAATTTGAATCCGACCTTGGAGATGAGCACGATTCTGTGCGTCATGTTCGATGCTCGAACCAAACTCTCCGGACAGGTTGTCAGCGAGGTGCGCGAACACTTCGGCGACAAGGTCCTCAAGTCGGTGATCCCACGGTCGGTTCGCCTGTCCGAGGCCCCCTCGTTCGGCCAGCCGATCACCACGTTCGATCCGACGTCTCGAGGCGCCATTGCCTATCGAGACGCCGCGCGGGAGGTACACCATGGCGCGATCTAGCGGGCTCGGTAAGGGACTGAGCTCGATCATCCCCGGAGCAGATCTGGTCGAGGCAGACACGACGCACGGTGCGGTGCTGTCCGACATTCCTGTTGCTTCGGTGTCACCGAACCCCAATCAGCCACGAGTTCATTTCGACGAGGAGAGCCTCACGGAACTGTCGGCGTCGATTGCCGAGATGGGTGTGTTGCAGCCGATTCTCGTCCGTCCGCTCGGCGATGGAGCCTTCGAGTTGGTTGCCGGCGAACGCCGTTGGCGAGCTGCACAGCGAGCAGGACTCGCAACGATCCCGGCGATTGTCCGACTGACCGACGATGCCAGCTCCGTCGAGCAGGCACTGGTCGAGAATCTTCACCGGCAGGATCTGACCGCACTCGAGGAGGCGGCGGCGTACCAACAGCTCCTCGATGAATTCGGGCTTACCCATGATCAGATGGCGACACGGGTGGGCAAGAGCCGATCTGCGATCACCAACAGTCTGCGACTCCTCGGGCTCCCACCGGCGGTGCAGCGGCTGCTGGCTGACGGCCAGTTGTCCGCGGGTCATGCCCGCGCACTCCTGGGCACGCCGGACCGTTCGCGCCAGGAACAGCTCGCCCGTGAGGCTGCGGCCGGCGGCTGGTCAGTTCGAATGGTCGAAGATGCGGTGCGCGCTGAAGGTGCATCCGTCGCCGATGTCGCCCCGGACATCGCCGCAGATGAACCGGAAGCCGTGCTGGTCGACGGTGCAGGGTTGACGCCGTCGACGCGATTACGACCTCCCGGACTCCTCGAACTCGAGCACCTGCTCGCCGAGCACCTCGACACGCGCGTGAGTGTCCAGATGACAGCCAAGAAGGGACGTGTGACGATCGAGTTCGCCGACCTCGAGGATCTCGAGCGGATCTACCGCGCGATGACGAGTTGACGGAGCTGTCCACAGCAATCCCGACCCTCACGTCGCGCGTGAGGATGAGACCGTTGGGTGTCGAGGGTCCGTCACGATCCGTCACCAAACCCTGCCGTTCACCTGCCGTTCACCCACGCTGCGTGGCGGCCAACTCAATGTCATGTCGAGCCGAACCCACAGGCTGTGCGCAAGGCTGTGTATAACTCAGCGATCAGTGGATGAAGCGCCGGACGTCCATGCGGTCACGGCCTCGACGATCGCATCGGTGATCGCATCGGTCGCGTCTACGGCGGCGCGGACGGGGCCCAGCGAACACAGCACCGCAGGCATTCTCGTCTCACGCAGGACCGGAAGTCGCATTCCCTTGATTTCGGGCGCCGGAAGCGGTGAACTCCAGTGCGAGACGATCCCGGTCGCCAGCGCCCGACCACCGATCGACTCGAACGTCGGTACGGCGAAATAGGCACAGAGCGAACGACTGTCTGATCGGGCTTCGAAGCCGACATACACGTGAGCTCCGAAACGATTGGCGGCGGCGGCTTGTGACGCTGCTTCGTACTCGTCGGTGGACACCACCGTGGCTCCACTGGTGCGCAGGGTTCGAGTGACCGATCGGGTGATCGCGCTCAATCCACCGAACTGGCCGACCACGATGCGCAGTGTGCGCAGGGAGGCGTGGGTGGTCATCGCCTCACGCACCGACGCAATGCCGGGACCGGAGCCCGTCTGACGACGGAGCAGTTCGAGCATTCGAACGGTGTGCGAGCCACAGATGCCGTCGGGAGTGAGCCCGCCGTTGCGCTGGAACTCCTCGAGCGCCCGTGCTGTCGCCGGTCCGAAGATGCCGTCGGGACGACCGCAATCGAACCCGAGGCGGTTGAGCGCATCTTGGAGTTCGGCGATGTCGTCTCCACGTAGCTGCGGTGCGGCGAGCACGAGAACGCGGTCGCCGAGGCGCCAACCGGCCTCCACGATGGCCATCCACGTGTGTTCGTCACACGAGCCGCTGGTGTGGAGACCTCGCAAGCGCTGGAACGACGTCACTGCGTCGTGGGTCGCCGTGCCGAATTCGCCGGGTACGTCGCCGTTCGGAACCAATCCTGCAGCACCGAGTCGGCGCTGCAGGTCACGGATCGCGTCGCCGCGCTGCCCTTGCGTCAGCGGGAACCGACTGGTCAGTGCGTCGTTGCGAGGAATTCGTCGAGCTCCTGGAGCAGGGTGCCCTTGCTCTTGGCACCGACGAGACGCTTGGAGACCTCGCCGCCCGAGAACACCAGCAGCGTGGGAATGCTCATCACGTTGTAGCGCATGGCCAGGTCTGGGTGGTCGTCGACGTTGAGTTTGGCGACCGTGAGATCGGTGGCGTGCTCGTCGGCGATTTCGGCGAGGATCGGCGCGATCTGCTTGCACGGACCGCACCATTCGGCCCAGAAGTCGACGATCACGGGCTTGTCCGACCCGATCACGGTTTCGTCGAAGGTGTTGGAGGACAAGTTGACGATGCCGTCTGCCATGGCAGGTTCCTTTCGAGGTTCACGAGCAGCGTAGGTCACTCGTGTGGGGACCGGTGCAACCCCCGACCCCTACAGGAACATTCCCGATCCTGCTGCCGAGTCAGTGATGGACGTTCGACTCGAGCCAGCGTTCGGCGTCGATCGCTGCCATACATCCGGATCCAGCCGCGGTGATTGCTTGGCGGTACACGGAGTCTTGAACATCGCCGCAGGCGAACACGCCCTCGATGTCGGTCAACGACGAATCGGGCTGGGTGATCAGGTAGCCGGTGTCGGGATTCATGGCGAGTTTGCCGACGAACAGGTCGGTGTTCGGACGGTGTCCGATGGCGACGAACAGCCCGGTGACCGCCAGGGTGGAGACCGAGCCGTCCTCGGTGTCGGTCAACTCGATGCCGCTGACCGACGTGTCGCCGAAGATGTCGGTGACCTGTGCGTTCCAGCGGAAGTCGATCTTCGGGTTGGCGAACGCTCGGTCCTGCATGATCTTGGAGGCCCGAAGCTCGTGTCGGCGGTGGACGATGGTGACCTTGTCGGCGAACTTGGTGAGGAATGTGGCCTCCTCGATCGCCGAGTCGCCACCGCCGACCACGGCGATCTCGTGGCCGCGGAAGAAGAACCCGTCGCACGTCGCGCACGTGGACAGTCCGTGACCGATGAGGCGTCGCTCGGGTTCGAGCCCGAGCATCAGCGACTGCGCACCCGTGCTGACGATCACGCAGTGGGCCAGGTAGTCGGTGTCTCGAACGGACACTCGGAACGGTCGCTCGGAGAAATCGACGCCGGTGACCTTCTCGGTGAGGATCTCGGTACCGAAGCGTTGGGCCTGGCTGCGCATGTTGGCCATCAGATCCGGGCCCATGATGCCGTCGGGGAATCCGGGGAAGTTCTCCACCTCGGTGGTCAGCATCAGCTGACCACCGGGTTGATCGCTGGTGCTGGACGGCTCGCCCTCGATGAGCAGCGGTGCGAGGTTGGCCCGCGCCGTGTAGACCGCAGCGGTCAGACCGGCAGGACCGGATCCGATGATGATGACGTCGCGAACATCTGACATGTCACTCCCTCGTTGGGTGGATTCGAACGGCCGTGCGTCGCTTCAGCCGGCCGCGGCCGCGTTGCGTTTCCGGAACAGCAACAACCCGATGCCGCAGAGGATGCCGCCGACGATCAGATAGCTGAGGTACACGGCTCGCTCCCAGCCGACGGCCAGTTCCAACAGTGCCTGCAGACCCCGCATCAGTCCGATCAGGGTGATGATCGAGATGAACGTGCCGAGCATCAGTGCGATGAGGCCGAACACTGCACCCCGGGCGGCATAGACCAACTTCTGGGTGGTCTGCGAGCGCACGTTGTCGATGAGGCTGACCAACTTGTCGGTGGTCTCGGATGCCCAGTTCGGGTCCGTGAGTGGGTTGGCCGGCATGGCGGCGAGGCTAGCTGCCCGTTCAGGGCAGTCGCACCCGAGCGACCTCGTCACACGTCGCCGCTCGGTACGCAATGGCCACACTTCGACCCTCGTCGATCCCGACTACCACCTCCGTGTCACCGTAGACAGCAGGGCCGACGACGACATCGACGCCGAGACAGAGGGGGAGCTGCGCCTCGGGGAACAACTCATCGGTTCCGGAACCGTCACCGCCACCCTGCGCGCTCGTCGCTGCCGGGACGTCGGGTGAGACCGGCGCTCCGACCGCTGCCGCTGCGAAGTCGGCCAGGTCGCTGGCGGTCTGCAACCGGGTGAGTCCGGCGTCTTCGCCAGGGGGGGCGGGATCGGCGACACCCGTGTCGAGTTGGGCTTCGAGTTCGTTGGTCGCTTCACTTGCCGGCGCCAGAGCAGTGTCGGCCTGATCCTCGGAGAGCCGCTCATCGGTGGCGACCGCAGCGCGGCTGTTGCCCGCTTCGGTCTCGACGAGTGCTGCGTCGGAGGAGCTGGACGAGTCGTCCTCGCCGCCCATGCGGAGCTGGAGCGCCAACCCCCCGGCGAGCACCAACACCAAGCCTGCAGCTGCACCGCTGAGCCACCGCGTCGAGGCGGTGCGACGTCGGTCGGCCCTCCGCGAGGTCGTCGCGGTGACCGACGCCGCCCCTGCGACGGCCGCAGCATCGATGCCCATCGGGACGCTGTCGCGTCGGACACCGGTGCGTTCGGCCTCGGGGACGCGGCTCCAGGCGTCGAGTGCGGATGCCAGATGGGCCTCACGCATCGAGATCGACGGTGCTTCGACATCGCCGAGCAGGAAACGGACCGTACGGAGCCGATCGACTTCTGCCAGCGCTTCCGGATCGGCTTCCACGCGGGCGCGCTCGTCGGGCGTGATGTCGCCGTCGAGGTACGCGCTCGCGAGGAAGGTCAGGTCGTCGTTCATGTCGGATCAATTGGACGTTCGTCGGGGGCCGAGTGGTTCCCTCGATCTTCGCCGAGGAGCAGTTGCGAAGCGAGTGCGGCGCGACCTCGCGAGATGCGGGACTTCACGGTCCCGATGGGGACGTCGAGCGCTTCGGCGATCTCGGCGTATTCAAGGTCTGCGACGTCGCGCAGGACCACGGCAACCCGGAGGTCCTCGGAGAGCTGATCGAGAGCGGTGTCGAGGACGAGTCGGTCGGGAAACGATTCGGTGTACCGGTCGGCTCGCGGATCGACCGCATCGGGGCGGTCATCCTCACCGACCACGTGGAGCGACGGACGACGCTCTCGCTTTCGTAACTCGTCGAGCGATGCGTTGGTGGCGATGCGGTAGGCCCAGGTGCTGAACGACGACCGCCCGTCGAAACGGGGAAGGCTGCGCACGATCTTGATCAGTGCCTCCTGGCACGCGTCGTCGGCGTCGCGCGTGCTCCCGGCGATTCGTCGACACACGGCGTGGATGCGGTCGTAGTGGCGACGCAACAACTGGTCGAGCGCGAACTGATCGCCGCCTTGCGCGGCGGCGATCAAGGCAGCGTCGTCGAGGTGGCGGGGAATGAACGGAGCGTACCGAACAGGCCGTGGACGTGAGGGGATGTCAGCCGACGATGGCGATGTCGCCAAGACGACCCCGGTAGGGGTTCGCGTCGGTGCAGTTGCCGTCTTCGCCGAGTTCCTTGAGCAGGATCAGCACGTGACGAGCCGGCGTTGGCGGGACCGGTGAGGTCACGGATTCGGGGTCATTGGCGAACTTCGTCGATCCGAGCGGCGCTCCCCACGACTCGATCGTCGGCGGCACCGATTCCGCATCGGAAGCGAAGAAGTCGAGCTGATACGGGCCGGTCTGCACGTCGACGGTGATCGCTTGCTGTGTGGGCGCGTCGAAGGTGACCACCAGACCGACACCAGGTTTGCCACCCATGTAGCGAGATGAGTAGCAGACCGTCGGCCACGACGTGCTCGGGTCGCCGTCGGCGAGCGCCAGGACGGCGTCGCCGTCGTTCTCGGTGCCGTCGCCACCAGGGTCGTACGCCGTGACCGTGGCGATGGCCGCCGGGCCGACCGCTGCGGCTTGGTCAGCCGGGGGTGCGGTCGGCTCGGTGTCGGGCAGTGCCGTGGTGGACGTGACGGGATCGCCGCCGCCGAAGTTCGAATCGGTCCACAGCAATACGCCCACGACGAGGCCTGCCACGAGCAACAGTGCGACCATGGTGAATGCGGGCCGCCACTCCTGGGTCAGTCCCTTCGCCGGTTTGCCACGAAGCGCAGCTGCGGCTGGAGTGTGGTCCCGGTCGGTGACCCGATCCGCAATCGGGTCCGCCGTCTTCGTCGCCACCGCAGCAGTGAACGATGACGTGACGTGGGCGACTTCACCCGGAATCGGCTTGCGAACCGGGGGCGCGGTGGGCGTCGAGGTGCCAGCGATCGAGTCGAGTTCGCGGTCGAACGCATCGCCTGGGCGAGTGGAGCGTGCCCGATCCCCTGCCCGACCAGCAACGTCTGACGGTGCCCGTCGAAGACGCCGTCCGCCGAAGGGGCTGACCGGCGAATGTTCGTACGGGGTCGGATCGATCGCCGGCGGACCCTCTTTCGCAGCGTCTCGCAACGTCACCACCAGGTCGGCTCCTGTGGCCGGCCGTTGGGCCGGGTTGCGTGCCAGGAGTTGGTGGATGGTCACGACGAGCTTGGTCGGCAGGGTCGCACGAAGGCGTGTCAGGTCGGTGGGATCGCGCTGAAGGCGAGCGAGGGCGGTGTCGGCATCGGTTTCACCGAGGAACGGCACACGGCCGGCGAGGCACTCGTACAGGACGAGGCCGAGTGAGTAGAGGTCGGCTCGGCCGTCGAGCTTCTTGCCGCGCACCTGCTCGGGCGACAGGTACTTGGCGGTGCCCATCATGATGTTGTCACTGGTCAGGTCGGCGTCGACCGACTGCAGCCCTTTGGCGATCCCGAAGTCGGTCAGCAGCACTCGTCCGTCAGACGTCATCATGATGTTGCCGGGTTTCACGTCGCGATGCACGAAGCCGGTGGTGTGCGCATGATCGAGCGCCGCAGCGACGCACGTGCCGATGTGACAGGTGAGTTCGGGGCTCAGACGCTTCTGGGTGTCGAGGACCTGGCGAAGGCTCTTGCCCTCGACCAGTTGCATCACGACGGCTTGGCGGCCGTCCTGCTCGAAGACATCGTGGACGGCCACGATGTTGGGATGGTTGAGGCTGGCTGCCGCGATCGCCTCCCGTCGGAACCGTTCCGCTACCACTGCATCGGATGCGAGTGACGGTTTCAGCCACTTCACTGCGACCTTGCGATCGAGGGTGAGGTCGAGCGCCAGCCACACCTCAGCCATGCCACCTTGCGCGAGCATGCGCTGCAGTTCGTACCGCTGCGCGATGACGGTGTGGGTGGGGGGTGGAGCCGCAGCGGACATGACTGGCGACGAACGCTAGCTGTGGTGAGCGGCGCGGGACCGTCAATCCGTCGGCGCGTACGAAGGTCGGCGGTCAGTGAGGCAGCGATGTCATGGCTGGGTGACCTGGAACGCGACACCGATCGTGCCGCGTCCGCCGTGCGTGCCGATCACCGGACCGATCTCGCCGATCACGATGTCGCCGATGTCGATGTCGATGTCGTCGGAGTGAACGAGCATGTCGACGAAGAGGTCGACGTCGCTGCAGTCGGCGTGCAACACGGCCAGGTTCTCGATCTTGCCGTGGTAGCTCTGGACCTTGTCGACGAGATGAGCCAATGCCTTCGATCGGGTGCGCTGTTTGCCCGCCTGCTCGACCACTCCGCCGGTGACCTCGATGATCGGCTTGATCGACAAGGCGGTGGCCAACAGTGCCTTGGCATTTCCGATGCGACCACCCTTCTTCAGGTTGTCGAGGGTGTCGAGAGCGCCGAACACACGCGTCCGGTCGACGAGGTCATGGGCGAGCGCTTCGACGTCGTCGATGCCGGCGCCCTCGCGAGCCGATCGAGCGCACGCCAGCACGATCGTGCCGAGGCCCATGGTGAGCGTGCGGCTGTCGATCACCCGCACATCGAGCTCGATACCGACATCGTCGGTGACCGTGCGTGCGGCAAGTTGTGCTGACTGCATCGTGGCCGACAGCGCCGACGACAACGAGACGACCAGGACAGCGGTTGCACCGTTGGCGGCGGCCGTGCGGTACGCCTGCTCGAAGTGGCCCGGTGCGGGGGCGGCGGTCTCGGGCAGGGTGTCGGAATTCGCACAGCGCGTCCAGAACTCGGCAGCGGACAGTTCTTCGCGATCGATGAACTCCTCGTCGCCGAATCGGATCGTGAGCGGAACGATGCTGATGTCGAGATCGTCAGCGATCGCAACAGGAAGATCACAGGAGCTGTCGGTGACGACATGGACGGTGCCCAGGCGCCTGGCGTCGTTGCCGACGTCGTCTGACGAAGGGGAAGCCGGGGTCGTCGGGTCACTCACAGGGTGTCCGACTCTACTTTGCCAATGCTCGGGTGGCGTTCGCGACCGTCGCCGGCCAGTGCCGCTCGTCGTCGACTGCGCCAGTGCGTGAACCACCACGTCAGGAGCACGAGGACCAAACTGCCGGTGAGGACTTGGCCGAGCCCGGTGAGTGCGGTCACACGTGCGGTCAACGTGACCGGCTCGCCGAGCGCCTCGCCCGCCGGGGTCGAGACCACGAGGCTGATCGAGGAGGTCCCGTTCGCTTCCGCTTCGACCGGTACGACCACGCTGGTCTCGTCGAGCGGCCGCAACGTCAACCGCTGGTCACCTTGCGGGAACGTCACCTTGTTCGAATCGAATGAGACGACGACGTCGAGGGGCTCGTCGAGCGTGTTCGTGATGCCGACTTGGATGGTCCCACTGCGTCCGGTGAGCGTGAAGGTGAACGGTTCGGGCAGCTGGACGGCCTGTTTCAGCGTGTCGGCCTCGCCCACGATCTCTGCCGCGGTGGCGTCGGCTTCGGCGTCGGAGTAACCCGTCGAGAACAAGGTGTCGAGTCGCTCGGACCACACGTCGGTTCGCGGATCGTCGTCCGGCAGCATCGACGCTGCACTCGCCAGTTGCAACCCGACACGATCGAGGAGTTCGATGCGCGCTTCGAGCGAGGGGCCGGCGACGTCGGGAAGTTGGATCGTGACCGGTTCGCCGTCGTCGAGGAGCACGTCGGTGACCCCGGTGAGGGCGGACGCGGCACTGAAGCGGATTGCCGGCGTGGTCTCGGTGAGCTGCTCCATGGCGCTGATGAGCCGTGCGTCGGGACCTGCCAGATCGAGCGTGGTGAGGATACGGCTGCGCCGAGGAGGTGTGGAGGTGCGCCCAGGAGCCGACGCGTAGGACTCCGCAATCGAGTCGTCCTCAGCCTGCTCGACCAGCATCGCCGCGAGGGTCGCAACACCCCACTCGATCGGGGTCGATCTCGCCAGGATCTCGTCGGCGGCCTCGGTGCTGAGCTGTGATGCCAGAGGATCGACGATCAGGAACGGCAGCGTTCCGCCGTCCGGGAGTTCTGCCTCGACGAACTGATCGCTCGGGGGGAGATCGTCGCTGATCGAGTCCTCGTAGAGCGATGCCGGAATCACCACGAATCGAGTCCCGAGGTCGCGAAGGTGTTGGGCCCCGGCCGAACTCAACGGGTCGGTGGCAATCCACACGTCACGGCGCGACGGGGTGGAGGGCACGGCTTGGGTGAGGAGACTCTCACCGGCAGCGAGCAGCCGTGTGTAGGCCTCGCCTCGACCGACGGCGACGGCGGACGACACGTCGAGCGGAACGGTCGGCAGCGCGACGAACTCGTCGCCGGCGAGTGCGTTGGAAAGACGTTCGGAGCCACCGGGTGCTGCCGCGATGTCGGCGATCAACGTGGGAGGAACCTCCAATGTCACGGGTGATCCGATCGAGGCTGCCAACTCGATCGCCAGGTCGACTCGAGCCCGTGCGAGGTCGACGGTCTCGTCGTCGGCGGTGAGTGGTGGGTCCGGCGTGACGCTGACCACCGAGAGATCGATCGGTGGTGGCACATCGACGTCGGCATCGACGGCACCGGCGAGGCGTTGGATCACGGTACCCGCAGTCGCGACGACCACGTTGGCTGCGGGATCGCCGAGCAGGAGTTGGACACGCAACGGGTGGATACCGGGCCGTTCGAGCTTCAGACGGGTCTCGACGCTGTCGACCACGTCGGTGCCGATGTCCAGGCTGATGTCGACACTGGCATCGTCGTTGCGTGTCATCAGCGGGCGGGCGTCGATCTCCACGCCGTCGACCGCATCGCCCAGTTCGTCGAACGCATCGGGCTCCAACTCACTGCCGACGAGCCCGGCCACGTCGTCGGGATCCTCGAGTGGGCCGTAGTTGACGACTCTGATGGTGAGCATCGGCAGGTCGACGACGACGGCCTCCGGAGCAGGTACGGGGACAGGTTCGGATCCGGGTGGTGCATCGGGATCGCCAGCGAGCGGTGGCGTCGGCTCTGGTGGGGGTGGCTCTGATGTCGGTGGCACGAGGAGGAATGGGTCGCCGGTGATCCCCGTGAGGATGTAGCGGAGCTCGATGTCACCGTTCGGATCGGTGGCGAACCGTTGCTGGACCAGTTCGAGACGTGCACCTCCCGGTTGGGGATTCTGCGCCGGAATCGGCGAGTGCGTCGGAGTCGCTCGGGTTGCCAGCGACGTCGCCGGCGAGGTTGCCAGGAACACGGCGACGGCGACGGCGGCGAGACACTTCGGCCGACGGTTCCACCGGCGTTTCCCGGCGCGGTTGGTCACGCCGATCATCTCAGCGACCGTTCGAGGATCAGCAGCGATCCGGGTTGCAGCTCGAAGCCGACCGACTCGTACAACGAGAGTGCCGGGCGGTTGTCGGCCGCCGTGTTGACCATGGCGTCCACCACACCGCGACGCTGCATCCAACGAACGGCGTCATCGAGGAGCAGTTCGGCAAAGCCGCTGCGGCGCGCGCTCGGATCGACCGCGAGTCGTTGCACGTAGCCGGATCGCCCGGCGCGCCCGCTGATCGAGAATGCCACCATGCGTCCGTCGACGTGCACGCTGCGCGATCGATGAAAGGGGGTTGCGGTCATGATGTCAGCGAGTGCGGTGGTGTCGTTCGCCCACGGCGACGAGAAGGCTCGCCGATCGATCGCGGCCGCATCGGTCAGCATCGTGGGGCGAAGTCGTCTCAGTCGAATCGAGCCGCCCACTCTGACTCGTGTCGAGGTGGGCACCCTGTTGGTTCCATCGGCGAGCCGTCGCTGGAGCAGCGTCAGCGTGTCGGCCGTGTGGAACCCGGCGTCGAGGAACGGGGTGGTTGCGTTCGGGAAGAGTGCGCCGGTGCGCACCGTGAGTGCGCCTTGCCGGCTTGCTTCGTCGACCCAACCGGCGATGTCGATCTGGGTGGGCTCCATGTGGTGATCGAGCAGCACGAGGTGCGCGACGTGGTCGTCGTACGGCCATCTGCCCAGACGGGCCCGTGCGGGTCGTGCGGCCGCCAGACTGCTCACACCCGTCGAAGGTACTCGGCAGTGGGCACTGCGTCGGCGTCACGACCCGGCGTCCTGCGTCGTCGGATCGTCGCCCTAGCCTTGCTGCGTGGTTCCCGAACGCCTCACCCCTGTGCTGCGCGAGTTGGTACCCCTCGCCGAGCGCTTTCGGCGGTCCGGCCATCGCCTCTACCTGGTCGGTGGCACCGTTCGCGACATGTTCGTGGCGGCTGGGCGCGACGATTTCGATCTCGACCTGACCACCGACGCACGGCCGCCGGAGATCAAGCGGTGCCTCGAAGGGTGGGCCGACGCCATCTGGACCCAGGGCGAGAGGTTCGGAACGATCGGCGCACAGGTCCGCGACGTCACCACCGGCTTCGAACGGATCTACGAGATCACGACCTTTCGTGCCGAGGCCTACACCGACGACTCGCGCAAGCCGCATGTGGTGTTCGCCGACGACATCGAGGCCGACCTGTCCCGACGTGATTTCACGATCAACGCCATGGCGCTCGAGTTGACCGGTGAGGACGGCACCCCCGCGCTCATCGATCCGTTCGACGGAGCGGTCGATCTGGCGACACGTGTACTGCGGACACCGATCGGGCCCGAGATCAGTTTCAGCGACGACCCGCTGCGCATGTTGCGTGCAGCTCGGTTCATCGCCGGCTACCAACTCTCGCCCACGCCCGAGTTGGTCGAGGCGGTTCGCGATCTGGCACCACGGCTCGAGATCGTGTCTGCCGAACGCATCCGCCACGAACTCGACAAGCTGCTCGTGGTCGACCATCCGGCGGCCGGACTGTGGTTCCTCGTCGAGACCGGACTTGCCGATCAGTTCCTGCCCGAGCTGCCGGCGATGCGTCTCGAGCACGATCCGATCCACCGCCACAAGGACGTGCTGACTCACTCGATCGCCGTCGTCGAGAACGTTCGGCCGGTGCACGAACACATCCCGAGCGGGGATCGGGAACCGTTGCCGTTCGACTTCCGGCTCACCCGACTCGCGGCGCTGTTCCATGACGTCGGCAAACCGCGCACCCGGGGTTACCTCGAGGGCAAGGGCACGACGTTCCACCACCACGACGCAGTCGGTGCTCGTATGACCCGTAAGCGCATGAACGCGCTTCGGTACTCGAACGACGACGTCGCCGCGGTGACCGAACTGGTCGCTCTGCACCTGCGGTTCCACACCTATTCGATGGGGTGGTCGGATTCGGCGGTACGTCGTTACGTACGCGACGCCGGCGGGCTCCTCGCCGAACTCAACGTGCTGACGCGCTGCGACTGCACCACACGCAACGAGAAGAAGGCTGCCCGGCTGTCGAGGCGGATGGATGAACTGGAAGCGCGCATCGACGAACTGGGCGCTGCAGAAGAGCTGGCGGCGCTGCGACCGGAGCTCGACGGGAACGCCGTGATGGCGCACCTCGGCATCGGTGCCGGGCGCGAGGTCGGCGAGGCGATGAAGTTCTTGATGGACATCCGCCTCGACGAGGGTGTCCTGGGCGACGACGAGATCCGCAAACGGCTCGATGCGTGGTGGTCCACCCGCTCGACGACATGACGCTGCGCGACAGAGATGCCCTGGTCGGCAGGATCCACAGCGATACCTTGAGAAAGTGATCTCCAGGCGGCGCCAACTCGACGACGACGTCGAGTCGATCCTCGTACCGGACGGTCGCCACTATCGGGCGTGGTGGCTGATTTTGCCGATCCTCGCCGTGTCGGCGGCGCTCGTGATCCTGACAGGCATCCGTGCCGGATCGGATCCCACGCCAGGCACGATCGGTGTGGTCGTCGGGATTGCCGTGCTCTCGCTGGTGGCGGTCGTGGCGACCATGCTGGAATCTCGGCGCATCGGTCGCCGTTTTCGCCACACGATCGATGAGCTTTCTCGAACCCAGTCGGAGATCCGCCGTCTGCTCGACGACCTGCCCGACGCGGTGATGGGCTTGAACGAACGCGGGGTGATCGAGACGGCCAACCGGAGGGCAGCGGTGCTCACCGGTCGCACAGTCGACGAACTGGTCGGCCGGGCCTTCTTCGAGATGATCGGTGACGACGATCGCGAATCGGTCACCGAGCGCTGGCACTTCGACCGGCCAGATCCCATGTCACCGGAACTCACCGGTGATGCAACCGGTCCGATCGGCAACCACGTCGTCTTCGAACTGGTGGACATGGTCGGTGACCCACACCTCGTCGAGGCGTCATTGCATCGTCCCGCCGTGTCCGACGGTCCGGACCGCGGGTTGGTGGTGCTCTTGCGTGACGTCACCGACCGGGCGCGAACGACGGTGGCGCTCGAGCAGGCCAGGCGTCGGTTCCAACAGGCGTTCCATTCCGCTCCCACCGGGATGGCGCTGGTCCGCCTCGACGACAGCCGCATCATCGATGCGAATCAATCGCTCGCCGACATGCTCGGTCGTTCGTTGGCTTCGTTGATCGGTGCCGGTATCCGTGAGATCACCCACCCCGACGATCTGCGTGCAGCAGCCACGCAACGTGCACGTCTGGAGCTCGGTATCGCCGACACGTATCTCCTCGAACAGCGGTACCTGCGCAGCGACGGTGAGTTCGTGTGGGCCCGCACCAGGGTGTCGGTCACCGAGGACGACGGCGTTGCGTTGGCGATCACGCACATCGAGGACGTCACCGATCAACGCTTGGCCGCTGAGCGATTGGTTCATGCGGCGACGCACGACGGACTCACCGAGCTGCCCAACCGGGCTGCACTCGTGGAACGCCTCGACGAGCTGCTCGTCGACGCACCCGTCGGTCAGATCTCGGTGCTGTTCATCGATCTCGACAACTTCAAGGTGGTCAACGACAGTCTCGGCCACGGTGTCGGCGACGAACTCCTGCGGCGGATTGCCGGCCGTCTGCGTCGCGTGATGCGCGACGCCGACCGCCTGGCACGATTCGGTGGAGACGAGTTCGTCGTCTTCGTCGACGGCGGCGTCGATCCGGCGATCGTGGCCGAACGACTGCGTCGAGCGGTGCAGCAGCCGCTGATCATCGACGAACACGAACTCGTCGTCACCGCGAGCATCGGCTTCGCCGTGAACATCAGCAGCGATCTCACGGCCGATGACCTGTTGCGTGATGCCGATGCCGCGATGTATCGCGCCAAGGCGTCGGGACGCGACCGGGTCGAAGCCTTCACCGAAGAGACGCGTGCGGCGTCGGTGGCTGCCCTGCAGACCTCGAGCGAACTGCGCCGCGGGCTGGAGCGAGGTGAGATCGTGCCGTACTTCCAGCCGATCGTCGACCTCGAGGGCGGCCAGGTGATCGGCTTCGAGGTGCTCGCGCGTTGGCTGCACCCCGAACGTGGTCTGCTCGTGCCGGCACAGTTCCTGCCGATTGCCGAAGAGTCCGGGCTGATCGTCGACCTCGGCGGACGGATCCTGCGTGACTCGCTGGCACAGCTCGCGCACTGGCGAGCGGTCGGACTGCAGTTCGCATCGTGCTCGCTGTCGATCAACGTCGCCACCCAGCAGCTGATAGATGGCCGCTTCCTCGACGTCGTCAGCGACGCACTCGGCGAGACGGGAATCGATGCCGATTCGCTCTGGCTCGAGATCACCGAGACCGCCCTGATGGCCGACACGAATGCGGCGGGACGGGCCCTGCGCGACCTTCGCGGGCTCGGCCTGCACCTGTCAGTCGACGACTTCGGTACCGGGTACTCGTCGCTGACCTATCTCAAGCGTTTCCCGGTCGAGGCGATCAAGATCGATCGATCGTTCGTCACCGGGCTCGGGTTGGAGGCCAACGACACCTCGATCGTCGAGGCAGTCGTTCGTCTCGGACATTCGCTCGGCCTGAGTGTGGTTGCCGAGGGCGTCGAGACACCACTGCAACTCAACCGTCTTCGCGAGTTGGGATGCGACAAGGGGCAGGGCTACCTGTTCGGCCGCCCACGGCCGGCGAGCATCACCGCCAACGAACGCGCCGAAGCCTGAACCGTCCTCCCTTGCGGGTCAGGAACCTTCCTTGCGCGCACGCAGAATGAGGGTCGTGGGTGCCGGACCTGTTGCCGTGGCGCCGTGTTCGAGCAGTTGGTCGACTCGGAAATTTGCCCGGTTGAGCGCAGTGAACCACTCGCCGATCGTTCGGGCCCCCGTGCCGTAGGGATGCTCGGCCGAGATGTCGGCGTACGGATGCGGCATCGACATCACGAGTGGCATGCTCGGCTTCAAGATGCGGTGCACCTGACGAAGGAGTCGTCCGAGGTCGTCGACTCGGTCGATCGTGTGGGCGGCGAGCACCACCTCGCACGACGTCGACGCGACGTCGCCGAGATCGGCGAGATCGGTCTCGATGCATTGCACCTGAACTTCGGCGGCAACGGCTCGTCGGCGGGTCTCGGCGATGCGGTCGGTGTCGGTGTCGATTGCGATCGACTTGGCACCGGCGTGGGCGAAGGCGATCGAGTTGAACCAGGGCGAGATACCGAGCTCGACCGCCCGTCTGCCATCACCGACCTCCCCGCAGAGTCGGAGTTCGGCGTCGCCCGGCGTGCCGGGCCCGTAGTTGATGTCGGCGAGCACGACATCCAGTGTGGCCGTTCGGCAGACCCGCATCGGGGATCGGCCGACGCACCACGCACGACGGCTGCGTGCCACCCGGTATCCTCGGCGCCCATGGCGTTCACGGTCGGCGCACTCCGCGGGTCCGATGGCTCGCGCGGGCTGGTCGACCATCGACTGGCCCGGAGAATGCTGATCAGCCAGGTGAAGAAGGGTCGCGTTCCGCTCGACCAGGTGTGTGACGCCCACCCCGAATTGATCCGTGCGGCGCGCAATGTGGGCACGCAGACCGCCACCCGCTGTCCGATCTGCGAAGAGGCCGACCTCAAGCTGGTCACCTACGTGTTCGGTCCGCGTCTGTCGGCGCAAGGGCGGTGCGTGTCGACCGCGAAGGAGATGCGCCAGCTCAACGACCGCTCCGAGGACCTGAGCGCTTACGTCGTCGAAGCATGCGTCGAGTGCCGCTGGAACCACTTGCTCCGGGTGATTCCGGTGGGCGGCCGACGGCCGGCGAAACGCGCCTCTCGGTGACGGTGCAGACGTTCTTGCGGTCGGCGTTGCTCGGGATTTTGATGACGGCGGCGGGACTGGCGGCGTGTGCCGATGATCCGGACGCAGCGGTCGGCGGCGGTGCGACCACCTCGATCGTTGACACGTCGTCCGCGCCCGACTCGACGACGGCGCCCGACTCGACGACCACTCCCGACTCGACGACCACTCCCGATTCGACACTGCGAGGGGGTTCGCAGCCCGAGGGCTTCACCACGATCCGAGCGCGGATCACGGAACCCGACGGCGAAGTGTGTGAGGTGTGCTTGTGGTTGGCCGACGACGGTGCGGAGCGCGGTCGCGGTCTGATGGGGGTGACCGACCTCGGCGATGCCGTCGGCATGGCGTTCGTCTTCGAGGAGGCGACGACGGGCTCGTTCTACATGTTCGAGACCCCCAGTCCGTTGTCGATCGCCTGGTTCGCGCCGGACGGTCGTCACGTCGGCCAGGCCGACATGGAGCCGTGTCTCGACACCCCGGCCGGCGACTGCCCGCTGTATTCGCCGAACGCAGAATATGACCTGGCGATCGAGGTGTTCGACGGCGGTCTCGAACCCCTGGGTCTCGGGCCGGGATCGACGGTCGAGCTGATCGAGGGTTCGCAAGCCGAGCGCTGCCCGCTGTCGCCGTGAGCCGTCTCGCCAACTCTGCGACACCCCCGCTCTACGGTGGACGCCATGACACCGAACGCGACATCAGTCGGCCCCGATAAGGTAGACAGGTCCATATTCACCCTGCCCCATACCGGGGCTCCCGCTGCGGGGCTGTCATCAGGCACTCGTGGGGGATCCGAAGGGAGGAAACACGCATGATGCGTGCATACGAAATGATGATCATCATCGACGGCGACGTCGATGACCCCAAGGCCCAGTCCTGGATGAAGTCGGTGACCGACGCTGTTGCGACCGCTGGCGGCGTACTCCACGGCAAGATCGATTGGTGGGGTAAGCGCCAGTTCGCCTATCCGATCAACAAGAAGCCGTCGGGCTACTACATGGTCGCCCAGATCGTGGCACCCGCCGGATCTCTCGACGAACTCGAGCGCACGCTCCGCCTCGCGGACGATGTGGTCCGTCACAAGCTCATCCGTCTGCCCGAGGCCGAGGCCGAGCGCCGCGGCATGGCAGTGCCCGCCGCCTGAGCGCGACGGTCGACCAAAGGGGAACAACATGGCATCAGAGAACAGCGTCACGCTGGTCGGCAATCTCACCAAGGATCCCGAGCTGCGCTACACGACCGGTGGTCGTGGCGTCGCCAGTTTCGGCCTGGCCGTGAACCGTCGCTACCAGGTCAATGGTGAATGGCAAGAGCAGGTCTCGTTCTTCAACGTCGTTGCGTGGGGTGACCTCGGCGAGAACGTCGCTGCGTCCCTCAACAAGGGCAATCGCGCCATCGTCACCGGTCGGTTGGAGCAGCGCTCCTACGAGACCAAGGAAGGCGAGAAGCGCAACGTCACCGAGGTCATCGCCGATGAACTCGGCCCGAGCCTGCGCTGGGCGCAAGCACAAGTCGAGCGCATCAGCCGCGACGATGCCACCACCTCCAGCGGTGGTGGCGGCGGAGCTGGCGGCGGCGGCGGCGGACGGAGCGCCCCTGATCCCGTGTACGGCGACGAAGAGCCGTTCTGAGTTTTCCTCGAAGTATCGAAGTTCTGATTTTCCAGTCGTAAGGAACCACCAATGGCAAGCAAGAAGAACAAGGCGCGAAGCGCCCGTGACCTGAACCCACGCAAGTTCAAGAAGAAGACGAGCATCCTCGTCATCGAGAAGGTCGAGTACATCGACTACAAAGATGTCGACCTGCTCGGGCGCTTCATGAGCGATCGGGCCAAGATCAAGAATCGTCGAGTCGCCGGCAACACGCTGCAGCAGCAGCGAGAGGTCGCCAACGCGGTCAAGGTCGCTCGCGAGATGGCGCTGCTGCCGTACGCGAAGCGCGTCGCCTCCACCCGCACCGGCGGCCGTGGGCGAGACGGAGGCCGTGACGGTGGACGCGAGGGCGGTCGCGAAGGCGGTCGCGATCGCGAGACCAGCTTGAACGACGACGTGAACGACACCACGCTCGACGTGTCGATCGACGGTGCCGAAGGTATCGAGTCGACCGACATCACCGAGACCGAGGAGGTCTGAGCGATGAAGGTCATTCTCCGTTCCGATCTCGACGGCCTCGGCAAGCGCGGTGACATCGTCGAGGTGGCCGATGGCCACGCCCGCAACTTCCTGTTCCCGAAGGGTCATGCAATCGTGGCGTCCGACGGCGCAGTCGATCAGGCCGGTCGTATGCGCTCAGCGCGCGACCAGCGAGACTCCAGTGCTCGCGACGCCGCCACCCAGATTGCCAGCAAGCTCGTGCCGAAGGTGATCACCGTCGCCGTCAAGGCGGGTCCGGAAGGCAAGCTCTTCGGCTCGGTCCATGCAGCCGACATCGTCGCCGCCGTCCTGGAGCAGACCGACATCGAACTCGATCGTCGTCAGCTCGAGGTCGACGTCATCAAGACGACAGGTCAGCACACGGCGACCGCGTCGCTGCATCAGGACGTGTCGTTCCCGATCACGATCGACGTCGTCGCCGCCGACTGACGTCCACTGCCGGGCCGCCCAGGCGACCGGGCCCATGGTTGACACAACTCGGCAATCACTCTGATCCGGCGCGCCTGCCCACAGGTGTGTCCACAGCGGTTGTCCACAGAGTCGCCGGTTTTTCCACAGCCGGTCAACAGCGAAAACCCAGGGTTGTTCCTCTTCCGCCACACAGGAACTCCCTGGAAGAGTGGGGCCCCCATGTCGATCGACGAACAATTCGGAACCAGCCGCATCCAGCGGAGCAACGCTGCGCCGAACCGCAGCGGTCGGGTTCCTCCTCACAACCTCCAGGCCGAGGAATCGGTCCTCGGTGCGCTGCTCTTGAGCCGTGATGCGATCGGTGTCGTGGGTGAAGCCGGTCTCAACGTGCGCGACTTCTACAGTCCCGCCCACCAACACATTTTCGACTCGGTCCGGTCGCTGTACTCGTCGTCGGGACCGGTCGACGTCGTCACCGTCGCCGACGAGTTGCGCCGCCACGGACTCCTCGACGAGATCGGGGGGATCGCACGGCTGAACGATCTGCAGAACTCCACACCGTCGGTGTCCGGTGCCGAGCACTATGCCCGCATCGTGATGGACACGGCGCTGCTGCGGCGCTTGATCCACACCGCCGGTGAGATCACCGACCTCGCGTTCAGTGAGCCCGACGACGTCACCAAAGCCGTCGATCTCGCCGAGTCCAAGATGTTCGAGGTCGCCGAGGACCGAGTCGTCGACTCCACCCGGCCGATCCAGGAACTGTTGAACATCGCCATGGATCAACTCGAAGCGAACTACGAACGCGGCGACACGATCACCGGTGCTGCCACCGGCTACGACGACCTCGACGAGCTGCTCTCCGGCCTGCAACCGAGCACGCTGAACATCGTCGGCGCCCGCCCGGCGATGGGAAAGTGCGTCGCCTGGTTCACGCCGATGGTCGATCTCGAATCCGGCGACGTTGTGACGGCGGACGAACTGATGCGGCGCGCAACCGAGCGCGGGTCGCTCAGGGTGCAGGCGATCGGCGATGACGGTCGCCTGACGGTTGCCGATGTCAACGTGTGCCTCGACGACGGTGTGAAGGACGTGTTCACCCTGCGCACTCGCTCGGGACGAGAGGTCACGGTCACTGCGGCGCACCCGTTCCTCACCCCGCGAGGATGGATGCGACTCGACGAGATCGAGATCGGCGATGACGTCGCAGTGCCGAGCACGGTTGGCGTGTTCGGTCAGGAGGATCTTCCCGACCCCCACATCGACCTCCTGGCAATGGGTGCCCACGACAAGCGGGTACCCGATGCAGTGTTCCGTTGCTCGCGACCGGTCGTCGCTCGGTTCCTCAATCGGCTGTTCGCGACGGATGGCACGGCATGGGTGGCCACCGCTGGCTACGCACGTATCGGTTACTCGTCGGTGTCGAAGGAACTCGTCGACGGTGTAGCGCACCTTCTGCGTCGATTCGGCGTGCGAGTGAAGCTCCGGGAACGACGGATCCTGTATCGGGGTGGTCGACGAACCGCCTACGAGATCGAGATGATGGATTCGGCGTCGCTGATCGCATTCTGTGATGAGATCGGCATTCTCGGCAAGTCTGTTGCCATCGCAGCGGTGCGCGGACGTGCAGCCGCAGCTCTGCGCAACGATCAGGCCCCTGACTACGTGCCGGCAGCGGTGTGGGACGACATCGAGAAGGCGAAGGGTGAGTTGACCTGGGCCGAGATCAGTCGGCGGGCCCGTCGGACGTCCTCGCACAACTGGCATCAGGGCCGACGCGGGCAGCTTCGGCGTTCGACGGTCGCCGAACTCGCCGAGGTCCTCGACGACGATCAGCTCCGGTGGTGGGCGTCACCGGACGTCATCTGGGAACGGGTGACATCGATCGAGTCCGCAGGCCAGGACCGGGTGATCGACTTCACCGTCGAGGGTCTCCACAACTTTGTGGCCGCCGACTTCTACCTGCACAACACGGCCTTCGGGTTGGGGATGGCAACACACATCGCGAAGCATTCGGCAAAACCGGTTCTGGTGTTCTCGCTCGAGATGGGCCACGCCGAGCTCACCCAGCGCATCTTGTCGAGCGAAGCGAAGGTCGACTCGACCAAGCTGCGCACCGGCAAGTTGAGCGAGAGCGACTGGTCGAAGATCGGTCTCGCCGTCGGGCGGTTGGAAGTACCGCTGTTTCTCGACGACAACCCCCAGGTCACCGTGATGGAGATCCGGGCGAAGGCTCGGCGCATCAAGGCGCAGCACGGCGGGCTCGCATTGATCATGATCGACTACCTGCAGCTGATGAGCGGAAGTGGCAGATCCGAGAACCGCCAGCTCGAGGTCAGTGAGATCAGCCGAAACCTGAAGGTGCTCGCCCGAGAGTTGGAGGTGCCGATCGTGGCGCTCAGCCAGCTCAGTCGAAACCTGGAGGCCCGTTCCGACAAACGACCGATGCTCGCCGATCTCCGTGAGTCCGGTTCGCTCGAGCAGGATGCCGACGTCGTGATGTTCCTGTATCGCGACGAGGTGTACAACCCCGAGTCGCCCGACAAGGGTTCGGCCGAGGTGATCGTGTCGAAGCATCGCTCGGGTCCGATCGGCACCAAACGCCTCGTCTTCCTCGGTCAGTACACGAGATTCGACAACGCCGCCCGCTCGATGTAGCCGTCTCGATTGGGGTCAGACCCCAATCGAGATGTCACCAGTGGCGCAGGTCGATGGGCCAGCAGTCGCGAATGTGGTCGCCTTCGACGAGCCAGAACTGCTCGTGGCGCGCAACGGTCGGATCGACGTGTGACGGCCAGATCCGCACTCGGTCGCCGACCTTCCAGTCGCTCAACTCACGCGGCGACAGCGTGATGTGCTCGTCGGAGCAGAAGAACACGTCTCCCTCGTCCCACGACGGGTTGCCGTGGTCCATGCCGAGGGCCTTGAGTCCGCAGTCGGCGATGATCCAACCCTTCGGGCTCACCGAGATCACCGTTGCGAGCACCGACAGCGCCTTCTCGAACGGCACGTCGAGTTCGTCGTATTGGGTATCCATCAGCGTGTATGAACCCGCCTGGATCTCGGTGCACCACGTGTTGAGATCCCACGTGCCAGTCCCGCCACCCGACACGATGTCACCACCGACCAGCTCGTGCGCTCGCAACAGGATCGCCATCGCCGCTTCGACCTTCTCACGTTTCTTGTCGCGATCGTGGACCATCATCAGGTGGCCCTCGTAACCCATCACCCCGCGCACCTCGAGCCCGGCGGTCCGTGCCCGGTCGGCGAGGCGAGCCGAGTCGTTGACGTCGCAGCCGCAGCGGGGGAGCCCGACGTCGATGTCGACCAGCACCGATCTCACGCCACCGGCGACCGCCGCGTCGAGGGTTGCGTCGGAGTCGATTGCCAACGTGATGTTCGCCCGATCGGCCAGCGATCCGAGGCGCGCCGCGTCGAGGGTCTCGTTCGCGAGCAGCAGGTCGTGTGTGAGCCCGGCGGCGACCAGTCCCTCGATCTCGCGTGGTGTCGCAGCGCAGAACCCGTGGTGACCGTCGGTGTCGAGACGCTTCGCCATGGCGGTGGACTTGAACGCCTTCACGTGTGGCCGCAGCTTGTCGCCGGGGAGCACAGCGTCCATCGCCGCCAGATTGCGATCGAACGTGGCCACGTCGATCAGCAATGCCGGCGTGGTCAGGTCGTACGTGGTCGACGGTTCGGCAAGCATCCTCCCATCCTTGCCGAGGCACCCCGTCTCACCACCCTCCGAAACCCCCTCCCTAAAGTCGAGATTTGGGTGGAAACGCGCACCCTGCGAGCGATTCGGCGCATATTTCGGGCGTTGGGGGTCCGCGATCGTCACGGGTTACCGTGAGGTCGTGCAGCTCGATCTCGAATTCGTCCGCTCGAACTTCCCGGCGTTCGGCCGCCCGATCAACGACGGAGCGTCGTTCTTCGAGAATGCCGGCGGATCGTTTGCGTGCCGCCAGACCACCGAAGCGCTCACCGGGTACTACACCGACCTCAAGGTGCAGCCGTACAGCACGTTCGCGTCGTCGCACCAGGCCGGTGACCTGATGGACCGCTCCCGCGAGCGGTGGGCCGAGGCGCTCGGGGTGGAAGCCCGCGAAGTCGTCTTCGGTCCGTCGACGTCGGCCAACACCTACGTACTCGCTCATGCGTTCGCCGACGTGTTGGAGCCCGGTCACGAGGTGATCGTCACCAATCAGGACCACGAGGCCAACACCGGCGCCATCCGTCGCGCCGCCGAACGAGTTGGTTGTGAGATCAAGGAGTGGCGAATCGATCCCGACACCGGGCTGCTCGACATCGCCGACTTCGAGGCGCTCCTGAGCGACCGGACCGGTCTCGTCACCGTGCCCCACGCTTCGAACATCGTCGGGTCCGAGAACGACGTCAAGCGCATCACGCAGCTCGCCCACGGCGTCGGTGCTCGCGTGATCGTCGACGGGGTGTCGTTCGCGCCGCACTCATTGCCCGACGTCGCAGCGATCGGTGCCGACGTGTACTTGTTCAGTCTTTACAAGACGTACTCGGTGCACCAGGGATTGATGGTGGTTCGTGCCGGGCTGATGGCCGAGCTGCCGAACCAGAGCCACTTCTTCAACGACAGCGTCAGCGACAAGCGTCTCAATCCGGCCGGACCTGATCATGCCCAAGTGGCGTCGGCCGGCGCCGTGCTCGAGTACGTCGAAGCATTCCATCGGCACCACGGTGGATCGGCGACCGACGATCTGCGCACGGCGGTCGCGAACGTCTCGACGCTGTGGCGCGAGCACGAAGACGCCCTCACGCCGCTGCTGCTCGATGCGCTCTCCGACCGCGACGACGTCCGGCTCCTCGGACCTGCGACGCTCGATGCCGCCGTCGGTCACCGCTGCCCGACGATCGCATTCAGTCCACTCAGCCGCGAGCCCCAGGAGGTCGCGCAGGCGCTCGTCGAACGTGGAGTTCAGACCAGCTCCGGTCACTACTACGCAGCGCGCGTACTGGACGGCCTCGGCGTCGACCCTGATCGAGGCGTGGTGCGTCTGTCGTTCGTGCACTACACGTCACCCGACGACGTCGGCCGTGCCGTCGATGCACTCGACGACGTGCTCGGCTGACATTCGTGAGACCAGGGCGCCGATGATGCAGCGCCAACTGCTTCGAGTGAGCAGATCGCCTACGCTTCGATCGTGTCAGCAATTGATCCCGTCGTCGGTGTCGTCATGGGGTCATCCAGCGAT
>JANPKU010000083.1:0-7183 GCA_031426215.1 Actinomycetes bacterium
CGACGCGGTGACGCAGGCGGGCAGGGGCCACGACCTCGTCGGCTTCTATGCCGGCGGTCCCGTCTATACCGGCTTCGCCAATGGCCGCGGCCAGCGCAATTGGGACGCCGCGCGCAGCTTCAATGCCGATTGGTCCTTCTATGCCGGCGGCGACAAGGCGGTGAAGACCAGCCATGCCGGTTTCGACTGGAACCCGGCCGCCTTCACGGCCGTCGCGGCCGACGCCGCCGGCCGGCTCGACGCGCCCGCCCGTCCGCCGCGCACCGTGCCGCCGGGCGACTACCGCGCCTATCTTGCCCCCGCGGCGTCCCAATTGCGCTGGCCGCGGCCATTGGCGAAGCCGGTATAGACGGGACCGCCGGCATAGAAGCCGACGAGGTCGTGGCCCCTGCCCGCCTGCGTCACCGCGTCGATCACCGCGTCCGGGTCCGGCAAGGCGCCGCCGATGGTGCGTTCGGTATCGTGCGGGGTTTCGGCGACGAGGAGATAGGGATCTTCCGGGGAGGCGGCGACGACGGCGCGCAGGGCCGCCATCGTGCGGGCGATGCGGGCTTCGTCCTCGGCCAGCGTGCCGGAGAGCGAGATCGTCTCCTCCGCGGCGCGGCGGCCGTCGATAAGGGTGAGGGCGAGTTCGATCTCGCTGACGTGGCCGCCCTGGCGGACCGCGCTCTTGTTGAAGCGGATGAAGGTGGAATCCTCCGCGCGGTAGTTGGCGAGGAAATCCTCGTTGCCCCGGCGGGCGGCAGCGACGGCGGCGGCGACGGCGTGGAAGTGCTCGCGCATGTCAGGCGCCTCCGAAGACGTCGACGGCGGTGAACAGGCAGGGCGGCGTGGCGTGGCCGACCTTCACCGCCTGGTTGGGTTCGCCCTTGCCGCAATAGGGCGTGCCGGCGACGACCGAGCTGTCCGGGCCGCCCACGCCCGCCAGGGAACGCCAGAAGCCGGACGAGATGCCGCGATAGTTGGGGTTGCGCACCACGCCGCCCAGCTCGCCGTCTTTGATGGTGCGAGCGTATTCGCAGCCAAACTGGAACTTGTTGCGGCTGTCGTCGATCGACCAAGAGTTGTTGGTGTGCAGATAGACGCCGTGCTCGATCGACGAGATCAGCTCGTTGACGGTGGAGTCGCCCGGCTCGACGTTGAGGTTCGCCATCCGGTCGATCGGGGGACGGTTCCAGTTCTGCGCCCGTGAGTTGGCGACGCCGGGAAGTCCGCTGCGTTCCTGTGACACGGTGCCTCCGAGCCCGCGCACCAAGATGCCGTTCTCGATCAGGTGTTGGCGTTCGGCGGGGGTGCCGTCGTCGTCGAATCCGTACGAGGCGAGCTGGCCGGGCACGGTGGGATCGAAGGTGACGTTGAGCAGCTCGGATCCGTACTGGTAGCTACCGAACATGTCGGGGGTGACGAAGCTGGTGCCGGCGTAGTTGCGCTCGTCGCCGAGGATCCGGTCGAGCTCGAGCGGGTGGCCGATCGACTCGTGGATCTGCAGGATCATCTGGTCGGGTGCGAGGATTGCGTCCATCACACCGGTCGGGCAGTTGGGGGCGGTGAGGAGTTCCAACGCCTGCTCGGCGATCTGGCTCGCAGCGTCACCGAAGCCGTAACGCCCGAGTACCTCGGCGCCACCCTGCCCACAGAACGCATGAGCACCGAACGTGCGGGTCTGGGTGTTGGTGCCTTCGTTCGCCGTGGCGCTGAGGCTCGGATAGACGAAGCGGAAGCGCTGCTCGATACGACCGGCGTCGCCGTTGCGTGACACGGTCAGCAGGAGTTGGTCGACATCACGTCGAACGAGCGACGCACCCCAGTTGACGATGCGGTCATCGATGCCGAGCAGACGCGATTGTTGCTGGAGCAGTTCGAGCCGGTCGTTCAACGGCAGCGTGTCCCAGGTGACCTCGACCGGCGACGCGTAGGTGCCGACAGCGTGGCTGGTCGGCGCCGCCGTAGTGACCATCGCTCCCGCGGTGACGCCCGCCCAGTAACGGGCGCGGTCGACTGCCCTCGCGAGGCCTGCGTCGCCGAGGTCGGTGGTGGCGGCGTAACCGAGGCCACCGCCGTTCCAGATCGTGATCATCACGCCGGTGTCGTACTCGGTGAACATCGGCTCGAGTTGATTGCGTCGAACGCTCAGGTGTTCGGCGCGTTCGTCGACCAAACGAGCCGAGGAGTAGTCGACATCGGTCGGGAGCGCCGTTCGAATCCGCGCTTCGAGCATCGTCGATTCGATCAACAGGTCGGTCATCGGTGCAGGTTACGCCTCGGACGATGAGACGTGAGCTCGCTGCGGAAGAGAGACCACGCCGAGATCGGTGAGGATCGTGCGGGCTCGTGAGTGGTCGTCTGTGCGGTCCCGACCAGTTGCGGCCTTTGCCTGGCCGCGCATGATCAGGGCCAGCGCCGTCTCGTACCGCGAGCCCACTTCTTCGCTGATACGTAAGCATTCGTCGGCGATTCGTTCAGCATCGTCGTACTCGCCCTCCACCAGGTGTGCCCAGCCCTCGGCACGCAGGATGATCGCTTCGAGGAGTGGGTCGCCGACCTCACGGGCAGCGTTGCGCAGCGGCCCGGCCGCGTCCGCTGCGGCGCGGCCGCTCCCGGCGAGCACCTCGCATTCCAGTTGGAACGCCTTCGTCTCCACGACGAAGTGCGACGCGCCCATCCTCTCGAAGCGTTCCACCGCATCGCTGAGCATCGAGCGCGCAAGTTCGTAGTTGCCCCGGCGCGCATGCAATCGTCCTGTGTAGCTCGTGGCCACGGCGATCCCGACCTCGTAACCGGATCGGCGCCACGCGCGACTCGCCTCGCCGAAGAGTCGTTCCGCCTCATCGAGGTGGCCCTGGTTCGACAGGATCTCACCGATGTTGAGCGCAGCAGTTGCCGCCCCAATGACGTCGCCGACCTCCTGACGAAGGACGCGGCTGTGCTCGTAGAAGTTGAGCGCTTGAATCCAATCCGATTCTTCGCTGGCGTCGACGCCGAGGTTGTTCAACACGTTGGCCTGCCCGGTCAGATCGCCGAGTTCCTCGAAAAGGGCCAGCGGGACGCTCCGATACCCCGCTGCCTCGGGTAGCCGAAGCATCCCGTAGCCGTTCATCAGCAGGTAGGAACTGTGCGCGAGCATCTTGGTGTCGCCGAGCTCAGCGGCGATGCGCTCGGCGCGGTGTGCCCAGGTGACGCAGTCGCGCAACCGGCCTTGCCTCAGTTTGACGCCCGCGTACGCCAGCGCGAGTTCACCCTCGGCGATTGAAGCGAGGTGTTGATCGAGTTCCGACGCAGCGGAGAGTCCTCGTCCGTACCATTGAAGGGCTTGGGTGTATTTGCCCAGGCGTTCACGGATCACGCCTTCCTTGCGCATCAGTCGCACCAGATCGCGCCGATCCTGGAGTGACCTTCTGGCAAGGTTCAGGGCGCTGGTGGCGTCGTCGAAACGGCCGTCCATCTCCAAGACGTCGGCCAGCGATTCCGCCACCGCGGCAACCGCAGCTGGTGATGGTCGGTGCGCCCGTGGTACATCCAGAGCGCGACGGTAGAAGTCAGCGGCCTCGGAGTGAGCGTATTTGCTCTCGGCACGGTCGCCGGCGATGACCGAGTACCGCCATGAACGGTCCCAATCGCGAGCTTCGTGGAAGTGCAGTGAGAGGAGTTCAGAGGTACTGGCCCAATCCTCCCCGGCGCGACGCTCGAGTACCCGACCAATTCGCGCATGTAGGTCGCGCCGTCGCCCGAATGACAGTCCGTTGTAGGCGACCTCGCGATACAGGCCCTCCTGGAAGCGCAGTGTGGCAGCGTCGTTCTGCGTCACGAATCCCGACAGCGATGACCACCGCGTGGGTTGGCGCAGGTCGTTCGAGCCGGTCGCCTCGGCGAGTACCCGTAGGTCGACCACCGAGCCGAGAACGGACGCTTCTCGCAGGAGGAGTCGATCCGCTGCGCTGAGTGTGTCGATCCGGGCGGTGACGAGCGCTTCGATCGAGTCTGGTGTGGCGGCACCGCGGGTGATGCCGGTACGCACGAGTTCGAGAAGGAACAGTGGGTTGGTGATGCCGCGGCCCAGGAGGTCGTCGAGATCGTCATCGTCGAAGTTTTCGTCGGCCGCAACCGCAGTGCGAGCGAGTTCCTCCGCCTCGGTCGTGTCCAGAGGTCCAACTTCGATCGTGACAACCTGGTCTGCTCCCTCGGCAAACGTCGTGTGGTCCTGCCAGCGCAGGGAGACGAGCAGCCATGGTTCAGAGGCGATACGCCGACCGACGGCGGCGAACAGGTCGTCGGTGGCCTCGTCGAGGCGATGGGCATCGTCAACCTTGAAGACGACCGGACCGGTGAGCCTGGCGCTCAGGAGGTCGACCACGACCTCGCGCAGTTTGGAGGCTCTGTTGGCCAGGTCGACGCGCTCGACCTCGGGGGTCATCGGTGTCTCGGCGCCGAAGGCAATGGCGAGCAGCGGCAACCACGGTTCGAGCTCTGGCGCAATCTCGACGACGTGGGATGCCATCAACCGGCCTGCGGAGGCTGGGCTCGCCGATCGATCGATCCCGAACAGCTCGCGCAACATGTTCGACACGGCGAAGTACGGGCTGCCCCGTGAGTACAGGCCACCTTTGGCAGTCAACACCGTGAGGCCTTGCTGTTCGCTCAGGAGATGATCGACCATCCGGGTCTTGCCGATGCCGGGCTCTCCGACCACGTCGACGATGTGCCCATGACCGGCCCGGGCATCCTCGAGCAGGGCCGTCAGAGCAGCGAGCTCGGCGTGGCGCCCGACGAATGAGATGTGGACACCTGGACTTGCGGTGCTGGGGTCGTCGTGATCGTCGCCCCGTCGCGCTCCGACGAGCGATGCCTGGATCGGCTCGACCTTGCCCTTGACCGTGAACGGTTCGAGCGGTGTCAGTTCGAACGCCGTGGGGACATGATCGAGTACCGCAGCACTGGCGACGACCTGGCCGGCGACCGACTTCTGCATGAGCCGTGCTGCCAGGTTTACGGCGTCACCCATCACGGTGAAGGTGCGCCGGCGGGAGGAGCCGAGATCACCCATGTAGACGGGACCGCGGTTGAGTCCGACGCGCAGGGGCAGGCCGACGTCGGCTTCGACGAGTTCGCGCGCCGTGCGTACCGCAGCGTCCTCGTCCTGACCAGTGGATCGTGGCGCCCCGGCGGCGAGGATGATCTTGCCGCCGCCTGCGTACACGTCGCTCGCCAGCCAGTGAACACCGTGTCGGGACGCTGCCGCTTCGGCGGCGGTGGCGAGGGCTTGCAGCCGCTCGTGGACCGCTTCGGGGCCGCTTGTGTGCAGCAGGTCGTCGACTCCGCCGAAGAAGACGAAACCGACAGTGACGGTGCGGTGCTCGGCGACGATGCCGGCAGCAGTCTGCTCGGCGAGCCATGTCGGTACGAAGGGATCCACAGGGCCGTCAGGCGGCGCCGTTGCCGAGAGCTTCTCGACCGGAGGGCACCGTTCCAGCACTCGCCCCTCCTCTGTCGTTTCACCGAGGTCGGCCTCGTCGAGAAGCGCGGCGGCTGCGTGGCTCAGCAGGATCTGGCCACGCTCAGCGGCACCCTCGCAATTCACGGTCGCCGACATGCCCGGACCGACGACGAGGAGCTCTCGATGACCAGCGGACACGAGGTGCAGGTCGAAGACGCCGCTGTGAACACCTTGCGAGATTCCGAGCTGGATGCGCTTCACCAGGTCGGTCGACCAGCGCCGCTGGATGAGCGTGCGCATGTGAAAGCACGCTGCGGCCGCGCGAGCCGTGTTCTGAGGGCCTTCGAACAGCACGAGCAGGGCGTCGCCGCCGAACTTGAGGACGTCGCCGCCGTAGTCGTCGATGATCTCGATCATTCCGCCGAAGCACTGGTTCAGCAGCTTGGTGAGTTCCTCCGCGCCCTCACGCCCGAAGGCGGCGAGACGCTCGGACAGAGCGGTGAAGCCGGAGATGTCAGCCGAGACGAGCGACCCTTCGACTTGACGGAACGGGGGGTCATCGGTCGCCCACCGACGAACGAAATCGGGAAGGTAAGACCCGATTCCGTCCGCCGGTCGTTCGTTCACCAGGTAGTTCTACCGCGTCACTTGAGTGTGAACGGTGCCGAGTTGGTGGCGAGCGCCTGGAGTTGCGGAACTGTCAGGCTGCCGCGGTTCGTGACCGGGACCACCGTGAAGTACAGATCGTGGCGGCCCTTCGACAGTCCTGTCGTCTTCACGGTGTACGTGTAGGACGTGCCGTCATAGGCGAAGGTGTAGGCCGGGTTCGAGCCACCCGGTGCGCCGGGGCCCGGGTCGTTGGTGCCATCGACCGTGAGCGCGGTGAGCGTGAGACCTGGTGTCGGAATCGTCACACCGTTGGCGTCGCACAGCCGGATCGAGACCTGATAGGCCGAACCGGCCTGCTTCGGTTGGTTCGGGTTGTAGTTCAGACACGTCCGGTAGCCGATCGTGATGGTTCTCGTCACGGTGGTGACGAAGCCGACGTTGTCGGTTGCGGTGATCTGCACTGTTCTGGTCCCGATCGTCGACGAGTCGACGGCGACCTCGTACCGTCCTGTCACCAGGTTCAGCGTCGGAGCGACCACAGGTGGCTGTCCGTCGATCAAGACCACGCATCCGTCGACGAGTCGCACGCCCGAACCGGGAAGCGGATCGGTGCACGTGTAGCTGAGCAGCGCCGGTTGTCCGATCTCGACGGTGCTCGGCAGGCTCGCCTCGACCACGGGAGCAGAGGCGTCGACCGTCACGACGACCGAGAACGGCGACGCCACGCCGGAGTTGCCGAGCGTGTCGGTCGCCCATGCGGTCACCGTGTTCGGTCCCGCCTGTGTGACCGTGAACGGTCCGCCATAGGTCGTTTGAGCGCCGCCGTTGATCCGGTAGAAGATCTGGCCGCCCCCGACACCGGCGTCGACTGCCGACAGCGAGATGGTGGCCGGACCCCGCACGTAGCCGTTCGAGTCGGGCAGCGGGGTGGGGACGACTGCGCTGACGACTGGAGCGGTCCTGTCGATACGAACGACGACGGTGACCCCGCTGGACTCGTTTCCGGCGTTGTCGACGGCGGTGGCGACGATGGTGGCGCTCTTGGTGATGGTGAGGTTGGTCGGGAACGGTCCGGTGGTGGTCGTACCGGTGCAGGCATCAGCTGGCGTGCAGGTGTAGTTGACGCGGGCGATGCCGGAGCCG
>JANPKU010000084.1:0-2368 GCA_031426215.1 Actinomycetes bacterium
CGGTTGGTAGCCGAGTCCCGTCGGGCCGAACGCGCCGACCAGATCTACGAGCACATCGGTGGCAGCATCGCTGAACACGCAGATCCGGCCGCCCGACAGCCCGACGATCGTGTTGTTGGGGCGCGCTTCGTTGGCCACGTAATTCACGGTCGAGGTGTTCGGCACGGCGCCATTGAACGGGAACACGGTGAGAAAACCAGCCGTCGGAGCATTCACCGCTGTCACGTTCAACGCAACTGCCGTGGACCCGGCCGGGACGACGCCGTTGACATCGACCTCCAACGTGGCTCCGGCACGTAGGCGCACACCACCAATTCTGGAACGGGTGTCGACCACCCGGGTGGGGCCGATCGGTGTGAGTCGGGATGACCCACGAGGACTCAGCCATCCGGTGATGTCGACCAGGATGTCGGTCTCCGAATACGTCCATACGCACACCTGCCCAGCCTTGGACAGCGCGGCGATCGTGGTGTTCGCCACCGTCTGGCCGGCAACGAAGTTCAACGTGGAGGTGTCGGGCACGGTGTCCTCACACGGATGCACCGTGACAAAGCCCGGGCCCGACGGGTTGACAGCAGTGACGTTGAACACGGCGGCCGTCGCGTCGGCGGGAACGGCGACGTCCGTCGCCACCGGCACGATGATCTGTCGGAGCCCCTTCACACGACCCGTACCTCCGGAGCCGGTCCGGGTGTCGACGAGCCGCGTGGGGGTGATCGACGTGAACGCCGACGAGCCGGCCCCGGTCGGCGTTCCACCCGGTGGAGCGTCGACCACGAGCTCGTAGGCGCCGAGCGAACCGTACGTGGTGAACCCCGTTGAACCAGTCAGCCAACCGACCGGCTCCACCTCGAACGTGTACCTGCCCGCAGGAACCGACTGGCTGAGCGCAACGATCCATCCCGACGGGACCGACGGCTCGCCGGTGGCCACCACGGCGCCGGCCCCATTGCGCACGGTGAGCTTGGCGGCAAGATTCGACCACGCCGCTTGCCCCGACGGTGGACGCAACGTCACCGACAGCGTGCCGTCGGCGACGTCGACGGCGAACACGTCGCGATCGTCGGCGCTTCCGACGAATCCAGATGTGGTCGAGTTGCTGGGCACCACCGTCGGTCGACCCACCAGCTGACCATGATCGTCGGGGCGGTACCCGACGAACCTCTCGATGATCGAAAGATCGTCCTCGACGTTGGTGGCCCCCGCATATTCGCCACGAGACCACTGCGTGACAGGCCTGCTCGGGCTCGTCGCGCGTCCCATGATCGGCGCCCATGCGCCGTGTCCTTCGTAGTAGCTGGGACTGCCGATGCCGGCGTCGTGGCTCAGGCCGAATGTGTGACCGACCTCGTGCGAAGCAGCATCGGCCACCGTCTTTGCCGCCTGCTTGAACCTCGCATCGGTGAACACATACGCCGCATGATCCTGGTCGGAGTCGAAAACACCGACGAGCGCTATCCCGAGCAGGGTGCCTTCCGTGAATGTCGACGGCGTGACCACGAGCCGCTGGCCGTAGGACGTGTCGGTCGGTGACGATCGACGAAGGCCCTCGATGCCCGGATCCATCGTGGTCACATTGACGTCGAACGGCCGAAAGTCCTCGGCGACGCGTTGCCACACCTCGAAGATGACCCCCTGATCAGCGGCAGAGAAGCCCGGTGACCCGTCGGTGTCGAACGGGGCCGAGACGATCGTGCCCGCATACCCTGCACTACCCCATGCCGGATCGGCCGCCGCGTGGCCATCGAAATCGAGGAAGATCACGCGGCTCGCAGACGGACGCGAGCCGAGAGCGAACACGTTCGCAGGGAGCGCTGC
The DNA here is from genome assembly GCA_031426215.1 of Actinomycetes bacterium. Classification (GTDB taxonomy): domain Bacteria; phylum Actinomycetota; class Acidimicrobiia; order Acidimicrobiales; family Ilumatobacteraceae; genus Sva-07. The sequence goes on from JANPKU010000084.1 coordinate 1,819, forward strand.
TGCGGTCATCGGCGCCGCAAGCGACGCTGCTGCAGTGTCGGCACTCATCGATGCCTCCAGCGCATCGGCATAGCCGACGAAACCCGAGCGGGTCACGAACAACGAGGAATCCTCGAGAAGCTCCTCTTTCAGTTCGTCGGGTTCGAGCCCGGCGTCGTCGGCAACCTCGGCGAGTGTGCCGGCCTCCTCCAACTGCTCGACGGCATCCTGGCCTTGCGCCACGTCGAGGCCGGAACCGTCCAGCGACCCGGACCCAACTGCTTGCGCTGCCGGTTCAGTGCTGGTGATGGCTGTATCGGCAGCGACGCCGGCGTGCGAACCACCGGCCACCGCAAGACACGCAACGACGCCGATGATCACCGAGAAGCCGCTGCGGCGGCGGCCTGAGAAGGATCGAGGTCGTTGCACCACACAAAAGTACCCAGCGGGAGCGACGTCCGCTCGGCAGGGAGCGGCATGACATAGTCAAGACATGAGCGTTCTCGTCACCGGTGGTGCCGGCTACATCGGATCCCACACCGTTCGCGCCCTCAGAGAGGGTGGGCAGGAT
>JANPKU010000085.1:0-19030 GCA_031426215.1 Actinomycetes bacterium
CCCAAACCGTGGCCGCAGCCGCCGTCGACGAAGACGTCGACGCCATCGGGTTGTCAATGCTGTCAGGAGCCCACATGACCCTGGCACCACTCGTCGTCGACGAGGTCAGAAAACTCGGCAGCGAGATCCCCGTGGTCGTCGGCGGCATCGTCCCCAAACAGGACGTCGAAGCATTGCTGACCGCCGGCATCGCCGCAGTGATCACCCCCGGAGCAAGCGCCGACCAGGTCGTCGCAACCATCCGCAACGTCCTCGCCAGCTGACCACGGTTCCCGCAGATCAGGTCGGCGGCACCCGTGGCGGGCGCAACCGTCGTTCCGATTTGAGCGATGCCAACCGATCGCCGTACCGTTCGCCGGTGGCACAAGTGGGAAATGGCGCATCACCGGTCGAACTGGGGCTCGCCGAGGTACACGAGGCCATTGCCGCCCTGCGGCCAGACGCCGACTGCCTCGTATTTCGCGACAAGCGGTCCTCGTGGGCCGAGATCACCGAGCGCACACGACGGCTCGCGAACCACCTGATCGGCGCCGGCCTCGGGGTTCACACCGAACGCCACGAACTGGCCGGCCACGAAAGCGGGCAGGACCACCTCGCGATCTACCTGCACAACGGCAACGAGTACCTCGAGTCGATGCTCGGCGCACTCAAGGCACGGGTGGCGTCCCTGAACGTCAACTACCGCTACGTGGCAGAGGAACTCCGGTACCTCTTGAACGACTCCCAGGCCACAGCGGTGGTCGTGCACTCGGCGTTCACCCCGACACTCTCCGAGGTACTCGACGAACTCCCGAAACTCCGCGTGATCCTCCAGGTGCCCGACGAATCGGGCCATCCGTTGCTGCCCGGCGCAGTGTGGTACGAGGACGCCTTGGCTGCGGCATCGCCTGAGCGGCCCGACGTCGACTGGAGCCCCGACGACCTCTACATGCTGTACACGGGCGGCACCACCGGAATGCCCAAGGGAGTGATGTGGCGCAACGGCGACGCGATGGTCGAGTGCTTCGGTGGCTCGAAGACGGCCACCTCGGTCGACGACTTCGTCGCCGAGGCCACCACCGGACTCCAGGCGCTGCTCGCTCCACCGTTCATGCACGGAGCGGGCCACTGGATGAGCTTTCGCACCTGGCTCGGCGGCGGCACCGTTTTCGTGCAGTCGGTGCCCGAACGCCTCGATCCGATCGACATCTGGTCGACCATCGAACGAGAGCAGATCAACTTCCTGCTCATCGTGGGCGACGCGTTCGCTCGCCCGCTGCTCGACGAACTCGATCATCCGACCAACGAACCGAACAACTCGCCCGACGGAGCATCCGAGAGACCAACCGAGGGCGCCGGCTACGACCTGTCGTCGCTGACCGTCCTGCTCTCCGGCGGCGCACCATTGTCCGCTCCCTTGAAGGACGAGTTCCTCGCCCACCTTCCGACGCTGATGATCGTCGACGGGCTCGGCTCGTCCGAAGCCGGAGGTCAGGTGTCGCAGGTGTCCACCGGCGGCAGCTCGACGACCGGCACGTTCGAGATCACACCAGGCAACGTGGTGCTCTCGGCGGATCTCGATCGGGTGCTCGAACCGGGTGACCCGGAGATCGGCTGGCTCGCCAAGAGTGGGCGACTCGCACTCGGATATCTCGGCGATCCGGACAAGACCGCGCGTACCTATCCCGTCGTCGACGGCATCCGCTATGCGATCCCGGGCGACCGCGCCCGCCTGTTGGAGGGCGGCATCGTCGAGCTGCACGGGCGCGACTCGGTCACGATCAACTCAGGCGGCGAGAAGATTTTCGCTGAGGAGGTGGAGGCTGCCATCAAGTCGCACCCAGGCGTGTACGACTGCATCGTCGCCGGCCGACCGAGCGAACGATGGGGCAACGAAGTGGTCGCCATCGTGCGGATTCGTGAGGGCCACGATGTCGACGACGAGGCACTGCGCGCTGCCGCAGCGCGGCACATTGCCCGCTACAAGCTGCCCAAGGAGATCCGCTACGTCGACGAGATCATGCGGTCGCCCAGCGGCAAGGCCGACTACCGGTGGGCCAAACAGGTTGCCGCCGAGCCCGTAGCCTGAACCGGGTGAACGAGCCCCCGACGACGCGCCCTTCGTGGGACACCGACGATCTCCCCCAAGGTGACGCGAAGGTTGCGGCCGTCCAGGGGATGTTCGATGCGATCGCGCCGAAGTACGATCGGCTCAACCGCATCATCTCGTTCCGCCTGGACGTCCGCTGGCGCAAGCGTGCCATTCGAGATCTGGCACTCGCCCCGGGCAGTGTGGTGCTCGACCTCGCGAGCGGCACCGGCGATCTCTGCATCGATCTCGCCGCCGGCGGAGCTCGGCCGATCTCGATGGATCTCAGCTTCGGCATGCTGTCGGCCGATCGGTCCGGAGCACCACGAGTCCAGACCGACATCCTGCGACTTCCCGTGCCGAACGCGTCCGTCGACGGTGTCACGTGCGGCTTCGCTCTCCGAAACCTGCTCGACCTGCCGACGTTCTTCATCGAGCTCGGTCGTGTGGTGCGCCCCGGTGGACGAATCGCCCTGCTCGACGTGAGCGTCCCCAGCAACCCCGTGGTTCGCTGGGGCAACAACATCTACTTCGGCAAGGTCGTCCCACGGATCGGCGCGTTGCTGTCCGACGGTGCGGCCTACCGCTACCTGCCCAAGAGCGTGGCGTACCTTCCGACACCAGACGGGATGCTCGCGTCGCTGCGCGATGCCGGGTTCGCCGACGCCACGCACGCCCAGCTGTCCGGAGGGCTCACCCAGTTGATGGTTGCAACACGCGATCGATGAGGGCCGTCACGCGACCACTGTCGGCCTACACCGACAGCCCAATCGACCTGAACGACATCGCTGGCGGCGACGGTGTGTTGTTCGTGCGCAACGCCGTCGGGGTCGCCGGTCGTGGCGTCGCTGCAACGGTCGCGGTCGACGAAGCCGTCAGCTTCCTCGCCGGCCTGGATCACGACTCGACCGTGCCGGGAGTCGGTCCCGTAGCGCTCGGTTGCGTCCCGTTCGTGCCAGGTTCGCCGGCCGAGCTCGTGGTTCCGAGCGTGCAGTTCCGCAAGGGCGCCGATGGAGCCACGAGTGTCACGGTCATCGGCGACGTCGACGACGACCTCATTGCCGAGGCGCTCAGGCGGCGGGAACCGTCACCGGCAACGGCAGCGAGCTGGTCGATCGATCCGATGGTCGACGTCGACCGCTACCTCGCTGCGGTGGTCGCCGCTCGTGATGCCGTGCGCGTCGGCAACCTCACCAAGGCGGTGATCGCCCGACCGATCAGCGTGCGCTCGAGCGAGCCGATCGACATCCACGCCGTCCTGCGTCGCCTGCGGGCGTCATTCGGGTCGAGCTACCGGTACTCGATCGACGGATTCATCGGCGCCTCGCCCGAACTCCTGGTCGAGGTCGACGGAGCCGTGGTTCGCTCTCATCCACTCGCTGGCACGGCACCCAGAACAGGCGACGTCGACAATGACGCCCGCATCGCCGCTGACCTGATCGCCAGCACGAAGAATCAGGTCGAGCACCGAGTGGTCATCGACGTGGTGCACGACACGTTGTTGCCGTGGGCGAGCTATCTCGACTGGGAACCCGAGCCGTCGATCGTCACCGTCGCCAACGTGCAGCATCTCGGCACGCGCATGGAAGGCATGCTCTCGCAACCGGGCCCGTCGGTGATCGAGTTGGTGCGCGCGCTGTCACCCACGCCGGCACTGGGCGGCCACCCTCGCGACGCGGCGATCGAGCTGATCCAGCGGGTCGAAGGCTTCGAGCGCGGCCGCTACGGCGGCGCTGTCGGCTGGGTCGACGCCGACGGCAATGGCACCTGGGCGGTGGCGATCCGCTGCGCGGAACTCTCCGACGATCGCCGTGCTGCGCGTCTCGTCGCCGGTGGTGGCATCGTCGCCGACAGCGACCCTCACGCCGAACTGGCTGAGACCCAAGCCAAGTTCCAAGCGATGCTCAGCGCCATCGTGCGCCCCTGAACACACAGCCGGTTCCGGTTCGGACCACCACTCAGATCGTGGCGAAGGCGCGAACGGTGAACGTCCCGGCCCCTTCGATCTTCGGTGGCACTGCGCTGAACGAGGAACCGACTGCAGGGAGCTGGTCGAGATTCACGAGATGCTCGACGATCGGGATCTCGGATCCGAGCAGCACGGTGTGGACGGGACGTTCGCCACCGGTCGTGGCGTCGATATTCAAGGTGTCGACACCGACGCAGGCGACGCCAGCTCGAACGAGCGCAAGAGCAGCCCGCTCGGTCAGGTGCGGGTGGTCGACGAAGTACGCCGGCGTACCCCAGTGCCGCGCATGGCCCGTGTGGATCAAGACGGCGTGCCCGGCCAGCCCCGTCAGCTCGTCATCGGTCAGGTCGATGGCGGTGACTCCTCGCCGATCGAGACACACCGCGGGCACACCAGCGACGCGTTCCAGTGGCAATTCGCTGAGGTCGTGACCATCGGCGAAACGATGGAAGGGCACGTCGAGGTAGGTGCCCGTGTTGGTGCACATGGTGACCATGCCGATCTGGAACGTGATGCCCGGGCCGTAGATCGTCTCGGCCGCTTCACGGGTGAGGTGGTCGGCAATGATCGGTACGGGCAAGCCGGGGTACGTCGTCATCCCGTCGACGATCACGTGACTGAGGTCGATCAACGTCGGCATGCCGCGAAGGTATCGCCAACCTGACTCAGCGGACGTCGAGGGCAGCGCTGACGGCTGCGTGGAGTTCGGCGTGGACCTCGACGTTGTGGCGTCGATCGGTGGACACACGACAGACCCACGGGCCCCGCCGGCCGAGCTGGTCGACGAGTTCGTCCACCGAGTGCACCGTGCGAGCCTCGAGCCCGTACGACGCCGCGAGCGCCACGATGTCGACTCCGAGCGGCGTTCCGAACAGCTGCTCGAAACGATCTTGCGACAGCGCCGATGCCTGTGGCAGGAACGAGAAGATGCCGCCGCCGTCGTTGTCGACCACCACGATGCGCAGGTCGACTGCGCGCGACTCGAGCGCGGTGAGCGAGTTGCTGTCGTGGACGAACGCGAAGTCACCGAGCAGCACGAACGTCGTTCGGCCCGCAAGCGCCCGTCCGAGTGCGGTCCCCAACACTCCGTCGATGCCGTTGGCGCCACGGTTCGCGTGGGCTCGTGCCCGACTGCCGCCGAACCATTCGAGGTCACGCACCGGCATCGACGAGGCGACGACGAGATCCGCGTCGAACGGAATCGTGTCCGCGACCGATCGTGCCGTACCGGGTTCAGTCAACTCGTCGAATCGGGCGAGGACATCGAGGATCACCTGATCGGCGAGCACATCGGCGGACGTCCACGAGTCGCTCCACTCGGCCCACTGCTCGAAATCGGACACCGCTTCGAGCAGGTCGTCGACCGACACGACGGCCGCCACGTTGTGATCCGGATCGATCACGCCTGGGCCGCCGACCTGCACGAGCACGGCACCCGCGTCCGTGGCCCGCTTGGTCCACTGGGCGAGCACCTTCGACGCCGCGGGTCGACCGATGCGGACGATCACGTCGGGGAGATGTTCGGTCGCAAACCGTTCGCTACGGAGCATCGCGTCGACCGTCGAGATCGCACCGGGCAGGTGGCGCATCCCCGAGATCGGATCAGCCACGACCGGCCAGCCAGTTACCTCGGACAGTGCAACGATGTCGTCGCCGTCGAGCCCGTGACGCCCGCCGACCAGGATCAGCCCACGTCGAGCACCCATCGAAGGCACCGGGTCCGATCGGCGGCCACCGCGCAGCACTACCGGGTCCGGAGCCTGGCTGCTCGACCGTTCGGGGAGCTCACCGACCGTACCGAGCAGTGGCTCGCGGAATGCAAGATTGAGCTGAACCGGACCGCGCGCCGCGTGCGTCCACGCGTCGATTGCCAACTCGCGCCACAGCGATCGCTCTGCGTCATCAGGGACCCCTGGGTCGCGCGACCACGCCACGTGGTGCCCGTAGAGGTCGATCTGGTCGATCGTCTGTGGTGCTCCGACGCCGCGGAGTTCTTCCGGACGATCAGCCGTCAGCACGATCATCGGAACCTCGGAGAGCCCCGCTTCGACCACCGCCGGGTAGAAGTTCGCAGCAGCGGTGCCGCTCGTGCACAACAACAGCGCCGGATCGCCGTCGAGGGCAAGCCCGAGTGCGACGAATGCAGCCGACCGCTCGTCGTGCACGACGTGCACCCGCATCTCGCGGCGATCGGTGAGCGCCAACGCCATCGGCGTCGAACGAGAACCGGGGGCCACCACTGCATGTCTGATGCCGAGTGCCAGCCACTCGTCGACGAGCGTCGCACAGAACGTCGCCTGGACGTCCTCTGGGCGGGGATCTGCGGCGCCAACCATCGCTGACAGACGATAGGCGCATACCGTGTCGAAGATGACTGCGATCTCGAACCATGACGTCACACGCCCGACGGTCACCGTCGAGGTGTGGTCCGACGTGGTGTGCCCGTGGTGCTACATCGGCAAGCGCAAGTTCGCCTCGGGCCTCGCCCAGGTCGAAGCCGAACTGGCCGAGGCCCAAGTCGACGTCGACTTCGAAGTGTCGTATCACCCGTACCAACTCGATCCGATGGCAGCACCGGGCGACGCAGGCCCGGTGATCGAGGCCTACGCGAAAAAGTTCGGCGGGCCGGAAAAAGCAGCGGCGATCATCGCCAACGTGTCCGAGCGTGCCGCCGAGGTGGGCCTCGAGTTCCGGATGGACCGAGCCCTGCGGGCCAACACCCTGCTCGCCCATCGGCTGATCTGGTTGGCCGCCCAGCCAGACTCGCCGGTCGCACAGGACGCGATGAAGGAGCGGCTCCTGAAGGCGTACTTCCACGACGGGCTGCACATCGGTGACCCCGACGTGCTCGCCGACTGTGCGGCCGAGCTCGGTTTCGATCGCGACGAGGTGTACGAGTTCCTGGCGTCCGGGCGAGGCACCGACGAGGTGCGCTCCGAACTCGATGTGGCGGCCACCAACGGGATCACCGCCGTGCCGACGTACGTGATCAACGGTCGGTGGGCGATCCCCGGGGCGCAGGATCCGGAGACTTTCGCGCAGGTGCTGCGCAAGATGGCCCACCAGGCGGTCGCCGAGCAGGTCTGATGTCGAGCGATACTGCCGCCGGCACGACCGCCGACACCGCCGTGACCTTGCGTTTCGTGCTGGCTCATGGCTTCACACAGACCGCCAGGTCGTGGGGCGTTCTCGAGCGGCTCATTCATGCTCGCGTCCCGATCGCCGAGACGGTCGCCGTCGACCTGCCCGGACACGGTGACGCCCCTCCCCCGGCGGATTGCGACCTGTGGGCGAGCGCAGCGCTGCTTACGAACGCCGGGGGCTCTGCTACCTACGTCGGCTATTCCATGGGTGGGAGGGTCGCTCTCCACGCTGGACTCACTCGTCCCGATGCGGTCCAGCGCCTGATCCTGATCGGCGCGACCGCCGGCATCGACGACCCCGACGAACGCCGGTCGCGGCGCGATGCCGACGAACAGCTCGCCGATCACATCGAGGTCGTCGGCGTGCCGCGTTTCGTCGACGAGTGGCTGACCAACCCGTTGTTCCGCGGTCTCACCGAGGCAACAGCGCTGCGGACCGATCGCCTCCGGAACACCACTGCGGGCCTCGCCTCCAGCCTCCGGGCCACCGGAACCGGCACGCAGACACCACTCTGGAACCGCCTCGGCGAGATCCAGTGCCCGACGTTGGTCCTCGTCGGCCAACACGACGCGAAGTTCACGGAATTGGGACAACGCCTCGTCGACGGCATCGCCGATGCGGAACTGGTCGTCGTGCCCGACGCCGGTCACAGCGTCCATCTCGAACAACCCGACGCCACCGCCGACGCCATCGTCACCTGGGCTACATCCTCAAAGCGATGAGCGAGAAGCCCGTATGCGGGCGGTTCGCTCATCACTTGCACGAGCTACACCAGAGCGATGAGCGAAAAGCCCGTATGCGGGCGGTTGGCTCATCGCTGGCGGGCTACAGCGTCAGGCCGATCGTGACCAGCAGGCCCCACGCGAGCTGCAGTTTGCCCGTCTCGCCGAGCACCGGGATCAGCGCAGCACCCGTGGCGCCACCGACGACCGATCGGACGGGCCGGATCGCCAGCGGGAGCGCCAGGAGACCGAGCAGCACAGGGACCCGCCAGAACGCTCCGACGGCACACAACACGAATGCCCCTGCGATCAGCCCGACGTAGAACCACCGCGTACGCCGGTCGCCGAGACGAACGGCGAGCGTCTTCTTTCCCACGACTCGATCGGTCGGGATGTCGCGCAGGTTGTTGATCACGAGCAGCGCACAGGCAAGTGAGCCGACAGCACACCCCATCACCAATGACAGCGCAGTGATCGACTCGATGGCCGCGAACGTGCTTCCTGCAGTGGCGACGAGGCCGAAGAACACGAACACGAACACCTCACCCAAGCCGAGGTACCCGTACGGCTTCGGTCCTCCGGTGTAGAACCAGCCCGCAGCGATTGCAGCAGCACCGACGACGAGGAGGCCGAGCGACGTCGACAGCGCCACCGCCAGTCCGGCAACAGCTGCCACGCCGAACGACGCCAGCGCCGCTCGCTTCACCGAGGATGCACGGGCGAGGCCGCCGGCCACCAGCCGTGTGGGCCCGACTCGGACATCGTCGGTTCCGCGTACTCCGTCGCTGTAGTCGTTGGCGTAGTTGACGCCGACCTGGAGCATCAGACTGACGACGAGCGCTGCAGCCACCCGCCACCACACGGGGTCGGTCGGTTCGCCGACTGCCGCAGCGGCACCGACGGCGACGGGCACCACGGCAGCAGGCAACGTCCGGGGCCGCGCTCCGGTGATCCAACGATTCATGTGTGCGCCATGATGGGGCCATGTTGGAGCTCTGGCAACTCGGTTCACCGGTTACGTGAGCCGTCTCGTTGCGATCGATCGTCCGGGCGGGCCGGAGTTCGTCGACGAACTGCAGCGAATCTGGGACGCCGGTGACGCCGCCTTCCCCGTCGACCAACGGCTTCCGGCCGCCACTCGCCGAGACCTGTGCGTCGACATGCGCGTGGGTGACGAGGTCGAACCGGGCGATGCGCTCGTGGTGGCCACCAGCGGGTCGACGGGAGTGCCCAAAGGCGTGGTCCTCACCCACGAGTCGGTGACGGCCTCGGCGGTGGCGACCAGTGAGCGGCTCGGCGTACGCCCCGACGACCACTGGTTGGCGTGTCTGCCGCTCTCCCATGTGGGAGGACTGTCGGTCGTGACCCGAGCACTGGAGATCGGCACCAAGCTCACGGTGCTCCCAGGCTTCGATGCAACGGCGGTCGACCGGTCCGACGCCACACTCGTGTCGCTGGTGGCAACCGCACTGAGCCGAATCGATGCTGCCCGCTTCCGAACGATCATTCTCGGAGGCAGCCGACCACCCGACGATCGACCGAGCAACTGCGTGACCACCTACGGGATGACCGAGACCGGCAGCGGTGTCGTCTACGACGGCGTGCCACTCGACGGTGTCGAGGTCGACATCGTGGCCGACGGGGAGATCAGGCTCCGGGCACCGATGCTGTTTCGCTGCTATCGCGACGGCACGTCTCCCGTCGACGCCGATGGCTGGTTCGCCACCGGCGATCTCGGCGAGTGGTCACGCGACGGACGACTGCTCGTCGCCGGCCGGCGCGGCGACCTGATCATCACCGGAGGCGAGAACGTCTGGCCGGAAGCCGTCGAGGCGGCCATCGCCGACCATCCCGGCGTGGCCGACGTGATGGTCCGTGGGGTGATCGATCCCGAGTGGGGCCAGCTCATCGAGGCGCTCGTGGTCCCGGTGGGCGATCCCCCCACCCTCGAGTCGATCCGCGCTCACGTCAAGCAACGCCACCCCGCCTTCATGGCGCCCAAGATCCTCGCTCTCGTCGGGTCGCTCCCCCGCACGTCGCTCGGCAAACTCCGCCGCTCCCCACGACCTGACCGAACCCAGTGACCGAAATTGACCGGGATCGTGACGCTCAGCGTCACGAAAGCGCACGATTTCGGAACGGGGGACCGGTCCGGCGCGTGGTGGTGTCAGCCTGAGGCTGCGACGCCGGCGCCGCCATCGATCACATACGTCTCGCCGGTGATCCAGCTCGACAGGTCACTGGCGAGGAACGTGGCCAGGTTGGCGATGTCCTGAGGGTCGCCGAGCCGCTTGAGCGGCATTCGCGCAGCCAGCTGTTCGCCAAAGTTGTCGACCAGCACCTGGGCGAAGTCGGTCACGACGAGGCCGGGAGCGATGCCGACCACCCGGGTCGGGCCGAGTTCGGCGGCGAGCTGGCGGGTCATGTGGATGAGCGCCGCCTTGGTGAGGTTGTAGATGCCGAGCCCACCGCCGTCGGTGCGCAGTCCGCCGACGGACGCAATGTTGATGATCGTGCCCGGCCGCTGCTTGAACGACTGCTCCCACGCTGCCTTGCACCACAGTAGCGGCGCCTCCAGATTGACCTGGAACGTCTTGTCGTAGCGGCCCTTGTCGACGTCGAGCGTGCGGCCGTAGTACGGATTGGTGGCCGCGTTGTTGACGAGGATGTCGAGCCCGCCGAAGCGCTCAATCGTGGCGCTGACCGCCCGCTCGCCGGCCTCGGCATCACCGGCGTTCGCTGCGAAGATCTCCACGTCGCCGGACATCTCGGCACGCGCCGCTTCGAGCTGATCCTGCTTGCGGCTGTTGATCATCACTTTGGCGCCCGACGCCGCGAGCGACGATGCGATCGCCTTGCCGATGCCCTTCGAGGCGCCGGTGACCAGCGCGACCTTGCCGTCCAGTGAGATCTCCATGGGCGCTGAAGCTACGCGGACTCGCCACCACCGGACGAACCGGTCATCGCTCTCCGACGAACGAAGCCAACCTTGCGGTCGTCGGGCCCGTCACGGAGTGCGGACGCTTCAGCCCCGGCTGCGGTACTCGTGATGGAGGTCGGCGGGCCAGTAGCGCACCGGCGCGATGCCATCGACGTCGATCAGCTCGCGCTGGACGGCCCGGTATTCGTAGCAGTTGAGTTCGTACTGGTGACCCCAGGGGTCTGCGAGATCGAACGCCCAGCACAGGTCGAAGTCGCGCACGTCGTGCGGCAGCAACGCCTCGCCGTCGGCGCCGCAGATGTCGCCGGGCAACGATCGTGCAAACACCACGAATTGCTCTGCGTCGACACTGAAGGCGACATGCTGCGCCACGATGGGCTCTGCCGGGCTCGCCTGGAAAAGCGCCAGCGAGGTCACTCCGCCGTCGGCCGAGATCTGCAATGGACCACCGTCGACGCCCTTCGCCCAGAACTCGTACTCGTCGACCGGCTCGAATCCGAGATTGTCCGCGTACCACGCCGCTGCTACCGCGCGGTCGGGTACTCGTATGTGCACGTGGTCGAGTCGTCCGATGCGGAACTTCGGTGTTGTTCGCACGGCCGTCACGGTACTCAGAACCCTCGGTCGAGCGCGTCGGCCGCCTGGTCGAGCGCGACGAGGTGGGCGCACACCGCGATGATCGTCGAGACGGCGATCGCCACCGCCTGGAGCACGAACACCACGGCGAGGTAGATGGCGAAGTCGAAGAACTGGCCGAACGTGTTGAAGAAGTTCGCAGCACCACTCGCGACGCCGCCGATGAGCGCTGCGAGGATCAGACGAACGACGACGAACCAGAACCGTTCACGGGTGAGGCTCCAGCTCCGTCGTACCCCGAGCCCATGTCCTCCTGCCGCGGCAACCACTGGGACGAGCGCCAATCGACCCCACAACCAGAACGTAACCAGAGCGACCGCCACGACGGCGAACACCGCAGTCAGCACGATCGCTGCTCCCCCACCTCCGGCTGCCGCGACCAGCAGCACTGGCAAGGCGGCGAGCAGCCAGACGCCGACGAACACGAGGAACACCACGAATCCAGCGGCGAACACCGCCGGGATCCGACGAAGGGCATCGAACACGATCGTTCCCCGCTCGTCCCTGGTCTGATTGCCTGGGTGGACTCCACCGTCAACGTGGTCCTGCACAGCTCGAGCGACCAGAGCAACCGACCACGCCGACGCAAGGAGCACGACGAGACCGAGCACGACCATCCACGGCAGAGCCGACCAGAACAATTCCCTCAGCAGTTCCCAGGCACGGTCGGCCTCCGCCGATGTCAGCTCATTGCTCGATGACGATCCACCCGGCCCGAAGACGGTCTGCTCGATGTCGAGCAGCCGACGAAGTTCGCGGCCACGGTTGCTGTCGAGTGTCGCAACGACGAGCCCCCACCCGAGAGCGCCGAGGAGCAACCACACGACCACGAGCAACACACCCACGCGTCGAACGGCAAGCTTGACTGCGGCGATCGAGCGTTCGAACCAGGCCGAGAGCGACTGCGGGTCGCGCACCGGCGGCACCCACAATGGAGTGCGATGGTCGGTCCATCGAGCCCCGTCCCAGTACCGCCAGGTCCACGTTCGGTCAGGGTCCTCGTACCAGCCTGACGGCGGCATCGGGGGTGGACCAGTTGGCCAGGTCACTCGTGCGTCTGCCGGAAACCGCTCGGTGCAGGGCCCGACCAGTGGAAACGTTCGAGGAGGTCGAGCTCGCACGCGCGCATGACGGCCGTCTCGTCAGGCGCTGCATGATCGTGGCCGAGCACATGCAGGATGCCGTGCACCACCAACAACGCCAGTTCGTCGTCGAGGGTCCCGGCGTGGTCGGCGAACTGCTCGGCAGCGACCGCCGGGCTGATGACCACATCGCCGAGGAGCGTCGGCACACCGTCGAGAGATTCGTCGTCCATCGGGAACGACAGCACGTCGGTGGGGCCCTGTGCGCCCATGTGCTCGACGTTCAGCTCCGCGATGTCGCCGCGATCGATGAACGTCAACGTGAGTTCGCCAGTGGTGCCGGCCTCGACCAGCACCTCCAGCGCCAACCGACCCCACCGGTCGGTGTCCACCCCCACCTGCGGCGAGTCGTCGTCGCTGCGTTCGTCGGCGACCACCACGGTCGGCGGTGTGAACGTCATCGACCTCGTCCCATCAGGCGTCTGCTCAATCGCGGGCAAGCCGGGCGTCGTGCTGCTCATAGGCAGCGACGATGTCCGCAACGATCCGGTGCCGCACGACGTCGGCGCCCGAGAGATGCACGAAGGCGAGCCCCTCGATCCCGACGAGCGTCTTCTCCAGACCGACCAGACCACTCTTGCCGGTGGGGACGTCGATCTGAGTGGTGTCGCCGGTGACGACGACTCGCGAACCGAAACCGATGCGCGTGAGGAACATCTTCATCTGCTCGGGGGTCGCGTTCTGGGCTTCGTCGAGGATGATGAAACTGTCGTTCAGCGTTCGCCCGCGCATGAATGCAAGCGGTGCGACCTCGACCACCTGGCGTTCGAGCAGCCGCTGCACGGCGTCGGGGTCGAGCATGTCGTACAACGCGTCGTACAGCGGGCGCAGGTACGGGTCGATCTTGGCCATCAGGTCACCGGGCAGGAAGCCGAGCCGCTCGCCGGCCTCGACCGCGGGCCGGGTCAGGATGATGCGCTGCACCTCCTTGGCTTGCAGGGCTCGCACCGCCATCGCCACTGCGAGCCACGACTTGCCGGTACCGGCAGGCCCGAGACCGAACGTGATCACGTTCTCGGCGATCGTGTCGATGTAGCGCTTCTGGCCGGCGGTCTTCGGCTTGACCTGACGCCCCTTGGCGCCACGCAGAACCTGATGACCGAGGATCTCGCTCGGCCGCTCGCTCGCACCGACCATCGTCATGACCCGCTCGAGTGTGACGTCGTCGAGTTCCTGTCCGGCCTGCAGCAGCATCGACAGCTCTTCGAACAGGCTCGACACGGTGACGACCTCGGCCGCATTTTCGCCCGAGATGCGAACTTCGTTGCCACGGACGCTGATGCGAGCGGCCGGGAAGCGCTGCTCGATCTGGCGAAGGTTGTGATCGCGTGGCCCGACCAGAGCGGTCATCACATGCGTGCCAGGGACGACGACGGTCGTGGAGGGAGTGCTCGTTGCCATACGTTGCGTGGATCCTGACGCAAGGTTACCGGTCACGCCCCGCACGGCCACGCCGTCGGGCAACACCGACTCCGGACCCGAGCTCCAGGCGCGAAGAACCCCTGAGCAGGTTGTTCCCACTCAGGGGTTGGAGGCGACGATGAGAATCGAACTCATGTACACGGCTTTGCAGGCCGTTGCCTAAACCACTCGGCCACGTCGCCAGGTCGAGTACCCGAGGATAGCGGCGACACCGGCTCACGGGGCAGGTGCGCTCCGATCGGAGGCGTACCACTGCGCCAGGCGTGCCAGGCCGTCGTCGATCGACACCGTCGGCAACCAGCCGAGATCGTCTCGCACCGGTCGCTGATCGAACCAGTGGGCGGTGCCGAGCTGCTCGGCGAGAAACTGTGTCAACGGAGGCTCGTCGGTGCGGCGCAGCAACGGCCAGACGCGTTCGACGACGGCCCCGAGCGAACGCCCCACACCCAGCGACACCGTTCTCGGCGCGAACGGGACTCCTGCGGCGCAACAGATCCCTTCGACGAGCTCGCAGATCATCCGGGGCTCTCCGTTCGACACCACGTAGGCGCGACCCGAGCACCGCCCGCCGGGCTCGAGCGCATCGAGCGCCGCAACGAGCGCGCTGACGGCGTTGTCGATGTACGTGGTGTCCACCAGCGCCCGCCCGCCTCCGACCAGCGCGAGCCGTCCGCTGGCCGCACGTTCGACGATGCGACCGACGAGCTGCGTGTCGCCCGGCCCCCACACCAAGTGCGGCCGGATCGCCACGACACCGAGTTGTTCGTCTGCCGCAGCCAAGGCGGCGATCTCCGCCATTGCCTTCGACTCCGGATACCACGCCCGACGCCGACCGAGCACGGGTGCATCAGCCGACAACCCGATGATCGGCTCACCACCGTGAGCCACCGACGGCGACGACACGTGAACGACACGCCCGATACCGAGACGTCGGGCCGCGGCGATGACGTTGCGCGTTCCGTCGACGTTGATCGACCGGTACTCCTCCCAGTCGCCGATCACCCCCACCTTGGCCGCCAGATGGACGATCGCGTCGCACCCGTCGGCCGCAACCAGTACTGCGTCGAGGTCGCGGATGTCGCCGAGTTCCTGGCTGATCTCGTGTCCTTCAACGGCGGCGGATCGGCTTCGTTGTTGCACGACCACGTCGTCGCCTCGCGCAGCCAGCAGCGTGGCGACCCCTGCTCCGATCATGCTCGTTCCGCCCGTGACGAGCACCTTCATGACGTCACCGGGCCCGAGTGAGACTCCGGACACGGCGCCCCGCCAGCACGTCGCCAGCCCATGATGCGACCGCTGCACGGTCGATCTTGGCGTTGTGGCGGATGTCGACCGGCAGGTGGTGAACGGTCAAGACCGACGCCACCGACTCGCCGACTGCCCGACGCACCAACGCCGCCCGCTCGCCACCGGCGGGACCCGGGGTGGCAGCGGGATCCTCGACCACGATCACCAACTGCTGGCTTCCAACCGGTCCGACACCGACGGCGGCGACTCGTGGAACGCCGAGCGCCCGCTCGACCACCCGCTCGATGGGCACCGACGTGACTGGTCCCCCAGCGGTGTGGATGACGTGCACGACGCGACCTTCGACCCAGAGACGGCCGTCGGCGTCGACGTGGCCGACATCACCGGAACGGTGCCAATCGCCGACCGGACCGGGCCTGGCGGCACGTTCGGTTGCCCAGAGTCCGAGATACCCGTCCGACACCCACGGCGCTCGTATCAGGATCTCTCCCGTCGAACCGGTGTCGAGTTCCGGTGGCAGGGACTCGGCGTCGAAGTCGAGCGCAGCGATACGAACCTCGGCCCCCGAGACCGCACGACCGACGCACACTCCCCCGTCGGCATCGATGCGTTCGGCCTCCTCGATCTCGGTCAGCTCGATGTCGGCAACCGGCAACACCTCCGTCATGCCATAGGGCGTGTGCAGTGTGGCAGCGGGAGCAAGCGCGGCGATCGCCCGCAACGTCTCCGACGACACCGGCGCCCCGGCGGAGAACACCACGCGCAGCGCTGCAAGCCCGGCGAGGTTCGCTGCCGGCGTCGTGGTGGCGGCCACGTTGGCCAGCGCCGACGGCGAGGCGAACGCCAGGGTGGCCGCAATCCGCCGGCAGGCCGCGTCGAGCGCGTCAGCGGTGAGCTGCGCCGGCTTGGTGACATCGACATCGGGAAGAGCGGTCGGGATTCCGAGTGCCGGGCCGTAGAGCGCGAACGGGGCAAAGGCTGCAACGAGCCGGTCGTCGGACGTGATCGCATAGGTCGCCGCGAGAGCGTCGCGCTGCGCGGCGAGCTGTTCATGGCGGTAACGAACACCCTTGGCAGGCCCGGTGGCGCCTGAGGTGAACAGCACCGCGCACGGTTCGTGGCCAGCGGGGCCGGCGGGAAGTTCAGCAACCGGAGCGGTGATCAACGCTGCGACGTCGAGTCGGACCGCACGAGGAGCCCAACGCAATAACGAAGCTGCCAAGCGGGCCCGACGAGGGCCGATCACGAACTTGGGCCGAGCCGATCTCACCGCCCGACCGAGACCCTTCACGCCCAGACCTCGGTCGGCGATGACGGTCACGCCACCTGCGCGCCAGACCCCGTAGACCGCAGCGACGAGGTCGACGCCGGGCGGCGTCAGCATCGCAACGTGATCACCCGGTCGAAGGCCTCGTCGGAGCAGTTCGCTCGCGACGGCGTCGACGCGCTTCGCCAGTTCGGCAAAGGTGACGGAGTCGCCGGACGCAAGGTCGACGAAGGCCGCGGCCCGGTCGTCGCGCCGACGATCGAGCGCACTCCACAACGACGTCGCAGCGTGCACGGGCTCCGGCGAGTGCGGTGGCTTCGCTGCGGCGGCGTCGCCGGTACTGCTGACGGAGGTGTCGGTGGCGGCCGGGATGGTTGGATCGAACCGGCCGTCGAACAACTCGGTCAGCCAGGTCTCGGCAACGCCGGCCACGTCGGCTTCGGCCATCACGAGATGGTTGGCGTCGGGGAATCGGTGCGTCGTCGTGTGCGGGAACCGGGAAGCGAGGTCGGCGGCGAAGTCGTCGTTGAACACGGGATCGCGTGCGCCCCACGCCAACAACACGGGCGCGTCGACCTTTTCGAGGCGAGCTGCGACATCCGAGATCGCCGCCTCCGACGGATGTCCTGAGTCGAGCGGGATGTCACCGACGAAGTCGGCGATCGCCGATCGGGCAGGCGCAGTGCGGTACGGAGCCCGGAAGGCCTCACGGTCGATCTTGGTGATGCGCCGACCCGACAGTCGGACCGTGCCTTCGACGAACGCCGTGGTACCCCGGCACACCGCATCGAGGAGCAGCGGGGAGGCGGCGAGACGGATGATGCGAGGCGCCGTTCGCCCCCGGGGCACGGCGATACCGGTGTTGCAGAGAATGAGTCCGGCAACCTGGCGAGGATCCTGGACCGCCCAGCCCATGGCGATCGCGCCACCCCAGTCGTGTGCGGCGACCACCAGTGGCGACGTACGCCCGAGACCCAGGGCCACGATCACGTCGTCGAGATCACGCACACGGTCGCCGTAGCGGCGCGGTGCCGTGCGCTCGCTGTAGCCCATGCCGAGCTGATCGACCGCCACCACCCGATACGCGGGGTGGAGTCGACGAAGGAATGTCGCCCATGCGTATCCCCACGTCGGGTTGCCGTGGACACACAGCACCACAGGCGCATTCGCATCGTCGTTTGGCGCACCGGTGTCGAGCACATGCCAGCGGTAGGTTCCGCCCTCGTGGCTGGCAACGTCGACGAGCCGCGACCACGAGGGTTCGAGGCCCCATCGACGCCAGGTGTCGGCGTCGGGCACAACGGGCGTGCCCTCGAGCACGGCTCGCTCGGTGCGCTGCGCGGTCACCAGACGATTTCGGTGAAGCTCGTGTTGAGCCCCGAGCCGATGCCCATGCACAGCACGCGTTCGCCGACCTGGATCCGATCGGCCGACTTCGCGAGCGTGATCGGGATTGCCGCCGGCCCGCAGTTGCCGAACTTCGGGAAGGTGAGCGGCGCTCGATCGGGATCGATCCCGAGCCGTTCGGTGATCAGCCGGGTGTGCACTTGGCTGACCTGGTGGACGACGTACCAGTCCATGCCGACTTCCCAGTCGAAGTCGTGGCCAGAGTGCTTCCACGCCGCCTCGGCGAGGTCGAGACCGGCCACGAGCAGGCCGTGGGTGTCGGTGGTCATGCGATCGAGATCGCCGACGCACAGCTCGTGGTGCTGCGTGCCCGAGCGGGCAACGCCACCGACGAGGCGGTGCGCCTCGGGGTGCTCGTCGAGACGACACAGCACCGCTGCTGCGGCCCCGGATCCGAGCGTGAGCGACGCGAACTCGGCGAAGACGTCGGCCGCTTCGGTAACCGGCTGCTGCAGCCGTGCGATCGTGGTCTGCTGGGTGTAGCGGCTTCCCTCACCGTCGACGATCAGGGCGTAATCGATCGAACCGGCGTCGATCGCGGCGGCGGCGATCTGCATGCCATTGATGAACCCCAGGCACGCATTGCCGACGTCGAAGTTGAGACAGCTCGGCGCCAGCTGCAGCTGGTGGTGAACGGCGCACGCCACCGACGGTTCGAGGTGGTGCTTGCACACCGACGTGGAGATCAACATGCCGACCCGCTGCGGGTCGATTCCGGCCGCGTCGAGCGCAGCCCGGCCGGCCATCGCCGCTGCCTGGTCGAAGGTGACACCTTCGGGCCACCAGCGGCGTTCTTCGATTCCTGCGAGGTCTGCGAGTATCCCTGGCTTGAGGCCGGTGCGTTCGTAGGTGTCGGCGAGCTGCTCGTCGATCCACGCCGAGGTGACCACCTCGGGGGCATCGACCGCCTCAACCGCCAGAACCCCGACGTTGCGGTGGCGAAGTACGGAGTTCTCGGTCATCAGCGGTCCTTTCCCATGAGTGGCCCGAATCCTACGCCATGTCGTCGGAACCCGTTCGGTCGATCGTACGAGACCGTGAACGGGTACGGTCGCCGGCGGTCA
>JANPKU010000086.1:0-5692 GCA_031426215.1 Actinomycetes bacterium
AGCATGGCACCTCGGACGAGTACAACCGGCACGGCTGCCGATGCTCCCCGTGCCGGGAGGCATCCACGGCGCTTCGTCGCCGCACTCGCGAGCGATACCCCGACCGGTATGTGTCCGCCCGCTCCGACTATGAGCTGCGGAACAAAGTCATTCTCGCAGCGAAGAAGCAAGCGGACCGGGTCGCCAACCCCGACAAGTACCGCCATCGCGCCGCCAAGTGGGCGAAGGCCAACCCCGAGCGTCGGCATCTAGCGAAGCTTCGCCGCCGCGCCTTCGAGGCAGCGGCCGATCGGCGTGAGATCACGATCCGCGACTGGCGGCGGCTGTGCATTCGGTACGACCACTGCTGCGCCTATTGCGGCGAACGTCGCCCCCTCACGCGCGAACACGTCGTCCCACTCTCTCGTGGTGGTCGCAACTCGATCGGCAATCTCCTGCCCGTGTGCGGCCCCTGCAACTACTCGAAGGGCAATCGCTTGCTCACCGAATGGCGTCGCTTCAAGCGGGCCACCAACCAAGGAAAGGCGGCCCAAAGTGGCGGCATTCGTTAGCACAAGCCGGATGACTCTTTTGGGGGCGGCGTGGTCAGGAACGGCTCCTGGCCTCCCGGGCACGCAGACCATCACCGGCACGATCACGTCGGCGTCGGACATCTCGTCGTATGTGCGTTCCGGTAACGCTTCGCCTACCGCGGCGATGCAGGACGGTACGACGTTCTCGTCTGGCGGGTTCGTCGTGATGTACCCCGGCCTCAAGTCGGGCGACTCGATCACGTTCGACTGCCTGTCGGACTTCGCCGCGTCGACGCTGTACCCGATCGTGCAGACCACCCTCGGTGGTCTCGGGTCGCTCGTGTACCTCGATCAGAAGCCGACCAACTCGGCTCGTGGAACGACCAACCCGTCATTCGTCGCAGCTGCCTACATCAGCGCATGGTCGCCTATTGGTGGCTCGGTGGGCGACCTGTCGGCAGCAAGCCTGACTCTCACGATCACGGGTGCGTTCGCCTACCTGACGGCCTGACCGGCGATGGCCCGCACCTTCGCCGGCGACGCCAAGGCGTTCGGCGCGCTCGCCAAGGATCTGAAGGGCGACGGGCTCGAGCGGATCAACCGCGAGGTCGGCGCCGAGGCGAAGCGCATCGCTGCGGCTGCGGCGTCGGCCGATCTCGGCGGCGATACGAAGCACTCGGGGTGGGGCATTCCGCTCGACACCAAGTACCGAGCGCTCCGCAGCCCCGATCAGGGTGTGGTGATCTCACCGACGAAGACGTCGGCCGGACCCTGGACGGTCGCCCAGCAGGGCCGCAACCGTGGCGCTGGCGGGTTCGCCGGACCCGGAGCGAACCGGCGCACCGGCCGCACGTCGGCGGGCGTCAAGGCTGGGACGAGTGCGGTGCGTGCGAACAGTCGCGGCGGCAAGCAGAAGCGGTGGAACGGCTACACCGACGGCAAGGGCACGGCGTCCAGTGCGTCGGGGGAGTTCGCTCGACGGCTACCAGGGCTGGTTGAGAAGGGGATCTTTCTTCTGACCAAGAGGCACCTCGGGGGCTGAGTTCCAGCCGCCGATGGTGATCGCCAGTCCGATGACGGCGAGGACGCCACCGACCAAGGCGATCACGGTGCCTGGCATCGTGCTCGCGCAGTCGACGGTCCCACCCCCGTAGTACCTCGACGCGACGTTCATGGTTCGACACTCACCCTTGTCGACGTGAAGGCCGTGTCGGTACACGAGTCCGACGACGCCGATGACGGCCCCGAAGACGAGCAGTGCGATTCCTGTCGTACGCCAGTTCATGAGAGCGACTCTACGCCTGAGGTGGTGATCGTCAATGGCCAACAAGATCACCACCGTCGTCGAGTACGCGGTCCGCGACGCCATCAAGGATCTCGAGGACACGCAGAAGGCTCTCGGTAAAACCGAGATCAGTGGCAAGGAGCTCGCGGCGGCGCTCGCGGCGGGGGCCGACAAGGCCGAGGCCGAGCTGAAGGCCATTGCCGCTGCGGCGTCGGCGATGGAGCAGGCCCTCGGCGCTGACTTCGTCGCCGCTCGCGCTGCGGCTGGCACGTCGGTCGACGACATCGTGATGGAGGTGAACCGGCTCGTCGTCTCGTTCGACGCGATCGCGGCCGACGCCGATTCGCTCGCCGCGTCAGTGAAGCGCCTCGACGATGTCGGCGCATCGGGCCGTCGCGCATCGGCCGACCTCGACGGGGTCGACACAAGTGCTCGTCGAGCGTCGGCCGGCATGGATGGACTGTCCTCGTCGTCCGATCAGTCCCGCTCGGTGCTCGCCAACCTGGTCGGCAACTCAGTGCAAGACATCGGCGCGCTCGGCGGTGTGGCCGGCACGGCCGGCATGGCGCTCGGCCAGATGGCCGAGTATGCGTCAGAGGGGAACATCAACCTCGCCGGTCTGGCGAAGGTCGCCGGCCCGATGGCGTTGGTGACCGCTGCCGGGTTCGGCATCTCGAAGGTGCTCGGCGACATCAAGGCGGAAGCCGAACAAGCCCGGCAGGAAACGCAGCGATGGATCGACGTGCAGCGCTCCCTCGCCGACGGTGACGTGTCATCGGCCGTCGACGGGTTGCTCGAGGACTACCAGGGCACCATCGCCGCGCTCGAGGAGCTCGGCTACTCGGCGGCGGACTTCGTTGCGTCGGCGCGTGGCGGCGGCGAACTGATCGCCGAGTTGTCGACGCGCTACGAGGAGCTGGGCGCGAAGGCGAGTGGCTCCGTCGACGGCCTGCGCGCGCTGACCGAGGCCGAGCTCGCCGAGTACGACGTCCTGAACGCACTGATCCCCAACCTGCGCGACCAGGCCGCAGCCCGAGAGAACGGCGTCCGCAAGTACGACGACCAGATCCGCCGGACCGAGGCACTGACCGAGGCGCTCGTGGCCGAGCAGGAGGCCGCTCAGGGCGTCTCGGGCACGTTCGACACGGCTTCCGAGGTGGCGTCGAACTACAACGACGCAGCACGCGACGCTGCCGCCGAGACGGCGGACATCCTCGCCGACCAGCAGGCGCGGCTCGACTCGTACGCAGCGACCCTCGAGGGTCTCCCCGAGGAGGAGATCACCGAGGTTCAGGCGGCGATCGACGCGGGCAGCCTCGGCCTCGCCGAGCAGTTGCTCGCGCAGTTGACCCGGAACCGCATGGTGAACATCGGGATCAACTTCACAGGGGCGAACAACACTCGCTCGAAGGTTGGCACCGGCGCCAAGAACGACGGGTCGATCCCGTTCAACCCGGCCGCCGAGCTCGACAAGATCCTCAACCCGAACGTCGGAGGCGGCGGCGGCGGCGGCGGCGGAGGCGGCGGTGGGGGAGGCGGTGGGGGAGGCGGTGGCGGAGGTTCGTCACCCGCCAAGGAAGAGGCAGCCGACTGGATCACCGCGATCGAGCGGGCCTACGAGTACGGCGAACTGACTCGCGACGAGTACCGCAAGTACCTCGCCGAGCGCATGGCGGGCGAAGAGAAGTACAGCGACGCCTACGACAAGACGTTCCGACAGATCCAAGAGATCGACCGCGAGATCGCCAAGGAGCGCGACGACGCCGCCAAGGCTGCCGAGAAGGCGGCCAAAGAGGTCGCCGACGCCCAGAAGAAGGCTGCCGAGGAGCGCGAGAAGGCCGAGGAGAAAGCTGCCGCCGAGGCCGAGAAAGCCGCGGAGGCTGCCAAGAAGGCCGCCGACGAGCAGTTGCGCCAACAGCGCGAGATCGAGGCGTACGCCGAGGCGGTCCGCAAGGGCATCGCCGACGCCGCTTCGCGCATCTCGTTCGTGGCGGTCAACAACACGTCCGCCGACCCGGCAGCGGTGGTGAACATCATCCGCAAGTACGTGAAGACCAACGGTCAGATCCAGGGGATCACGTGAGCGCTCCAGCGATGACGGTCGAGGTCGACCTCGGCGTGTATGCGCCGACCGACTTCGTGCTCGACGATGCGTCACGCGGCGTGCTCAACGGGACGGCGTTCACGCTGTCGGCCGGGTACACCGATGTCACGACGTCGGCGATGAATGCGTCGGTGTCGCGTGGTCGTACGTCGCGGCTGTGGGATGCGATGGACGCCGGGAACGCGACGGTCGTGTTCCAGAACCGGGAGCGTCTGTTCGACCCTGCGTACATCGACGGGCAGTACTACGGCGAGCTGGTGGCGGGCAAAAGGGTGCGCCTCATCGCCAACGACACCACCGTCTACTCAGGCTTCACCGAGGATCTGCGCCTCGACTACGACGTGTCGACGGTTTCGACGACGGCGCTGCTGTCGACGGATGCGCTCGGGATGCTCGGCCAGTTGCAGTTCGACGACTGGACGTCTGGCGGCCTGGGCGCCGGGGACAAGCTCACTGACGTCTGCGAGCGCGCCGAGGTCGCCTGGCCCTCGGATCTCCGCGACTTCAACGGCGGCGTCGAGACGTTGCAGGCGAACACGATCGCATGGGGGACGAACGTCCTCAACTACTGCCAGCTCGTCGCCCGCTCCGATCTCGGCTACCTGTTCGCCTCGGCCGACGGGGTGCTGACCTTCCGTGATCGGAACGTCGCGGTCGGCGCGGTGTCGGCGGCGTCGGTTGGTGATGGTGGGATCCCGTTCAACGGGATCACGGCGATCGCCGGTTCGGAGCTGCTGTTCTCGCGTGTCGGTGTGACGCGTGAGGGTGGCTCGCCGACGACTGCGGTGACCGCCGATGCGATTGCGTGGCGCGCCGCGTTCGGTCCGTTGCGGTCCCTGTCGATCACGGGGCTACTCCTCGCGACCGACGCCCAGTCACTCGACCTCGCCGAGTATCTGCTGACCCTGTACGACACGCCCAGGTACCGAGTGTCCGAGCTCGTGTTCGAGCTGCACGGCCTCGAGACCGCCGATCAGGACACGCTCCTCGCCGTCGACATCACCGACACGGTGGACGTGACGTTCACGCCGAACGGTGTGGGTGATCCGATCGTGCAGGTGTTGGTGGTGCAAGGCATCCGCCACGACATCACCCCTTCGACGCATCGCCTGACGTGGTCGGTGATGGATGCGCCGTTGCCGTTCTTCCGTCTCGATTCGTCCACGTACGGAGTCCTCGACTCCGACGTGCTCGGTTTCTGACCTTCCCCCAAGGAGACCCCTGTGGCCCAGAAGACCTTCGTCGCGCTCGACGTTCTGACGGCGTCGGACGTGAACACCTACCTGATGGGTGAGGGTGGCGCGTGGACGTCATGGACGCCGACGGTGCAGCAGGGTGGCGCCGTGACGGTGACGGTGACCCGCGCCCGGTACGCCCGGTATGGGCGGACGATTCTTGCGACGTGCAAGCTGGCGGTGACGGGCACTGGAACGGCTTCGCAGGCCGTCGGCATTTCGTTGCCAGTGGCAGCTGCGACGTCGGCGGAGTACATCAGCGGAAACGGCACCATCTTCGATACGTCGGCATCCGGGGACTTCTTCGGCCCCCCCTATCTGAACACGACATCACAGGTCGTGCTCAAGTCGCCCACCAACGTGGCAGGAGCGTTCCTCGGGGCCAGCACCTTCACCGCCGCCCTCGCGTCGGGTGATGTGGTGTTTCTGGCTGTCGCCTACGAGGCCGCCACCTGATGCCCCTCACCATCCTTCCCGTCACCTTGCCGCGTTCGCTCGTCGGCGTGGACAACGGGCGGCTGCCGGCGACGATGTTGGAGCAGGTCGGCCCGCGAGG
>JANPKU010000087.1:0-2378 GCA_031426215.1 Actinomycetes bacterium
GCGGGCCCACCATCGAACGTGATGGATCTTGCAGTTCGAGAAGCCGACGGTGCAGTCGGGGTGTGCGCAGGTGCGGTGCATCGCTCGTAGCGCCCGGCGTTGTGCCCGGTTGACGGTGCGTGCTCCTCGGCCGACGTCGAGGACTTCGCCAGCGCCGCCGAGTACGACGGGGATGATCTCCGCGTCGCAGCACATCCGTCGCACCGTGGAGACGGGGAGCGGGATGCCGTCTTCGGTTTCGCAGATGCTGTGATCGTGCAGCCCGCTGATGAGCGTCTGGAGGTCGACGAGCACGCCGATCTCCGGGACTCTCTGTTCGATCCGCCGCAGGGCAGCCTCCGGACCATCGACGTGCTGGACGTGCGTGCCGGCGGGGGAGGAGGGGTCGACGATCACTCCGCCTTGGACGGCGGCGATGAACGCGTTGACCTGCAGTTGCTGCCACGGTGTTCTGGCGTTGCCGTCTTGCTGTTTGAGCGTGGCGAGTGCGTTGTCGACCGAGCTCCACAGCATGGCGTCGCGGATCGGGTCGAGTTCGAGGTTGGTGTGGACCATCCCGGTGATCTTGTCGACCCAGTGCTTGACGTTGGATTTGGCGCGTTGTTGGTCGAGTTCTTCGGCGTCGGAGGTTGCCGGTGTGAGGCGTCGGGCGCGTTCTCGACAGCTGCGGGCGAACGCGTCAACCGATTGTGATGCTGCGGCGTCGAGGAGTTCGGGTTCGTGAGCGTCGAACTTGGCGCGTGTGTCGTCGTCGAGTCGCGATCGCACAGCGGCGACTGCGTCGAGGTGGCCGGCGGACACCGCACCGTGTTCGAGGCCGTCTTGGAACGAGGGCAGTTGGGCACCGACCTCGGCTCGCCGGTTGACGGCTTCGCTCTCCTTCGATGACCGGTTTCCCGCTCGGCCGAACATCGATTCGGGGCTCTCGGCCTGGCCAGCGTCGCGCAGCGTGGTGGTGCGTTGGGCGCAGCGCATGTCGAACGAGTCGTGCCATCCGCGTAGGCGTGCGGACAAGGCGACGATCGTTGCGATGTCGTCGCGATCGAACCGTTCGACATCGGCGTCGAGCAGGACGCCGAAGCCGTCGAGCACCTCGGTTGGGTTCATGTTCACCTCCCATCAATCGAACGGAATGGAAGGGGGAGTCGGTACGAACAACTCTAGACAGGGGGTGTCACAGAGTTGGAAAACCACCGCTGAGCTGGTGCGGAGCAGAAATGGCCTCGCCGGCTGGAGCTGGATTGCGCCGCTCGGGAACGACGCGCCAACGGCCGGTTCAGCGCAATACGACCTCGGCGACGTACGGCGGCGAGCTGTCGTCGAGTTGCAGTCGCAGGTCGAAGCAGCCGCGCATGGCTTTGGCCGTTTTCCAGTTGTACTGCCACATTCCGTCGCCGAGGTAGGTGAGCCCGGTCGCACCAGTGAGGGTGGTCTCGGTCACTTGCACCAGCGGCGTCATCGGCGTACACGGCGAGTCCACGAGCCGCAGACTGCGGAAGCTTGCGGGATCATCGATGCCGACACCGTTGGCGTCGGTGACACGCCATTTGACCGGCACGTTCGAGCCCGCCTTGACGTTGTTGATCACGTCAGCAGAGATCGGCGCGCGGAATCCGTCGAAGACGTACTCGATGGGCGCCCACACGACACCGCCGGGGTCGACGATGATGCCGTTGACGAGACCATCGTCGTCGTACAACCCACCATCGGTCAGTGTCACCACGACGCGGTCGGAGAGCACTGTTGCGCCGTCGCCAGGGCTGCCGAGCGCCTTGTTCGGGAGCAGGGTCCAGTTGCCGTTCTGGAACTTTGCGTACCCGGTGACCTCGGCGGCGCTGTCGATGTAGAACGTGATGGTTTCGCTGGATCCCGGCGCCAGACCGCCGACTTCGAAGTCGGCGATTGCGGTGGGGAGTATCCAGTCGGTGGGAGGGAGTTTCCAATCGGGCGGTGGATTCTGCGGCGCCGCGACGATCTCGATGGTCTGGACGTTGCTGATCCTTGCTCCGGGCGTCTCCGCTGCGAGCGTGACGTAGGACCCGCCTTCGGTTGCCGACGGGAACGAGGCGACGTTCGCCTGAAGGGCGTCCTTCACGCCGTCGTCGTTGCCGTCGCCGTCGTTCGGAGCGAACGATTCGGTGTAGTCGTCCACGCCGTCGGTGTCGAACTGCGCCCCGGTTGCCCACACCACCCAGAATGGATCGGCGCCGGTGATGTCCAGGTCCAGGCTGACTGGTCCGTTGGTGGTGTTGATGGTTTGGGTGAGGGTGCGGCCGTCGGTGAGTGAGACGGTGATGGTGACGTTGGGCAGGGGGAGGGCGTCGAGTTCGAAGGGTCCGGTGACGGTGTTGTTGTTGCCCATCATGTTGTCGCCGATT
>JANPKU010000088.1:0-10354 GCA_031426215.1 Actinomycetes bacterium
CGCCTGCTGGTGGAGCGCGTCGAGAAGTTCGCCACCGTCGAGCAGTGGACCCGGGCGTACAACGAGATCGTCGAGTTCGAACGAAGCCTGGTGCTCGAAGGCGTGATCCTCGTGAAGTTCTACCTGCACATCAGCTCCGACGAGCAACTCAAGCGTTTCGAGAGCCGCGGCGTGGATCCGATCCGCAAGTGGAAGCTCAACGACGAGGATTGGCGCAACCGCGAGAAGTGGGATCAGTACATCGATGCGGCCAACGACATGTTCGAGCGCACCGACCACCAGTTGGCTCCCTGGGACATCGTGTCCGGCGAGAACAAGAAGTGGGCGCGTGTGACGATCCTCGAGACACTCAACCAGCGCATCGAGGAGGGCATGGCGCGCTGGGAGATGCTCAACACACCGTCGAACTGAACAAGGCATGAACCAAAGGTTGACGCAGGATGAATTTTCAGCGGCAAGGGTCTGGCATCCCGCCGAGACGCGCGATGATCCGCCGGTGACGATCAGGGGTGTGTTCCGCGGTGCCAGGGAATTCCGGACGTTGGCTCCGGGTGAGGTGCTGTTCAGCGCCGGTGATACCGGCAACGAGATGTTCGGCGTGATCTCCGGGCAGATCGAGCTGCGTCGAGACGGTCAGCTGCTTCAACGGGTCGGGCCGGACGGAACGTTCGGCGAACTGGCGATCATCGACGCCGAAACCCGGGCGCTCACAGCGGTGGCTGTCGAGGAGTCGCAGATCGCAGTCATCGGCCAGCGCGACTTCCTGTTTCTCGTGCACGAGACTCCGACGTTCGCACTCGACGTGATGCGCTCGATGACGCAGCTGATCCGTCAGCTCGGCGCCGCCCCGTCGAACTGATCAGCCGACGAGGTCGACGATCGCGGCGGCAGGGTCGCCGCTCGTGACGAGCGTCTCGCCGACGAGGACAGCGTCGTAGCCGGCGACCCTCAACGAACGGGCGTCGACCGCATCGCGCACGCCGGACTCGGCGACCTTCACGGCATGGTCGGGGATGACACCAGCCATGCGGACGGCCCGCTCGTGGTCGACCTGGAACGTCACGAGGTCCCGCTGATTGACCCCGATCAGGTTTGCGTCCGCCGCAAGTGCTCGTTCGAGTTCTGCTTCGTCGTGGATCTCGACGAGCACGTCGAGCCCGACATCCACAGCAAGTGCATGCAACGCAGTCAGCTCGGCAGCATCCAGTGCGGCGGCGATCAGCAGGAGGCAGTCGGCCCCCATGATCCGAGCATCGAGTACGTCGCGCTCTCCGACGGTGAAGTCCTTGCGGAGCACCGGCAGTTTGCAAGCTGCCCGAGCAGCCTGCAGGTCTGCCACCGAGCCCCCGAAGTGCACGTCGTCGGTGAGGACCGAGAGGCACGCCGCTCCGCCACGTTCGTAGGTGGCCGCCATCGCGGCGGGGTCGAGTCCGATGTTGAGGTCGCCTTTCGACGGCGACCGCCGTTTGATCTCGGCGATCACACCGAAGCGGTCAGTGAGCGAGGCTCGGAATCCACGCGTCGGCGGCAACGCATGCGCCTCGTCGATCAGTCGCTCGACCGATCGGATGTCGGCAGCCGCCCTCGCTCGATGGTGCTCGAGAATCCGATCGAGGTAGGTGGCCGTCATCGAGGAGCCCGAATCAGAGGCCCTTGCCGCGTACCGGCGTGAGCATCGTCAGCTCCGGCCGGCCGGCGAGGATCCCACCGAACGCGTTCATGATCTGCTTCATGACGTCGCTGCTGCTGTGAGCAGCGAGTGCGTCACTGTCGGTGTAGAGCTCGTACATGTACGCCACGTTGGCGTCGTTGGGGTCTTCCAGGAGCTGGTAGAGCAACGTGCCCTCCTCCGACCCGACGTGATCCATCATCGGGGCGAGGCCCGAGTACAGGTCGTCGCGCTTTCCGTCGATGCAGGTGAACTTGGCGATCATCGCTACTTGGCTCATGGTGGGCGACCGTACCGGTCAGGACGCTCAGAACCCCAACCGTTCGCCGACCGTGGCGAGCAATTCGTCGATCGGTGCTCGCACCTGCTCGGTCGTGTCGCGATCGCGGACGGTGACGGCACGGTCCTCCAGCGAGTCGAAGTCGACCGTGACCGCGAGCGGCGTGCCGATCTCGTCCTGACGCCGGTATCGCTTGCCGATGTTCTGCGTCTCGTCGTAATCGACCATGTACCGGTCGGCAAGCAGCTTGCGCACCTCGTGAGCGAGCGGAGTCAGCGTGTCCTTCTTCGACAACGGCAGGACGGCGACTTTGTACGGAGCCAGGCGGGGATGCAGACGCAGCACGGTGCGCGCCTCGCCGTTGACCTCGTCCTCGTCGTAGGCAGCGAGCAGGAACGCCGCCATCGTGCGGGTGGCACCGGCGGCGGGCTCGATCACGTACGGCACGTAGCGCTCGTTGGTCTGCGGATCGAAGTAGTCGAGACGTTCGCCCGAATGCTCGGCGTGCTGCTTGAGGTCGTAATCGGACCGCTGCGCGATTCCCTCCAACTCGTCGAACCCCCACGGGAACGTGAACTCGACGTCGGACGTGCCGCTCGAGTAGTGCGACAGCTCGTCGTCGTCGTGAGCGCGCAGGCGCAGCATCTCGGGCGGGATGCCGTGCTCGACGTACCAGGCCATGCGTGCGTTGCACCAGTACTCGTACCACTGGGCGGATTCGGCCGGCGGCACGAAAAACTCCAGCTCCATCTGCTCGAACTCGCGCGTCCGGAAGATCCAGTTCTGCGGGGTGATCTCGTTGCGGAAGCTCTTGCCCACCTGGGCGATGCCGAACGGCGGCTTCTTACGCGACGTCTGCAGCACGTTCGAGAAGTTCGTGAACATTCCCTGCGCGGTTTCCGGGCGCAGATAGGCGTCGGCGCCGGTTCCCTCGACCGGGCCGGCCTGAGTCTTGAACATCAGGTTGAACTCGCGTGCCTCGGTGAACGAGCCCTTCGCGTCGCAATTCGGGCACACGTTCGGGTCGTCGAGTTTGTCGAGTCGAAACCGTTGCTTGCACACGGTGCAGTCGACGAGCGGGTCGCTGAAGTTGGCGAGGTGGCCGGACGCCTGCCACACCTGCGGCGGGCTCAGGATGGCAGCGTCGATCAACACGACGTCGTCGCGCTGCTGCACCATCGAACGCACCCACGCCTCTTTCACGTTGCGCAGCAGCAGCGATCCGAGCGGTCCGTAGTCGTAGGTCGAGCGGAAGCCACCGTAGATCTCGGCCGACTGGTAGACGAAGCCACGGCGCTTGCAGAGGCTGACGATCTGTTCGAGGTCGGTGGCAGGCATAGGCCGTGGAGGCTACCCACCCCCCATTTCCGTTTGCGTGGCATTTCCGGTGGGCCGGGCCACCGGAATCCCGACACAAACGTGGATGTCAGTGGGTTTCGAACATGGCGACGGCCTTGAGGCGGCGTTCGATGTGGAACTCGAGGGCGCGGGTGGCCAGCGACGAGACCTCGTGGGTGACAGGCGACTCGTCTCGGCCGAGTGCGTGCACGAGTTGTCCGCCGAGGATCTCCCGCAGGATCCCGAGCGCTCCCGGGCTGATCGACTGGCCAGAACGGCACGAACGGCACAGCACGCCGCCCTCGTTCAGATCGAAGGCGACGAATTGCGTCTCGGGTGCTGTTCCGCCACAACGCACGCACCGATCGAGTTCTGGCCGCATGCCTTCGTTGGCGAGCAACTTCCAGTAGAACGCTGCAACATTGAGTGGAGAGGGCGCGTTCGCGATCGTGCGCAGGACACCGACGGCCATCCGGTACAGCTGCGGGTTCGGTTCGCGTTCCAACGACAACTGATCGACCGCCTCGATCGCCGCCAAACCCTGCGAGGCCCGATCGAGCGACGACAGCATCGGCGACAACGGCTCGACTGCCTCGGCCTGGCTGACGATGTCGAGCTCACGGCCTCGGTACAGCAGCAGTCTCACGTGGCTCATCGGTTCGAGGCGGGCGCCGAACTTCGATTTGGTCTTGCGAACCCCCTTGGCGACGGCACGGACCTTGCCGTTCTCCGCTGTGTGGCACACGACGATCCGATCGGACTCACCCAACTTGTAGGTCCGCAGCACCACCGCCGTGTCGCGATACAGCCCACTCACGTCGACTCGCCGCGTCGCTCAGGCGTCGTCGTCATCGAGGCCGCCGAAGCGTCGCTGGCGGCGAGCGAAGTCGGCGATGGCCTCCAACAGGTGATCGGGCGACAACTCGTTCCATGCCATCGGGCGGAAGACCAGTTCGCCGTAGGCCAACTCCCACACCAGCGACGGCGGCAACCGGGTCGACTCGCCGAGCACCACGATCAGGTCCGGTTCACAGTCAGCCGGCGCGTACAACGCTTCGGCCACCGTTGCCTCGTTCACCGGTTCATCGGGATGCAGCCGACGCATCGCCTCGGCGAAACGCTGGCGGCCGTCACCACACGGATCGACCATCACGTGGCACGAGCCAACGACTCGCTGCCACCACTGCAGGTCGACGGGCACCGCGCCAGGCTCGAAGGCACGCAGGGTCAGGAACGAGGCACCGGCCTGGTCGGCGATGGCGCCGAGCCGTTCAACCCGGTCGTCCCATCGATCGTTGCCGAGTTCGTCCCAATCACGAAGCGTGCCCCCGACCACCATGATGTGGCGCAGCAACTGCCGCGTCGGGTCGCCGGCGCGAGCGCCACTGGTGGCGACCGATTGGCCGGCATTCGATGATGCCAGCCTGGTGCTCGTGAACAACGCTCCCATCACCCCATTGTTCCACGCCGCGGCCGGTCGGCGCTGGCTGGCTAACGTAAACCTCGTGCCGACCGAATCCGCCGACCCTCGTGAGGGCGACTCCACGCCGTTGCACGTGGCCTGCATCATGGACGGCAACGGTCGGTGGGCGGGCCGACGAGGGCTCCCGCGAACCGAAGGACACACCGAAGGTGAGGAGAACCTGGCACGCCTCGTCCGAGTCGCAGTGCAGCGCAACATCGGTTGGCTCACGGTCTTCGGCTTCTCCACCGAGAACTGGCAACGGCCTCGGCCCGAGGTCCGACACATCCTCGGGCTACACGAGAAGCTGTTCGGACGGGTCGCCGAGCTCAACGAACTGAACGTCCGCATCCAGTGGATCGGCCGGCCATTCGATTCGCCGATGGCGCGGACACCGAGGTACGTGCAGCGAGCGATTCGTAAGGCAATTTCGGACACCTCTGGCAACACCGGCATGGTGTTGACGATCGCATTCGACTACGGCGGCCGATCAGAGCTCGTGGCGGCAGTCGAGACCGCCCGCCAGACACCCGACGGCGTCACCGTCGACACCATCGGCGAGCACCTCTACTTGCCGGAGCTTCCGCCGGTCGATGTCCTGGTGCGCACGAGCGGCGAGCTGCGGGTGTCGAACTTCCTGCTCTGGCAGGCAGCAGGTGCGGCGATCTACTTCACCGAAGCACCCTGGCCCGACTTCGACGAACACGAACTCGACGCCGCACTGGCGCTCGCTCGATGAGCGAGGCGCTCGCCCGGGTCACCGCCGCCCTCGCCAACGCCGAGGATCGAATCGGCCAACAGCAGATGGCCGACCTGGTCGCATCGGCCATCGCGTCGAAGCGGCACCTCGTGGTGCAGGCCGGAACCGGCACCGGCAAGACGCTCGCCTATCTCGTGCCCGCGATCGAGGCCGACGCCCGTGTCGTGGTCGCCACTGCCACCAAGGCTCTCCAGGACCAGCTCGCGACGAAGGACCTGCCCTTCATCGCCGAGCACATGGATCGCGACTTCGACTGGGCAATCCTGAAGGGCCGTTCCAACTACGTGTGCCTCCAACGGCTGCGCGAAATGAGCGCCGGCGACCAGGCCCAGCTCGAACTCGAGACGATGGCGCTCACCACGAAGGTCGAGATCAAGCGGCTGGCCGAATGGTCGGCCACGACGTCGACCGGCGACATGGCCGAACTCGACTGGACCCCGTCGGACAACGCTTGGCGGGCGGTGAGTGTCGGGAGCGACGAATGTCCGGGCGCCGATCGCTGCCCGCTCGGCGACCCGTGCTTCGCCGAGCAGGCACGTCGCAAGGCCGCAGCTGCCGACGTGATCGTGGTCAACACCCACCTCTACGGATTGAACGTCGCGAGCGGCGGCGCGATCCTGCCCGAGCACGACGTGGTGGTGTTCGACGAGGCGCACGTCCTCGAAGACATCATGAGCGACACCGTCGGCGTCGAGATCGCACCCGGTCGCTTCACGGCGTTGTCCGGAATCGTGCGGCGCATCATCGACGATCCGAAACTGATCGGGTCGATCGCCGAGATCGCCGAGGCGCTCCGAGATGCGCTGACACCCCACGTCGGCAACCGCCTCTCGGTCCCGCTGCCCGACTCGGTACAGGACGTGCTCACCGACGCCCGGCTGCGCCTCGGTCGGGCCAACGAGACACTGGTGGGCATCGACACCAAGAACGAAGACGCCAAACAGCGTCGACTGCGGGCCCAGACGATGACCGGCCGAGCGATCGAGCAGCTCGACATCGCCATCGAAGGACGAGCGGGATACGTCGCATTCGTGTCGGGGTCGCGCGACGCTCCCCGTCTCGAAGTGGCACCGCTCGATGTCGGACCGGCGATGACCGAAGGCGTCTGGTCTCAGCGCACCGCGATTCTCACGAGCGCGACGATCCCGTCGTCGCTCGCCTCACGCGTCGGTATCGCTGCGGACAGCGTCGAGGTGGCCGACGTCGGCAGTCCCTTCGACTACGAGCACCACTCGATGCTCTACTGCGCGATGCATCTGCCGAACCCGAACTCGGATGGTTTTCGAGCGGCTGTGCACGATGAGCTCGAGGCGCTGATCACCGCCGCCGGGGGCCGAACGCTGGCACTGTTCACGAGCTGGCGATCGATGGACGAGGCCGCCGAGTCCCTACGTGAACGCATCGATCTTCCGATCCTCACTCAACGAGATCTCCCGAAGACCGCCTTGATCAAGGCATTCGCCGACAGTGAGGAGACCTGTCTGTTCGCCACTGCCGGGCTGTTCCAAGGTGTCGACGTGCCCGGACAGACGCTGTCGCTCGTGGTGATCGACCGCATCCCGTTCCCCCGCCCTGATGACCCGTTGCTGAGCGCCCGCCGCGAACAGCTCGGGCCGACGGCGTTCTCGGAGATCGACATTCCGCGTGCATCGATGATGCTCGCTCAGGCCTGCGGGCGCCTGATCCGCTCGGCGACCGATCGCGGGGTGGTGGCCGTGATGGACCCACGCCTCGGTACCGCCCGCTACCGATGGGACATCATCAAGGCGCTCCCGCCGATGAAGCGCACCAAAGTTCGCTCCGACGTGGAAGCTTTCCTCCGCGACATCTCGATTGGGGTCTGACCCCAATCGAGATCGTCAGGTGATCGACGCGGCGTAGATGCCGTCGATCGTGGCGCTGAGTGTGGCGTCGAACTCGTCGTCGCTCTGTCCGGCGCTGAGCCCCTCGGTGAGCGCCCGGCTGAAGCTGGCGATCATGCCGTGCTGGCGTGACAGGCGTTCGTTCGCGTCGTCGCGCGGGTAGCCGCCCGACAGCGCGACGACTCGCACCACTTTCGGATGGGCGATCAGATCGGCGTAGAAGTCGTCGATGGTCGGAATCGACAACTTCAGCATCACCGGCTGATCGTCGCCGAGCGCGTCGAGCTGCATCGTGATGCGATCACGCAACAGCTGCTCGGCATCGGCCTTCTCGGGGCTATGGATGTCGACTTCGGGTTCGATGATCGGCACGAGACCGGCAGCGATGATCTCCTTGGCCATCTCGAACTGCTGATCGACGACAGCGTTGACACCTGACTGGTTCGCCAGTTGCACGACCGAGCGCATCTTGGTGCCGAACACACCGAGCCCGTCTGCACGCTCACACAGCTCGCGAAGACCCGGAATCGGCTTCATGACCTGCACCCCGTCGGCGACGTCAGCGAGTCCGCAATCGACCTTGAGGAACGGCACCACGTTCTTGCGCGTCCAGAGGTACTCGGCCGAGCCGATGCCATCGATCGAGCGGTCCATCGTCTGCTCGAACAGGATTGCTCCGAGCACTCGATCGCCATCGAACGACGGCGACGTCACGATCCTGGTCCGCATGGCATGCATGAGGTCGAACATCTCATCGTCGTTCGACCAGGCGTCACCCTCGATGCCGTACAACTGCAGGGCCTTCGGGGTGCTGCCACCGCTCTGATCGAGCGCAGCGATGAAACCCTGACCGGTACGGACCTTGTTGAGCATGTCGTCGTTCACCAACCCGACTGTAGTCAACGGCTACCGGCCGAGTCGGTGGACGACCCGCACTGGTGACCAAAGACCCGTCGATCGCTACGGTCGACGCTCATGGACGGCACCGAATCCGACACCCGGGTGGTCGCATGCACCGTGGCGGGCGGGATCGCCACGGTCACGCTGGACTCCCAACACAACCGCAACGCCTTGTCGCGTCAGCTCCTCGCCGATCTGCACCGTTCGCTCGACGAAGCAGAGGCCGCTGATGTGCGAGCCATCGTGCTCACCCATCGCGGTTCTGCGTTCTGCGCCGGAGCCGATCTGAAGGAACGTGCGGCCACGGCAAGCGCAGCAGATGACTCGTCACCGTTCGTCCGTGCGCTCGAGCGGCTGATGGATGCAGCATGCCCGACCATCGCCGTGGTGAACGGCGCCGTGCGAGCTGGCGGCATCGGGCTGATGGCGTCTTGCGACCTCGTCGTCGTGCACGACTCGACCACCTTCGCCCTCACCGAGGTGAGGATCGGCGTCGCCCCCGCGATCATCGCTGTTCCGATCCTGCGACGGGTGGCCCCGAGTCGAATCGCCGCCGCGATGTTGACCGGTGAGTCGTTCGACGCCGAGACCGCTCGACAGATGGGCCTGGTGACCCACGTCAGCAGCGACGTGATGTCAACCGTCGACGACCTGTGCGACGGCATCCTGTTCGGCGCCCCGGCGGCCGTCGCCGCGACGAAACACGTGCTCCACACCGTCACCACGATGGACCGCACCGTTGCGTTCGCCGCAATGGCGACACTGTCGAACGAGCTGTTCAACAGCGCTGACGCCTCCGAGGGAATGGCCGCGTTCGCCGAGAAGCGACCCCCGAGTTGGTCGCCCCAGCAGCGATGAGCGCATCGAGGCGGTCGGTCACGATCTCGACTTCGAACGGCATGGATATCGTCGCCGACGAGTGGCCCGGCGACGGCTCCGCCGTCGTGCTCGCACACGGCGGCGGGCAGACCCGGCATTCCTGGGGAGGCACCGCTGCCGTACTGTCCTCGCACGGCCACCGTGTGGTGTCGATCGACCTGCGCGGCCACGGCGACTCGGCCTGGGACCCGAACGGCGACTACTCGATGCGCGCCTACGGCGATGACGCGCTGGCGGTCGTCGACTGGATCGGCCAGCCGGCTGCCTGGGTGGGTGCGTCACTCGGCGGGATGACCGGGCTGCACGCAGTCGATGCTGCGCCGGACCGGTTCTCGGCGCTGATCCTGGTCGACATCACGCCACGACCGGCGGCCGCCGGTGTGAGCCGCATTCTCGAGTTCATGGCCAAGGACGCAACCGACGGATTCGCGACGCTCGACGACGCCGCCGATGCCATCGCCGCCTACCAGCCGCACCGTCCACGACCGACCGACCTGTCGGGCCTGGCCAAGAACCTCCGCCTCGGCGACGACGGACGTTGGCGCTGGCACTGGGACCCAGCCTTCCTCGACATGCGGACCGGTGGCCAGAGCGAACACGCACGCCACACCCACCACGGGGAGCTCGAAGCCATCGCCCGGCGACTCACCCTTCCGGTGCTGTTGGTGCGGGGGAAACTGTCCGATCTCGTCACCGACGCCGAGGCCGCGGAGTTCCGCCGGATGGTGCCCCATTCGGAGTACGTCGACGTTGCTGGAGCTGCGCACATGATCGCCGGCGACAAGAACGACGTGTTCACCGACGCCGTCGTGCAGTTCCTCGACCCTTCCTGACCTGGCCGGACGGAACTTGGGCGTGCCATGTGTCACTTCGGTCTCCGACGCGCGACAATGTCCACCATGACCAGCAGCCAGGACCTTCTCGATCGCATCGACGGCCAGAACCTCAATCTCCGATTCCTCGCCAACCTCGAGCGGAATCCAGACGTCGAGGTACTGCGCTGGAAGGACTCCGACGGCGCATGGCAGAGCTCGACGTTGGCTCAGCTCGCCGCCGACACCGCGCGACTCGTCACCGGTCTGCGCGGGCTCGGCGTGGGCCCGGGCGACACGGTCGTGCTGATGCTCACCAACCGACCCGAATTCCATGCGCTCGACCTCGCCGTGCTCTTCCTCGGTGCCACCCCCGTGTCGATCTACAACTC
>JANPKU010000089.1:0-57902 GCA_031426215.1 Actinomycetes bacterium
GCGCCGAGGCGGTCGGCGTCGGGATCGTTCGCCATCGCGATGGTGCAGTCGTTCGCCGCCGCGACAGCAAGCAGCAGATCCATCGCACCGGGTTCCTCCGGGTTCGGGAAGCTGACCGTCGGGAACGTGCCGTCGGGCTCCTGCTGCTCGGCGACGACGTGCGGCGCCGGGAATCCGGCCACCTCGAACGCCTGGCACACCACTGCGCCGCCGACACCGTGCATCGCCGTGTAGGCCACGGACACCCCTGGCACATCAGGGCGCAGCCGCACCGACGGCACGAACTCCAGATATCGCCGGACCCAGCCGTCGTCGAGCCGTTCGATCAGGGGATGATCCCCGGCGGCGAGGTCGACCGTCAACGGGTCGAACCCGGCGATCCGCTCGGCGATGTCGGTGTCGACCGGCGACACGATCTGCGACCCTGTCTCCAGATACACCTTGTAGCCGTTGTCAGCCGGGGGGTTGTGCGACGCGGTCACCACCACACCGGCGGCCGCACCGATCCCGGTGATCGACCACGCCAGCACCGGGGTCGGTTGCACACCCGGGAGCAACATGGCGCGAATCCCCATCGCAGCGAGCACGCGAGCGGTGTCCTCTGCGAACAGGTCGCTCTTACGACGCGCATCATGAGCGATCACGACACCGCGGGCGGCTGCATCGGCGATCTCACCCGACGCCTCCGCATCGAGCAGCCAGCGGCCCAGCCCGGCAGCCGCCTGGCGGACCACCAGCCGGTTCATCCGCATCGACCCGGCCGCCACCGCTGCTCGCAGCCCGGCGGTACCGAACTGCAACGATCCGGCGAAACGATCGGCGAGTTCGTCGATTCCCGCAGCTCGCGCATCGACGATCAACGCAGCAAGTTCATCGCGGATGTCGGCGTCAGGCTCGGCGGCCAGCCACGCCTGGGCCGTCGTGATCAGGTCGTGCTGTTCAGAGCTGTCGACGGACTCGAGATCGGGTTCAGGCATCACCGATCAGGTTACGCAACTCGACCAACGGGCGCGGCCCGACGTGGCCGATCACCTCCGCAGCTGCAATTGCCCCGTAGCGACCGGACGTCTCGAGGTCGCGTCCCGAGGTGAGCCCGTGGAGGAACCCGGCCGCGAAGAGATCGCCGGCGCCGGTGGTGTCGATCACTCGCTCGACCGGCATCGCCGGAACCCGCAACAACTCATCCGGCGTGACGATGACGCACCCCTCGGCCCCGACCGTGATCGCCGCGAACTCGCATTCGTCGCGCAGCGCAACGACGGCGTCCTCGAACGAGTCGAGTTGGTACAGCGACAGCAATTCGTCGTGATTGCCGAACAGCAGGTCGACCCGGTCCTGCACCAGGGTACGAAAATCGTCGCGGTGCCGGTCGACGCAGAACGAGTCGGAGAGGGTGAGCGACACCATGCGACCGTGTTCGTGGGCGACCTCGGCTGCCCGCCGGAACGCGGCTTTGGCGTCGTTGCGGTCGAACAGGTAGCCCTCCATGTACAACACGTGCGAATCAGCGATCGACGCCTCGTCGAGGTCGTCGACACACAGCTCACTCGACACGCCGAGGTACGTGTTCATGGTGCGTTCTGCATCGGGGGTCACCACGATCACGCAGCGACCCGTCGGCGTCCCATGAGCACCGTGCGGCCGATGGAACGTGACACCGACGGCTCGCATGTCGTGACCGAACACGTCACCGAGATCGTCACCGTTCACCTTGCCGATGTATGCGGCGCGACCGCCGAGGCTGGCGACGCCGACCACCGTGTTCGCTGCCGAGCCACCACTCATCTCGACCGCACGATCGAGGGCGGCATACAACTCGACTGCACGTTCGGTCTCGATCAGCGTCATCGAACCCTTGACCAATCCGTGGCGGACGAGGAAGTGGTCCTCGGCTGGAGCGATCACGTCGACGAGTGCATTTCCGATGCCGACCACGTCGAATCGGACATGGTCGGTGCCAGCACCGGTCGAGAACCGTCGGGTCAGGTCAGACACGAGGGACCACGCTACCGGCGCTACCCTCCCGGCGATGGTTGCACCCGCCTCCGATCCCGCCGAACTCGATCCCTACCGACTGCCGGACGGCATACGACCGATCCGGTACGACGTGTTGCTGCGGCCGTCGCTCGCAGCGGCGAAGTTCAGCGGCACGGTACGCATCGAACTCGCCGTGGCCGCTTCGACCTCCGTCCTCGTGATGAACTCCGATGAACTGGACATCATCAGCTGCGACGTCGATGGGCGCCCGGCGACGTGGACGCTCGACAGTCCAGCCGAACGACTCTTCGTCACCCCGCAAGCGGAAGTTGCTCCCGGCACCAGCGTGTTGACGATCGAGTTCCACGGCGTGCTCAACGACAAGCTGCGCGGCTTTTATCGCAGCACCTACACCGACGAAGACGGTGTCGAGCAGGTGATTGCGACAACCCAACTCCAGCCCAACGATTGTCGCCGTGCGTTCCCGTGCTGGGACGAGCCGGACTTCAAGGCGATCTTCGCGGTCACGCTCGACATCGACGATGGCTTGACCGCCATCTCGAACGCCCCCGAGATCGAGCGCACCACGCACGACGGCCGGTGTGTGATCCGCTTCGCCGACACGATGGTGATGAGCAGCTATCTCGTCGCGTTCATCGTCGGACGGCTGGAAGTCACCGACGTCGTCGACGTCGACGGCATCCCACTGCGGGTGGTGCACATACCGGGCAAAGGCCACCTGACGGACTTCGGCCTCGACGTCGGTGCGTTCTCACTGCGTTGGTTCCAGGAGTACTACGGCATCGCCTATCCGGGCGCCAAGGTCGACCTGGTCGCGCTCCCCGACTTCGCTGCGGGTGCCATGGAGAACCTCGGCTGCATCACCTTCCGCGAAAGCCTGCTGCTGGTCGATCCTGCGACCAGCACCCAGAACGAACGCCAACTCGTGGCCGACGTGGTCGCTCACGAACTGGCGCACATGTGGTTCGGCGACCTGGTCACCATGCGCTGGTGGAACGGCATCTGGTTGAACGAGGCGTTCGCGACGTTCATGGAAGTGGCTGCGTGCGACGCCTACCGGCCCGACTGGGAACGCTGGACGGCGTTCGGTGTCGAGCGAAGTGGGGCGTTCGCGACCGACTCGTTGGCGAGCACCCGCTCCGTCGAGTTCGAGGTGCGCTCACCCTCCGATTGCGAGGGAATGTTCGACGTGCTCACCTACGAGAAGGGTGGCGCGCTGCTTCGCATGCTCGAGCAGTACCTCGGCGCCGAGCGCT
Organism: Actinomycetes bacterium; assembly: GCA_031426215.1. GTDB lineage: Bacteria > Actinomycetota > Acidimicrobiia > Acidimicrobiales > Ilumatobacteraceae > Sva-07. The sequence continues at coordinate 3,255 of JANPKU010000089.1, forward strand.
TCCGCGAGGGCGTGAGCCACTACCTCGGGCTGCACAGCTACGCGAACACCGAGACGAATGACCTGTGGGACGCAATCGAGGCCACCTCGGGCGATCCGGTGCGCCGCATCATGGATTCGTGGATCTGGCAACCGGGCTATCCGCTGGTCAGCGCCGAACTCGTCAACGGCGAACTCGTGTTGAGCCAGCGACGCTTCCGATTCGACGGGATCGACGAGAGCATCGACACCGATGACAATGCGGACACGCAACTCTGGGCGATTCCGATCCACGTTCGTGTCGGCGACGACACGACCACGCTGCTGCTCGACCAGTCCCATACCTCCCTTGCGGTCGGCTCGGATGCTGCTGCACTCCCCGTCGTCGTCAATGCTGATGGGCACGGCTTCTACCGAGTTGCGTACAGCGACGAACTCCGGGCCCGTCTCGACGGCGCCACGATCGCCTCGATGTCGAAACTCGAGCGCTACAACCTCGTCGACGACGCATGGGCGGCGACCGTCGCAGGTCGCATGTCGGCGGCCGACATGTTCGAGTTCCTCCAGGCGTTCGACGACGAGCGCGACCACACCGTGTGGCGAGCGATCGACATCGCCTTGCACGGGCTGTCGCGGCTCGTCGACGACGGCCCGACGATCAACGCGTTCGAGGCCAGGGTGCGCGAGCTCGCCACGCCGGCGCTCGACGCACTCGGCGATCCGGTCGACGACGAGCCGGACCTCACCAGCAAACTCCGCGGGCTTCTGGTCGGCTTGGTCGGTGAACTCGGCAACGACATCGGACTGCAGGCGCGATGCCGTGAATGGTTCGACGACGCGACCACCGATCCGACCAGCGTCGATCCCGACTTGATCGCCGCAGCGACCAGCGTGGTGGCCGCGACCGGTGATGCGACGGTCTACGAACAGATGCGACAGCGGTTCCTGACGGCCACCACACCTCAGGATCAGCTCCGCCACCTGTACGCGCTGGCCGAATTCGACGACGAGGCGCTTCTCCTGGCGACGTGCGAGTTCGCCATGTCGTCCGACGTCCGTACGCAGAACGCACCGTTCCTCCTGCGAGCGGCGATGGCGAACCGACATCACGGCCCAGCTGCCTGGGCGTTCGTGCGCGACCACTGGGCCGAGGCACTCGACCGCTTTCCGAGCAACACGATCGTTCGAATGGTCGAATCAGTGAGGCTGTTGGCCACGCCGCAGCTGGTCGACGACACCACGGCGTTCTTTGCCGAGCACCCGATCGGCCAGGCGGTCAAGACCCTCGACCAGATCCTCGAACGTCAGCGCGTCAACGCCAACTTCCGATCGAGAGAATCCGAGCGTTGGAGTCGACACCTCACCAACTGAGGCGATGAGCGAACCGCCCGGATACCGGCGTCTGGCTCATCGCCCCACGCCCGTTCCCGACTGCGATGAGCGAACCGCCCGGATACGGGCGTGTGGCTCATCGCTCTCCCGTCAGCGCTTCACGAGCTCCCATGCGTGTTCGGCCGGGAACTCCTTCGCCCACCCGGCGCGAATGGAGAACTCGGTTCCCTCGGCCGACGTGGGCGCCTGGATCTCGTGGTAGTCGGCGACGTCGAATCCGACGTCGCGGAACAGGCGCATCCACGACGAGATCTCCATGGTGAACTCGATCCCGCCCGGATCCTCGAGCGCTTGGGTCCAGTCGAGTCGCCCGAGTCCGAAGTACGGGCGCTCCAACGAGCGTCCCGCAGGCGATGCACCGTCGAACGGAGTGCAGACGATCGCAAACGGGTGGCCGCCGAGGAACACGAGGCGGCCCCCAGGTCGCAGGAGGCGATGCGCTTCAGGGATCCACACGTGCGGATCGCACCAGATCGCGGCCCCGTACTCGCTGATCGCGAAGTCGAACGAACCATCGGGCTGCGGCACACGCTCGGCGTTGCCGTGCACCCACTCGATGTCGTCGACGTCGTGTTCGGTGGCGAGACGGCGGGCGGTGGCGAGCTGTTCCGCGGAATTGTCGATGGCGTACACCGACGCTCCCCGTCGACGCATCCACGCCGAGACGTATCCGGTGCCGCAACCGAGTTCGATCGCCCTGACGCCGCTGAGATCGTGCGGCAACAGTGGGAGTTCGCTGTTGGCGACACCCCAGATCCCCCAAGTCGGCTCGGTCTGCGCCCAGGCCCGTTCACCACCTGCCACCCAGTTCGAGGCATCCATGTCCCAGTGCCGCCGATTCTCGGCCACGTGGTCTGCAAGCTCGAACGACGAGTCGGTCATCTCGAGCACAATACGCGGCGCGATCGAAGGCTTCGTGCGAGGTTCGACGGCGCTGCCAGTCCGGCGGACGACCACCATCGGCGAGCGCAAGCGCCGTTCAGATCACTAGTTTGGGCTCCGTGCAAATGCTCCGCTGTCCCCGGTGTCGTGGTTTCACGGCCCTCGAGGCGCTCGAATGTGGCGCCTGTGGGTTGGCGGTGGGCTTTCATCCACCGACGCTGACCATGCACGAGGCGACTTCGGTGGGCGTCAGCGTCGACGGCCGCGACTGGTTTGCGTGCTCGAACCGAGACTGGCGTTGCAATTGGCTCGTCGCCGGTGACGCCGGTGCAGGGCGATGCCTCTCGTGCCGGTTGAACCGTCGGCGACCGGAGTCGTCGGACACGATTGCCCTCGAGAAGCTCGCCAATGCGTCGCAGGTGATGCGCCGGCTCCTCGTCCAGCTCGCCGAATTGGGGTTACCGGTCGAACCGTTCTACGAGCGCGAAGGTGGACTTGCGTTCGATCTGCTCTCGTCGTACTCGGGTCAGGCACGGGTGACCATCGGCCACGCGAACGGTGTGATCACGATCGATCTGATCGAGACGCTCGACGACTACCGCGAGGCGATGAGAATTCGCCTGCGCGAGCCGTACCGCACGATGCTGGGGCACTTCCGCCACGAAGTCGGCCACTACTACCAATGGATCCTGGTCGAGCAGACCGACTGGATCGGTGAATGTCGCGAACTCTTCGGCGACGAGCGTGCCTCGTACTCCGACGCCATCGATCGCCACTACCGCGAAGGCGCCCCGGACGGTTGGGAAGCGTCGTTCATCTCGGAGTACGCAACGATGCATCCGTGGGAAGACTTCGCCGAGTCGTTCGCCCACTACCTCCACATCACCGATTCGCTGACGACCGCTGCCGCCGGCGGGTTGGTGCTGCAAGCGAGCCGGGTCGATGCTCTCGTCGATGCCGACATCACGCCGCGAGCCTCGTATCAGGATGTGGCGACGAGCGAGATGCTCGCCGAGTGGCAGTGGTTGTCACTGCTGCTGAACCGGGTCAACCACGCGATGGGTCGTGGCGACATGTACCCCTTCACGCTCACCGAGCCGGTGCGCACCAAGCTCGATTTCGTCCATCGCGTCGTACAGGATGTAGCGAGCCGGCACGACGGCCGGCCAGTGCTCGCCTGCGCCCCAATCGAACATCCCCTGCGCTGACGGGTCACGCTTGGGCCGACACCGGGTGGTGGGCCGGTGATCATCCTCGTGGGAGTTGGACGTGGGGTGCCGCCCCCGTGGATCGCAGCGCACGAGCAACGGCAGCCCTCGACGAGAGGTGCATCGACCGTCGAGTGTGAAGCGCCCAAATCTGGGTACTTCGAAACGATGCTGACGACGCGAGCCACCCGGTGACCGATCTCCCAGCCGCGAAGCGGACGAGCAACTCGTTGTCGTCGACGACACGTCGGCGTCGTACGGTCTCGCCAACGCTCGACATTGTCGCCGGCTATTCGTGGCGCATCCTGGCTGTCGCCCTCGCCGTGGCGGCACTCGTGTGGTTGACGGGCCAGTTGCTGCTCGTTGTCGTTCCGTGTGCCGTCGCTGGTCTTCTGGCCCGGGCCCTCTGGCCGGTCGCCCGCTACGCACTGCGGCGCGATGTGCGGCCGGCTCTGGCGGCAGCGATCACGTTGATCGGGTTCATTGTCGTTCTGACCGCTGCTCTCGGGTTGGTCGGCGGCTCGATCGCCGGCGAAGTCGACCAGATCGCGCCGACAGTCACCGAAGGTATCGACGACCTCACGAACTGGCTCGTTGACGACTCGCCCTTCGACGTCTCCAGGGCAGATGTGCAGCGGGTTCGTGAGCAGGCTGCCGACTCCCTGCGATCGGCCGCCGGCAGCGGCGGTGGGGTCGCGTCGGGCGCCATCGTCGCCGTTGAACTCGTGGTGGGTTTGCTGCTGTCGCTGATCATCACGTTCTTCCTGTTGAAGGACGGTCGCCGCTGGAAGGATCGGCTCGTCGCGGCGCTGCCGGCGGATCGGCGGGTTGCCGCCGATCGGTCGATCGTTCGCGGCTGGGATGCCGCCGGGGGCTACCTGAAGGGCGCCGCAGTGCTCGGCATCGTCGAAGCGATCGCTATCGGGCTCACCTTGTTGCTCACCGGATCGAGCCTCGTTGTGCCGGTGATGCTCATCACGTTCTTGGCGGCCTTCGTGCCGATTGTCGGTGCTGTCGTCGCAGGGGTGGTTGCGACGCTCGTCGCGCTCGTCACCGCTGGCACGATCCCGGCTTTGGTCGTTGCGGGCGTCGCAGTAGTGGTTCAGCAGCTCGACAACGATCTGCTGGCGCCGGTGATCTACGGCAAGGCGTTGCGGTTGCATCCCCTGGTGATCCTGCTCGGAATCGCTGCCGGCGGGGCGTTGTTCGGTTTCGTCGGCACGTTCTTCGCCGTGCCCTTCCTTGCCGTCACCCTGAACGCCTGGTCCGGGTACCGCGGCTCGGCGGACCCGTGACGGCTGGCAGCGTTGTCCACAGCCAGAACGTCCTGGTCTTGTTCCCCTACCGAAAGAGCGTTTCGTGAATCGAGAGTGTTGGTTTCCGCCCAGTACGACGAGCCCGGGGCTGGTTCATGTCTGAGGTGCTCCCTCAGCTCGGGCTGGTGTTCGTGCTCGTCGTGACCAACGCGGCATTCGCCGGTACCGAGTTGGCGTTGGTGTCGTTACGTGAAGGGCAACTTCAACGTCTGGAAGCGAAGTCGTCGACGGGCGCTGTGTTGGCCAGGCTTGCTCGCGAACCGAACCGGTTCCTTGCGACCATCCAGATCGGCATCACGTTGGCGGGCTTCTTGGCGTCCGCTGCGGCGGCCGTGTCGCTCTCGGAGCCGCTCGAGGAGCCGTTGAGTTTCCTTGGGGGTGCTGCTGGACCGGTGTCGATCATTGTCGTCACCCTGTTGTTGTCGTACGTGACCCTCGTGTTCGGTGAACTCGCACCGAAGCGGATCGCCATGCAGAAAGCCGAACGGTGGGGCATGGTGATGGCGAGGCCGCTCGCCTTTCTCAACAAGGTGACCCGACCGATCGTGTGGCTGCTGTCGCTGTCGACCAACCTTGCCGTGCGCATCTTGGGCGGCGACCCCCACCGCCAACGCGAGGAGGTCACCGAAGAGGAACTGCGCGAGATGGTCGCCGCACACGAGACATTCACCCCGCAACAACGGGTGATCATCGACGGCGCCTTCGAGATCGCCGATCGCACGCTCGACGAGGTGCTCGTGCCCCGCGGCCAGGTGTTCGTGTTGGACACCGAGCTGACCGCCGATCGCGCCCTCGAGCTACTCAACGAATCCGGCCACACACGAGCGCCCGTCGCCGACGGACGCAACCTCGATCACGTCATCGGACTCGTCCACTTACGCCAACTCCTCGGTGCAGGCGAGGCGCTCATCTCGACGCTCGCCGTCGAAGCGCCCGTCTTCCCCCAAGCCGCACGCGTACTCACCGTCATGCGCGAACTCCAGATCCAGCGGGCGCAGATGGCCGTCGTGGTGAACGAGCACGGCGGTGTCTCTGGCATCGTGACGATGGAGGACCTCATCGAGGAACTCGTCGGTGAGATCTACGACGAAACCGACCCCGACCTCGCGACCGTTCGCCACCTCCCCGACGGCACCACGATCTTGCCAGGAACGTTCCCGATCCACGACCTTGACGACATCGGTGTCAACTTGCCCGACGGCGACTACGCCACCGTTGCCGGCCTGGTCCTGGAGCGCCTCGGTCGGATCCCCGCCGTCGGCGACCAGGTGATCGTCGACGACTGGACGATCGAGGTTCGCTCGATGGCACGCCACCGCATCACCGAGGTGGCACTCACCCCCGCCGTCCCTGCACCCCAACCTCCACCACTCGTGGCAGGGCGGTCAAGCGGGCGGTGAGTACTACGCCGGCTTCCTGATCGAAAAGAGCTTGCCGATCGACGACGTCTTCGGACTTTCGCAGATTTCGGCGAACGTCCAGAAACGGACTTGTGGAGCTAAAGGGAATCGAACCCTTGACCTCGTCATTGCGAACGACGCGCTCTACCAACTGAGCTATAGCCCCAGGGGCGATGCGCAGTGTAGCGCCCGACATCGGGCACCACGCTGGCGTCCGACTCGATCGGAGCTCCGCTGGTCAGCGCTGTTCGAGCCAGCCATCGCCCCAGCCGACCGACTCACGCTGTCGGAGTTGGGCGAGGAGGTACACGTACCCGCACAGGGCTAGGAACGACAGCGCAAACACGTACAGCAGCACGGTCGACGACGTGGTTGCCGCAAGGAACAAGGTGCATGCGGTGGTGACCACGAGCAGGAAGAGCACGTTGCTGCGCCGACGGCGGACATCGGAGCGGGCGACCTTCGTGGCGTGCGGGCGCTCCATGTGGGTCTGGCGATGCGCCGGCTCGTGGTCGCCGTGCGAGCGGAACGAAGCCGGTGCGGCACGATTGGCGGCCTCGCCGTTCCGGGACGCACCGGTTCGCTGGCGAGTGGGCGTTTGGGCGTGCAGTGCTGCCTGACGATGGTGCGAGTGCCCAGGACGACCGGCGGCCGCAGGACGCTGGAGGGGCGACGAGACGAGCGGGCGGCCGAGCGTTCGCATGCGAGGACTCGACGATGTGCTCTGCAGGGTGCTCAGCTGGCGACGGAAATCGGTCACCGACGAATTCGGTCGGTTGTCGACGCGGGAGCGCAACATCGGCGGGATCAGAACGGCTGCCCAGGCGGCAGCGACGACGAGGAGTACGAGTTGGGCCATGAGTCAGGAAGAAGCTGTCGGGGTCGGTTCCGGTGAACGATCTGGTCGGCCAGATCCGTTGTGTGACGATTCTACGACGATTGTGACGACGAACGCAATCTTCGATGAGACGTCGGTCACGGCGCGACAACTTCGTCGAGGCCGTCACCGCGGCGGTACACGCCCGATCGACCGCCGGTTTTCTCCCACAGTGCCAGTTCTCCGATCACCATTCCACGGTCGGCCGACTTGCACATGTCGTAGACAGTGAGCGCAGCGATGCTGCACGCATGGAGGGCTTCCATCTCGACGCCGGTGCGGTCGACGGTGTCCACCTGCACCTCGATCGCCACGAAGTCGTCACCGATCTCGAAGTTGATCGACACCGCACCGACCAGCAACGGATGGCACAGCGGGATCATGTCGGAGGTGCGCTTCGCAGCCTGGATTCCGGCGACCCGGGCCACCGAGAGCACATCGCCCTTCTTGACCTCGCGGTTGGCGATTGCCGCAGTGGTTTCCGGCTTCATGAACACCTTGCACCGAGCGACCGCACGTCGGTGGGTGGGCTCCTTGGGGGTCACGTCGACCATGCGGGCCCGGCCGAGCGGGTCGAGGTGGGTGAAGGACAGATCGCTCATGTGGCAACGGACGATAGCCCGCCCATTGGGGCACGAGTGAGCGGAGCGTGCGGGGTCCCGGCCGGCCCGGGTACGGTCACCGCCATGACCGACGCCAACGCCGCATCGTCACCGACCCAACTCCCCTACGACCCTCACGCCCATCTGCGAACCGACGCGGTGCAGTTCATCGACATCGTCACCAAGCACGGTTTCGAACATCGGGTTCCGTCGTGCCCCGACTGGAATCTGGGCGACCTCGCGTGGCATCTCGGCAACGTCTGGAACCGCTGGGGTCGCATCGTGTCGGAGGGCATCACCACACGCGAGGGCGTTCAGGCGATCGAATCGCCGACACGCCCGTCCGACGAATTGTTGATCGATTGGGTGACGGCGGCGAACACCGCGATGTTCTCGGCCCTTGCGCGTGCGAGCGACGACACCGAGGTGTGGACGTGGACCGGAAGTAACCAGCCCGAGATCTGGGTCGAACGCCGGATGACCCAGGAGACCGCCGTGCACCGCTGGGATGCGGCCAACGCCGTCGGGATGCCCTACGAGATCCCCGTCGTCGTGGCGGCCGACGGCATCGACGAGTTCCTGATGTGGTTCGCCGCCCGCCGGGTCAGCGAGGGGGCAGTGCCGGTGAACGGCACGGTGCACCTGCACTGCACCGACAACGGCACCGACGTCGAAGAGGGTTCCGACGAGCGATCGACGGTCAACGGCGAATGGCTGGTGAGCCGACTCGACGCCTCCGGCATCGAGTTCACCCGCGAGCACGCGAAGGGCGACGCGGCAGTGCGCGGACGAGCCAACGATCTGTTGCTGTGGTTGTGGCGTCGCGACGCCGGGTCGGTCGAGATCCTCGGCGATGCCGCCGTTGCCGAACGCTTCCGCGCTTTTCCCGACCTCTGACGAAATGAAACTGAGGGATCTGACCCCTCAGCTTCCTGTCATGACTCAGCCGCCGATCTGGCTCATCGACTTTCCGGGCCGGATGAAGTTGACCTGGTTGATGCGGTGGCCTGCCCACTTGGTGGCCACGGCCGCCTCGATCCGGACGGCGAGTTGATCGTCGGTCTCATCGGCACGCATCGCGGCCAACAAATCGAACTCCTTCGTCGCGAACAGGCACGTGCGGAACTGCCCCTCGGCGGTGAGGCGGACTCGGTCGCAGTCGCCGCAGAACGGCTTGGTCACCGTCGGGATGACGCCGATCGTGCCGCCGCCGTCGAGGTAGCGGAACCGGTCCGCCGGCGCGGCACCGCGGGCAGGAAGTTGTTCGAGCGGGTGGACGGCACCGATCGCTGCGACGATCTCGTCCTGACCGACGACCTTGTCGTTCACCCAGTGACCGTCGGCGTCGAGTGGCATGAACTCGATGAAGCGCACCTCGACGTTGCGAATGCGACCGAACTCGGCGAGCGCAACGAGTTCGTCGTCGTTCACGCCACGCTCGATGACCGCGTTGATCTTGACCTGGGCGAACCCGGCCTCCTTCGCCGCCTCGATGCCGTCGAGGACTCGCTCGAGTTCGTCGCGACGGGTCATCTGGAGGAACTTCGCCCGATCGAGCGTGTCGAGGCTGATGTTGACCCGCGCGAGCCCGGCGTCACGCAAGGTTTGAGCAACGAGGCGCATGGTGGCGCCATTGGTGGTCATTGCCAGGTCGACCGGACCGGCAGGACCTTCGATCGCTGCGAGTTTCTCGACGAGCACCGGAAGATGCGCGCGAACTGTCGGCTCGCCACCAGTGAGGCGAATACCGCGGACGCCGTAGCGCTGCACGAAGATTCGGGCGAGACGCTCGATCTCCTCGAAGGTCATCACCTCGGAACGTGGCAACCACTGCATCCCCTCCTCCGGCATGCAATAGGTGCATCGAAAGTTGCAGCGGTCGGTGATCGAGATCCGCAGATCCTCGATGAGGCGCCCGAACGGATCGATCAGCTCCTCGTGTGTGTGATCACTCCCCCGGGACATCGGTCCAGCCTATGGACCAACTCGCGGTTCCCCGAGCCCGGTCGACGGAACCGAGTCAGCCATCTCCGTGAAGGAGGAGTGCGGCGACATCGGCGCCGGCTGGGATGCCGTCGCCGTCGGGGACGACGGCCATGGCATCCGCAAGGGCAGTAGCGGCGAGTTGATGACTGCCCTGCGCTCCGACCGGGCGCACGTGGAACCGCCCATCGTCGGCGAATTCGCCGTTGACACGCACGAAGTGCACTTTGCCGTCGGTCTGGCGGTCCAGCGCCACGTCGGCCACAGCCACGATGCTCCTTCGCGTCAGACGACGGTGGCCCATCATGCGACGCAGAGCCGGACGAGCGAGCAACTCGAAGCTCACCAGCGAGCTGACCGGATTGCCGGGCAAACCGAAGATCGGGGTGCCGTCGAGGCGCCCGAACGCGAACGGCTTGGCCGGCTTGATCTCGATCTGCATCCAGGTCATGTCGGCGATTCGACCGAGCACCGCCTTCACGACGTCGTAGTCGCCCATCGACACGCCGCCGCTCGACACGATGGCATCGCAGTCGACCGCGGCGGCCCGTAACACGGTCTCCAACTCGGCTTCGTCGTCGCGCACGATGCCGAGGTCAACGACGTCGCACCCTGCCTCGACGAGCAATGCTGCAAGCATCGTCTTGTTGCTCTCGCGGATCTGGCCGAACGCCAACGCCGAGCCGTCCTCGACCAATTCGTCACCGGTCGACAGCACCGCGACCCGAGCGCGCCGATACACCTGGACGCGTGCAGCGTTGACGCTGGCCAACACCGCAGCGACCGCTGGCGTGATCGTGGTTCCGGCAGCGAACAGCCCGTCGCCGATGCGCACGTCGTCGCCGGCACCTCGAACGGCAGCACCAGGCTGCACCGATCGGGTGAGCCGCACGGTGTCGTCGCCGACCCGTTCGGAGTCCTCCACCATCACCACCGCGTCGGCGCCGTCGGGCATCGGAGCGCCGGTCATGATCCGAATTGCCTCACCGGCACTCACACCCACCGTCGGTGCCGCCCCAGCGGCGAGTTCACCGACCACACGCAACTCCACAGGAACGTTGACGACGTCTTCCGAGCGCACCGCGTAGCCGTCGACTGCGGTGTTGTCGAACGGCGGCACGACTTCGGTAGCGATCACTTGCACCGCCAGCACGAGCCCGGTGGCAGCGTCTCGATCCACCTCGACGGGCTCGAGCGGCGGGCACGATTCGAGCACGAACGCCTGAGCGTCCTCCAACGGGGTCACGCAAGCAAGGTACCGCAGGCCTGGCCGGGCCGGCACCTTCCGTGACACCCCTCTAGCCTTCGAGGTCGTGTCCGACGCGTTGACCGCCTTTCCGTCCGACGGCTACACCGCTCGCTGGCACACATGGGATCACGCGCACCTCGAGACCGTGACCTTGCGCTGGGAGAACGAAGGCTGGACGGCAACGGGCGAGGTCGGCCGCGAAGCGGTCACGTACGTGATCCGCTTGTCGGCAACGTGGCAGACCCGACAGTTCCTGTTGTTCCGCGACCTCGACGAACCGGACCTGTGGCTCGGCGCCGACGGCGCCGGCCGGTGGGGTGAGATGAACGGCGCCCACCGCCACGACCTGGCGGGCTGCACCGACATCGACCTGCCGGTCACGCCGTTCACGAATTCGATTCCGATCCGGCGGCTCGCGCTCGATGTGGGCGGCGACGCCGAGGTGCTTGCGGCGACGATTGACGTCGAGACACTCGGCATCGTGATCGTCCGACAGCGCTACGAACGTCTCACCGCTCGGCGGTTCCGACGCACGAACCTCGACAACGGTGTCGCCACCGAGTTCGACGTCGACAACTACGGCCTCGTCCACGACGAGCCCGACGCGTTCCGCCGACTCTGAGGCATCGCCCGTGGCCGAGCCGTCCACTCGCGGTCGAGTTCGTACTCGAGCACGGGCGGCTCAGAGACGAACGCGCTGCAGGAACGTGCGGAGATCCACACCCAACTCCGGGTTCTGGAGCCCGAGTTCGATCGACGCAGTGAGGAATCCGAGCGGCGTGCCGGTGTCGAGGCGGCTCTCGTCGGCGACCACCGCATGGAACGGGGCCCGGGCGGCCTGCGCGCGCAGGGCGTCGGTGAGTTGGAGCTCACCACCGCTGCCGGGAGTGAGCGCGGCGATCTCGTCCCACGCGTCAGCGGTGAGCACGTAGCGACCCGTCAGGATGAAGTTGCTGGGAGCGTCGTCGGGTGACGGCTTCTCGACCAGGTCGCGCACTGGGATCACGCCATCCTGCGTCAGTTCCCCAGCCGGATCGATGACGCCGTAGGAGCTGACCTGTTCACGCGGCACGTTCACCACGGCGACCACGCTGCCCCCTGTTGCTGCGCACACTCCGTTCATCTGGGCCAACACCGCGGAGCTCGACATGAGTTCGTCGGGCAACAGCACGGCGAATGGTTCGTCGCCGACGGCCTCGCGGGCGCACCCGACGGCGTGCCCGAGGCCCTTGGGATCGTCCTGGTAGACGATGTCGACACGCCAGTCACGCCCGATCGCGCGCAGGCGCTCGGCCGTCTCGGACTTTCCCTTCGCCTCGAGCGCGTCGAGCAGCGCCTCGTCGGGAGCGAAGTACGCATCGATGGCGGGCTTCGAGCGGCTGCTCACGATCACGATGTGATCGCAACCCGCACCGAGAGCCTCGTCGATGACGATCTGGATCGCAGGCTGGTCCCCGATGGGGAACAGCTCCTTGGGAACGGCCTTGGTGGCGGGAAGGAATCGGGTCCCGAGACCGGCGGCGGGAATGACGGCACTGCGGACCTGCATGGGACGGACGATATCCTTCTGCCTCCGATGCCAACCTACGTGTACAAGTTCGTCGAGACGGGCGAGACCATCGAAGTCCAGCAGGGCTTCCATGACGACAACCTCACCGAGATCGCCCATCCCGATTCCGGTGAACTGCTGCCCGTCAAGAAGGTCTTCACCCCCGTCGGGGTCACCTTCAAGGGGTCCGGCTTCTTCAAGACCGACAATCGGGGCAAGAAGCAGGCGTCGACCGCTCCGGCGTCGACCACGGGCGACTCGAAGACCACCAGCTCGGGCTCCGACAGCGGCTCGTCGTCCAGTGACACGTCGGCGACGAAGTCGGACAGTTCGAAGAGTGCAGGTTCGAGTGGTGCTGGTTCGAGTGGCTCTGCATCGACGGGATCTTCGTCGCGCGAGAAGTCGTCGAGCACGAAGTCGTCGTCCGACAGCTGACGTTTGCGCTGCGGCGTCGATACCCTCGGTTGCGACCGACTCCCTCCGATCGTCCACCGATCCGAGGAGACATCCATGCACGTCGCGGCCAGAGCCCGACTCGTCCTCGCCCGACGTCCCTGGATCTATTGGGTCGTCGTGGCCGCACTTGCCGTCGCCGCCGCCGCCTCGCTCCGCAGCGAGATGGCATCGATCGCCTCCGAACGAGAAACCTGGGGCTCCGCCCGCACCGTGTTGGTGGCCCGGCACCGACTCGAACCGGGTGAGCCGGTCATCGCCGACCTGGTCAGCCTGCCGGTCGCTGCACTCCCCGACGATGCGCTGACCGACGCCGCCGCCCTCCTCGACTCCACCGTCGTGCGCCAACGCGTGGCCGCCGGCGAGGTGCTGACCCAACTCGACGTCGTCATCGGTCCCGGGCCGGCGGCGCTCGCCGACCCGGGCAGCGTGGTCGTGGCGCTGTCCGATCCGCTCGCCCGGGATGTGGTCGTCGGGCTGAGCGTCCAGGTGAGCGCGGACGGCCTGGTGGTCGCCGACAACGCCCGGGTGACCGCCGTCATCGACGACGTCATCTTCGTGGCGGTCGGCGCCGACGAGGCTCCAACGGTTGCCGCAACAGCGCAACAGGGCATCGCCAGCCTGCTGTATCTCCCATGAACGTCGGAGCGTGACGTCTGACATCACGCCTCACGGTTTCACCTGGCGCCGGTGGCCACCACGATCAGCACCACCACACCGAGGGCGATGCGGTAGATCACGAACGGCATGAAGCTGCGCGTTCGCACGATCCGCAACGTTCCCCACACTGCAAGCCAGCCCGACAGGCCCGAAGTGATGATGCCGACGATCATCGGCACGAGCAACCCGTCGGGGATCCCGTCGGAGATCAGACCCGCGAACTTGAACACGACCGCCCCGAAGATGACTGGGATCGACATCACGAAACTGATCCGCACCGCGGCGTCGCGTTCGAAACCGAGGAACCGGCCCGCGGTCATGGTGATCCCCGAGCGCGACGTACCGGGGTTGAGTGCCAACGCCTGCGCAGCACCGACGAGGAGCGCATCCTTTGCGCCGAAGTCGTGCACCGTGCGGCGACCGAGCGCGCGGTCGGCGATCGCAAGGAGGATGCCGAAGCCGATCAGTGAGCATCCGATGATCGTGGGCGTACCGAGACGGTTGTCGATCTGATCCTCGAACAGGGCGCCGACCGCAGCGGCGGGCAGCGTCGCCAACACGAAGAGCCAGGCCAGCTTGCCGTCGGCGGTGGGCGGCACCTTGCGGGCGACCACGAGCTTGGTGCCCTCGACCACATATGTCAGGACGTCACGTCGGAAGTAGCCGACGACGGCGACGAGCGTTCCGAGGTGCAGCGCCACGTCGAAGGACTTCTTGATCGACGGGTCGAGTTCCTGCCACCCGGCGAGCCACGGCACGAGCAGCAGGTGACCGCTGGACGAGATCGGGAGGAACTCCGACAGCCCCTGCACGATCCCGAGGATGATCGCCTGATAGATCGGCACGGCCGTCCTGTCTACACCCCAACCCGGTCGAATCGACGGTTACCGCAGGGGTCAGACCCGCAATGTAATCCAGGACCGGCCAGGGCCGAGCGACAGGAATCGTTACAACGCGGGTCTGACCCCTGTTGTAACGCTGGGGACGATGCGGGCGGTCCAGGGGCGCGGCTCGTCCCAGTGGTGGCCGATCAAGTCGGCCGACGCCAGCGACGCGAGGAACTCCATCGGGGTGTCGAAGTCCGCCATCTCCACGTAGGCAGCGCCGAGCGCGTCGGGAACGTGGCCGTCGCTGCCGGCTCCGCCGACAATGCCGAACTCGGCGGCGAACGCTGCTGCTCGGTGGTTCAGGCTGGCGAGCGAGGTCTTGGCATTGAGTACCTCGACGGCGTCGATCAGGTCGGCTTCGGCCAGCTCGTAGAGTGCGGCCTCACTCATGTTGCGACGCATCGGGTCGAACGGGTGGGGGATGTACACCACACCACCCTGGTCGCGGATTGCTTTCGCCGCATCGAGGTGCGACACCCCCGCCGGCACACGCTCGGTGAGGAACAGCCCGATGATCTCGCCGGCCGCCGTGCGCAGTTCCTCCCCGATGATCACGCGGCAGGCCAATCGGTCGCAAAGCACCACCGCGCCGTCGATAGCGTTGTGGTCGGTGATGCACACCGCGTCGAGCCCGCTCGCCTCGACGGCTGCGACGAACTCATCGGGCGTCGTCGTCGAATCGCCACTCCACATCGTGTGGGTGTGCAGGTCGACACGGATGCGTGCGCCACCCGGCGCGTGGGCCAAGTGCGGATGCCGGGCGATCGCCTCGGGTGACGGCGCTCCCATCGTCCGACCGGTGGTCCTCAGGAACCCGACATGGTGACGTCGCGGATCACGAGGCTCATGCCCGCCGAGCGCATCGGCAGCCACTCGAGGTCGCCGCCGATCTCGACGATGTCGAGCAACATTCGCTGCAGCGTGGACGCGATCGTGATCTCACGCACCGGCGCACCGACCGTGCCGTTCGAGATGAGCAGCCCAGCAGCGCCAGTCGAGAAGTCGCCGCTGATCGGATTGACCCCTGAGTGCAACCCTTGCATCTGCTGCACGAGCAGGCCGTCGTCGACGTCTGCGATCAACTCCGCCTGTGTGCGCGTGCCGGGCACGAGCGACAGGGCGAGGCAGCCCACGCCGGGTGTACCGGCGAAGCCGCCACGCGTGGCGTTGCCGGTCGACACGGTCCCGGCACGGCGAGCGGAATACGAGTTGTGCACGAACTGGCGGAGCACACCATCCTCGATCAGCACGTTGCGGCGCGCAGCAAGGCCTTCGCCGTCGACGTCCGTGGCCGTGTACGCCTTCGGGTTCGTCGGATCGTCGACCATGGTGACCAGGGGTGAAGCGACGGTCTCGCCCAGTCGGTCGCGGAACAACGAGCGTCCCTTCACCACCGCTTCGCCGTTCAGCGTCGAGGAGATGACACCGATGAACTGCGCGGTCACGAACGGGTCGAGCACCACGGTCACTCGTCGGCTCGGGGGCTGGGTGGCTCCGAGCAGACGGGTGGCTCGGTCGACAGCCTCGCGAGCCGCACGGTCGAGATCGAACTCGTCCGGCGTACGACCCACCGAGAACCCGAACCCGGTCTGCGTCTCGGCGTCGTCGCCCTCACCCTCGTCGGCCAAGGTCGACACCGAGACGTAGCACCCGTTCTCGCGACCGGACATCCGGATGCCCGTGGTGGAGGCCACCGCTGATTCGCCGTGCGCATCGGCGTAGTTCGAGTCGTCGACACGCACTCGCGGATCGGATCCCGACGCCAGCTTCTCGAGCTCCTTGGCCAGATCGATCTTGGCGTCGGTCGGGTACTCGGCGAGTTCATCGTTCCAGAGCGACTGCTCGGTCACCGCCACGCCATCGGGTTCGGCCAGAGCAGCCCATTCGTCGACGGTGCCGAACTGCACGTTGTCGCGCGCCTCGGCGAGCACCTCGCGAATGGCGTCCTCGTCGAGCGTCCCCGCGTAGGCGAAGCCGGTGCGGCCGTCGCGTATCACCCGGATCCCGATGCCTTCGCTCTGGGCAGACACGAAGTGCTCGACGTCGCCCTGGTAGATCCGCACCTCGGTCTCGCCGCCACGCGCCACGAACGCCTCGATCTGTTCACCGTTCGTTGCCTGCTCGACCACCCGGTCGGCCACCGCTTGCAGCTCGCTCTCGAATCCGCTCATGCGGTACCGCCGACGGTGAGCGACTTCACCCGCAGCGTCGGCTGACCGTCGCCGACGGGCACGCCTTGCCCGTCCTTTCCGCAGGTGCCGGGGCTGCCCATCTCGAAGTCGTTGCCGAGCATGTCGATGTCGGCCAGGACCCTCGGACCGTTGCCGATCAAGTTGCCGTCACGAAGTGGCTCGGTGATCTCGCCGTTCTCGATGAGATACGCCTCGGTCATGCCGAACACGAAGTCGCCCGACGCCGTGTTGACCGAACCGCCGCCGAGCTTGGCGACGTACACACCGTTGGGTGTCGAGGAGATGATGTCGTCGGGATCGTCGGGTCCATCGAGCACGAACGTGTTGGTCATGCGCACCATCGGGAGGTGCTGATAACTCTGGCGGCGGCCGTTGCCCGACTGTGGGCGACCCTCCTTGCGGGCGCGCAGGTAGTCCCACATGTAGTCGGTGAGGATGCCGTCCTCGATCAGCACGTTGCGCTGGGTGATGTGGCCTTCATCGTCGAAGCCGAGCGTGCCCCATTCGCCGGGCATCGTGCCGTCGTCGACGAGCGTCACGAGCGGTGATGCCACCTGTTGGCCGACCTTGCCGGCGTAGACGCTCGCGTCCTTCTGGATGTGATCGGCTTCGAGACCGTGCCCGCACGCCTCGTGGAACAACACGCCACCGGTGCCGTGCTTGATGACGACCGGCATCGCACCAGACGGAGCGGGACGGGCGCGCAGCTTGGTGATCGCTTGACGGGCAGCTTCGCGGGCGAGCTCCTCGACGTCGACCTTGTCGAAGATCTCGAAGCCGACGGTGTGGCCCATCGACTGGTACCCCGTCTGCATCCCGGTGTCGCCGTCGGCGACGGCGCTGATGCGCAGCAGCGTGCGAACGACCTCGTCGTCGGTGAGCACGCCGTCGGTGTTCGCAACCAGCACCTGCTTGCGGCTGTCGCCGTACCCGGCGGACACCTGGACGATCTCGGGCCCGAAGGACCGGGCGGCCTCGTTCATCCGCTCCAACAGGTCGACCTTGGCAGCTTTGGCAACCGAATCAGGGTCGCGTTCCACCATGTTGGGCCGATGCGGCGCTGACCGCGTGAGCGCAATCGTGCGGACCCCGCCGCCACCCTGCTTCGCTGCGGCCGCGGCCGCCGACGCGGCCGCCGACAGTCCCGTCTCGGACAGGTCGGAGGTGTACGCGAAGCCGGTGGTCTCGCCGGCAACGACGCGGATGCCGGCCCCGCGATCTCGACCGCTCGACACCTGCTCGATGCGTCCGTCGTCGAGCCCGGCCGACGTGGACCGTTTGTCCTCGGCATATACCTCGGCGAACTCCGCACCACCGCTCACAGCGCCGGCGAGTACTCGTTGCAGGACGTCTCGTTCGATCACCCCGCCGAGCTTACGTACGAGTTGTGCTCGGGACCGCACACGCCGAGTCCCCAGGCACATCTCGAACAGCGCGACCGGCAACGTTCGACGTCGCTCCCCGTCGCTGCCTTGTTAGCGTTGGCGCAGTGAATCTCGAAACAGGTATGCGCGGCGACGCCAAGCTGGTGGTCACACACTCCGACACAGCCCTGGCGCTCGGGTCGGGCATCGTCGAGGTGCTCGGATCACCGCGACTGGTCGCCTTGTGCGAGGAGGCCTGTTGCAACGCGATCAGCAACGCTCTCGGCAGCGGCACCACGTCGGTCGGCATGCGGATCCAGTTCGATCACCTCCAGCCCACACCCATCGGTGCCGAAGTGATCGCCGAAGCCGTGCTCGAGAAGATCGACGGTCGGAGGCTCAAGTTCACCGTCTCGGCGTCCGACGCCGGCGGACTGGTCGCAGCCGGAAAGATCACCCGCGTGGTGGTCGACCTCGACCGCTTCATGTCCAAGTGCTGCGACACCTGACCGCTCGAGGTCTCAGGCGAGATTGCTGGTGCGGGGATACACGTCGCCGGGGTCGGTGAGGACGTTGACGAGGTACGGCACGCCGCTGGCGAACGCACGATCGAGCGCCGGGCCGATCTCGGCCGGTGACGACACGGTCTCTCCCCCGCCACCCAGCGCCTTGACGACGTCGTCGTAACGCAGCTCGGGTTGCAGGTCGCACGCCATGTCCCAGCCGTAGATCGCCTGCATCGGATGCTTCTCGAGACCCCACATCCCGTTGTTGCCGACGATCATCACCACGGGCAGGCCGTGACGTACGAGTGAATCGACGTCCATCAGGCTGAAACCGGCGGCGCCGTCGCCCAGCAACAACACCACCTGCGACGACGGTCGCACCACCCGCGCCGCGATCGCATATCCCAACCCGTTGCCCAAGCAGCCGTACGGCCCAGTGTCGAGCCAGCCACCGGGTTCGAACACCTCGATGAACTTGCCTGCGTAGGACGCGAAGTCGCCACCATCGCAGATCACCACTGCGTCACGCTCGAGGCGTTTGCGCAGCTCGCCGTAGATCCGGCTCGGTTTGATCGGGTCGCCGTCGGCCTCCATCAACGCCACCTCGGCCGACGTCGCCGCAGACTCGGCATCACGCAACTCGGCGATCCAGCCCGTGTGGTCGACACGGTCGCCCGAGTACTCGGCAAGACCACGAAGCGTGAGCCGGAGGTCGCCGACCGCCGTGAGCACGTCGACATGGCCCGCACGTTGCGACTCGGCGTCGACGGCGTGCGCGACGGTGGCGGAACCGAAGATGCCGAAGCCGAGGCGGAAGTCGAGCGGCGTGCCGAGCACCACCACCACATCTGCCCGCTGCTTCAGCAACCCGCGCGTCCGCAGGAACGCGAGTTCGTGGTCGGCCGGCAGCAACCCCCGACCCATCCCGTTGAAGAAACACGGGACCCCGAGGTGTGCTGCGGCCGCCGCGAGCTCTGCCCACGCGCCGTCCCAGTACACATCGGAGCCGACGAGGAACGCTGGGCGCTCGGCGCCGGCGACCAGCGCAGCGAGCGCCGTCACCGTGTCGTCGTCGGGCGCCGCACCCATCCCGTCGCACGATCCGACATCGGGCACGTCACCGTTGGACGGGCCGAACACGTCGAGCGGGAAATCGAGGAACGTGGGACCGCGATGTGGCTCGATCGCCAACCGGACCGCTTCATGCACCAACGCGCCGGCCTGCGCGGGATCGGTGACCGTTGCGGCCATCTTGGTGATCGACGACACGATCGGCACGTGGTCGAGTTCCTGCAACGAGCCCGCACCCCACCGACCCTGCGGCGCACGACCTCCCAGCACCACGACCGGCGAACCGTTGAAGTGCGCCGACGTGATCGCCGACACCCCGTTGGTGATCCCCGGGCCCGCCGTCAACGCAGCGAACCCCGGCCGTCGCGTGAGCTTTGCGTATGCCTCGGCTGCAAAGGTCGCCGACTGCTCGTGACGAGTATCGATGACCCGCATGCCCTGATCACGTGCGGCGTCGTACAACGGCCAGATGTGACCACCGTTGAGCGTGAACATCACGTCGGTGCCGTATGCGGCGATCGCTGCCACGGCCTGCTGGCCGGCATGTCCGGAAATCTCTGCCATGTCACAAGACCGTAACGCGCGCCTACAGTACCGAATCGATGCAGGTGGCCGACGCAGCTCCGGCACCGGTTCGCGAACACCGGATGCACTGGTGGAAGGAAGCGTTGATCGTCGCGGTCTTCTACGGCGTCTACTCGTGGACCCGCAATCTGTTCGGCTCGAACGCCATCGCCGCCGACGGGGTCCCCGAGCAGGCGTTCACGAACGCTGAACGCATCATCCAGTGGGAGCTGAACCTCGGTCTGTTCCACGAGCAGACGATCCAGTCGTGGTTCCTGCCGTACACGTGGTTCATCCAGTTCTGGAACACGTATTACGGCACAGCGCACTTCATCGTCACGATCGCCGTCTTCGTGCTGCTCTTCCTCAAACGCAGCGATGTGTTCCCCCAGTGGCGCAATTCGCTCGCCGCGATGACCGCACTCGCAATCATCGGGTTCGCCTGGTTCCCGCTGATGCCGCCGCGCTTGCTCGACAAACCGTGCCCGGTTCCCGCCGACATCGCCGAAGCGACCGATGCCCGGATCAGTTACGGCGGCGCCTGCATCGACAGCGACCTGCGGCCCGACGGTGGATTCGGGTTCGTCGACACCCTCGCCGACTTCGGCGGACCCTGGTCGTTCGACTCGCAAACGGTGGCGTCGATCTCGAACCAGTACGCCGCCATGCCGAGCATGCACATCGGCTGGTCGACGTGGTGTGCCGTGGCGATCTGGCCGCTGCTGCGACGCAGGTGGGTCAAGGCCCTCGTGTTGCTGTACCCGGCAGCCACGCTCTTCTGCATCGTCGTCACCGGCAACCACTTCTGGCTCGACGGCGTCGGCGGTCTCCTGGCGTTCGGCGTCGGCTCACTCGTCGGCTGGGGAGTCCATCGATGGAACCAGGACCGTCTCGATCGCAGTCACGCGGAACTGGTTTCCAACGCCTGATCTGAGCGGTTCGTCACAGAGCCACGCATCGGGCAGCCGATCGCCGTATCGTTGTCATGACAATGAGTCAGATGCGTTTGAACCCACTCAACGGTCGGTGGGTGACCATCGTCGCAGAACGAGCCCAACGGCCGACCGATTTCGCCCCCCGCCAGAGCAGCGTCGACGAGGATCTGTCGCGTCCCTGCCCGTTCTGCCCGGGTCACGAAGAGGCCACCCCTGCTGCGCTCGAGACGATCGATCAGGACGGCACCTGGTCGATGCGGGTGATCCCCAACAGGTACCCGGCCTTCGACGGCGAGGAAGCCTTCTCCGTCCACAACCTCGGACCGGTGTTCGTGATGGCCGAAGCGAGCGGCATCCACGAAGTCTTCGTCTACACACCCGAGCACGACTCGGGCCTGCACCTGCTCGACGACGACCACGCTGCGCTCCTCATGCGGGTACTGCGCGACCGCTTCGCCGAGCACGCTGCCACCCCGCAGGTCCGATATACCCAGGCCATCGTCAACCACGGCCGTGAGGCTGGCGCGTCGGTCGCGCACCCCCACGGTCAGATCCTCGGCCTCCCGATCGTGCCCGGAGAGATCCTCGACGAAGAACGTGCGTTCGCGCGCTTCGCCGGCGGATGCCTGCTGTGTACCACGGTCGAGGCCGAACTGGCCGCCGACCAACGTGTCGTCTTCGCCAACGACGACGTCGCCGTGATCACCCCGTACTGGAGCGGTGCACCGTACGAACTCCTCATCGTCCCACGCCACCACGAGCCGCACCTCCAAGATGCTCCCACCGACAGTCTCGAAGCGGTCGGCCGGGCAATGCGTGACGCGCTCGGTCACCTCAACGCCGCCCTCGGCGACGTCGCCTACAACCTTGGTTTCCACACCGCACCGCATCAGCACACCGGCCAGTACCACTGGCACATCCACGTGTGGCCGAACCTGGTCACACAGGCCGGCTTCGAACGCGGCACAGGCGTGATGATCAACATCGTCCCTCCTGAAGACGCGTGCAGTTCGTTGCGTTCGGTCGCTGCGTCAGCCTGACGATCGGGCCGACCCCATGAATCAGCGATCATCGAAACCGAGCGAGACCCGCTCGTGGCTGCCTGCCGTTGCCGCGAGCCTGTTGCTGGCGCTCGTGATCGGCATCGGGGTGTTCGTGGGCGGCGGAAGCCCCAACGCCGACGCCAACGATGCGACGATCAGCGTCTCTGCGACGAGCGTCGACCAGGCGTCCGAGTCGTCGATGATCAGCGCGGCCGCTGCCGACGTCCCGTCGACACCGGTGGTCGCTCCGCTCGCATCTCCGTTGGCGATGGGGTCCGCCGGCGATGACGTCAAGCGCGTGCAGCAGCGACTCAGCGAACTCGGATTCCAGCCCGGGCCGGCCGACGGCCAGTTCGGCAGCGGTACCCAACAGGCAATCTGGGCCTACAAGAAGCTCGTCGGTAGCCTCACCTGGGAAGAATTCGCGCAACTCGACGACAAGACCGTGATCACCGACGAGTTGTGGCAGCAGATGTCGCAACCGTCGGTGCGATTCACGCCCCGTCGACCGGGCGCAGGCACCCACGTCGAGATCTACCTTCCCCAACAGGTGATGGCAATCTTCCGCGACGACCAGCCGATCTTCATCGCGCACATCTCGTCGGGAGAGCTTCGCCCCGACGGTGAACCGGCGACGTTCTGTGAGACCGCCACCTACGACACCGACGAGTACGGCAACCCGTACCCCGAACTCGTGACCAAGCAGGTCTGCGCCGAGGCAAAGTCGCCGGGAGGTGTCTTCCGGTTCGACCGCTCTGTCGACGGCAACCGGGTCAGCCCGCTCGGCGGAATGAAGAACCCGTGGTACTTCAACTACGGCATCGCGATCCACGGCGCTCAGAACGTTCCGGCCCAGCCGGCGTCCCACGGTTGTATCCGCGTCTCCAATGCGCTCGCCGACGTGTTCCCCGAGCTCGTCGAAATCGGCAACCGCGTCTACGTGTGGGGACACGACGGCAAGGAGCCCGAGCAGTACAGCGAGCGCGAGTCACTGCCGTCGTTCAACCGGCCCGATCCCGACGCCACCACGACGACCACCTCGACGACCTCCACCACCTCGACCACCGTTCCCTCACCGACGACCACGCAGCCGCCGGCGACCACCACCACGGCGGCCCCGGCAACCACCCAACCGCCGGCGACCACCACCACGGTGACCGCTGCGGTCCCGACGCCCTGACGCGACCCGAACGATCAGCCCAACGTTCAGCCCAAAGGATCAGCCGGGCGAGCGGGCGGCCAGCCACACCATCGACATCGGGCCCACATCGAGCACACCCGACGACGTACAGCGCTGCCAGGGGTCGTCGGTGGCGGTGACCGCCACCTGCTCGCTGCAATGGGCGCTGCCCGACCAGAGGGCAGCATCGGTGTCGAGCACGACCTCCCAGTCGCCGCCCCACGGGAGCCCGACCCGGTAGCCAGGCCTCGGCACCGGCGTGAAGTTGGCGATGCACACGACGGCAGCAGCACCGTCCAGGTCCCAGCGGACGAACGCATACATGCTGTGCGCAGCGTCGTCGGCATCGAGCCACTGGAAGCCACCCGGCTCGGTGTCACGCCGCCAGAGTGCCGGCCACACATCGGCCACGTGATTGAGGTGGCCGATCAGATCGCTCACGCCGCGGTGCGCAGGATCATCGAGCAGGTCCCACGGGAGGCCGGACTGTTCCGCCCACTCGGCCCACGGCGCCAGCTCCGAACCCATGAAGACCAGGGGGGAGCCGGGCAACGCCCACTGCCAAGCGAACAGCGCACGCAGCGCCGCGAAGCGCTGCCAATCGTCGCCACCCATCTTGGACAGCAGGCTTCCCTTGCCGTGCACCACTTCGTCATGGCTCAGCGGAAGGATGAACCGCTCGTCGTAGGCGTAGAGCAGGGCGAACGTCATCTCGTGGTGGTGATGGTGCCGATGGACCGGATCGAGTGCGAGGTAATCGAGTGTGTCGTGCATCCATCCGAGGTTCCACTTGTGGCTGAAGCCGAGGCCGCCCCGGTCGACCTGTCGGGTGACGCCGGGCCACGACGTCGATTCCTCGGCGATCACCAGCGCCTCGGGGAACTCCTCGGCGACCACGGTCGTCAGTTCCCTGACGAATGCGAGCGCCTCGAGATGCTCACGGCCGCCGTACGCATTCGGCGCCCACTGATCGGCATCTCGCGAGTAGTCGAGGTAGAGCATCGATGCGACCGCGTCGACGCGCAGCCCGTCGACGTGGAACTCGTCGAGCCAGTACAGCGCGTTCGCGACCAGGAAGTTGCGCACCTGGTTGCGGCCGTAATCGAACACGTAGGTGCCCCAATCGGGGTGCTCGCCGCGTTGAGGGTCGGGATGCTCGTACAACGCAACGCCGTCGAATCGGCCCAGGCTCCATTCGTCGCGCGGGAAGTGTGCGGGAACCCAGTCGACGATCACTCCGATGCCGCGACGATGGAGCGTGTCGACGAATCGGCGCACACCGTCGGGGTCCCCGAACCGGGCCGTCGGCGCGTAGTAGCCCGATACCTGATAGCCCCACGAACCGCCGAAGGGGTGCTCCGCGATCGGCATCAACTCGACGTGGGTGAACCCGAGCGAGCCGACGTACTCGGCGAGTTCGACCGCGAGACGGTCCCACGTGTCGACGCCTCCACGCCACGAACCGAGATGCACCTCGTAGATACGCATCGGTGCCGTCCCCGCACCGACCTGGCCGCGATCACGCATCCAGGCGTCGTCACCCCAGTCATGGTCGATCGATGGAGGCACCACGCTGGCGTCGCTCGGCGGAAGCTCCGTCTGGCGGGCCATGGGATCGGCTTTGCGTAACGTCCGTCCATCGGCGGTGACGATCTCGAATTTGTATCGCTGCGCGCTCCTCGCAGCCGGAACGACGCCGCACCAGATCCCAGTTGGACCATTGGTCTCGATGGGGTCGAGCATCTGGGGCGCCCAGTCGTTCCAGTCACCCACCACTGCGACCGACGCCGCATTCGGAGCCCACACTGCGAACCGCACCCCGGCGACCTGCCCGTCGGCGTCTACGTGCAACGGCTGCGGCCCCAGGAGCTCCCACAGGCGGCGATGCGTCCCCTCGCCGAACAGGTGCAGGTCGAGGTCGCCGATCGGTCGCGCGATATTGGCCATCGGCGCCAAGGGTACGGGGTGACAGTACAGTGCGCGACCGTGCGCGTGCTGATGCTGTCGTGGGAGTTCCCGCCGCGTTCCACCGGTGGGATCGCCGCCCACGTCGCCGGGCTCGGTACGGCGCTCGCACGGGCCGGCCACGACGTCGTCATCCTCACGGTCGCCGATCGCCCTGGCGAACTCGGCGCAGCACCACCCGAACACGTTCGGGTGGTGCGGGCCCTGGTCGACCTTCCCTGGCTGCCGCCGTCAGAAGCAGTCACCCGCATCGCATCGGCGAACCACACGGTCACCAAGCTCGCCAGTCGCTTCACGGGCGAACTCGAAGGCTGGCGACCCGACATCGTGCACGGTCACGACTGGCAGCTCGGATGGGCAGCCGACTCGCTCGCCTTCCGGTACGACGTGCCGTTCGTGCTCACGATGCACGGCACCGAACGTGTTCGTCACGGCGGTCAACTTCCCCTCGGTCACCCCACCGACATCAACTCCATCGAATGGTGGTTGGCGTTCCAAGCCGACCGGATGATCTCGCCCACCCGGTTCATCGTCGAACAGTTGATCACCGGGTTCGAGCTGGCCGAGGAGCACGTTGCACACATCCCCAACGGCATCGACCCCGGGCAGTGGCGACCGGTGAACCGACCGAGTGCGCCCACCGGACCACGCTCCCCGCTGGTGGTCACGTGGGGTCGCGTCCAGTACGAGAAGGGCTTCCAGGTGCTCGCCAGGGCGATGCACGAGCTGCGCGGGCGGGTGCCCAACGTCAGCAGCGTCATCGCTGGTCGCGGCAGCTACCTCCCCGAGCTGCAGACACAGATCGACGTCGAAGGAGTCAGCGACATCGTCGAGCTGCCCGGCTACCTGAACGACGCTGATCTCCGTCTCCTCGTGCATCGAGCGGGCTGCGTGGTGATCCCGTCGCTCTACGAGCCGTTCGGCATCGTGGCGCTCGAAGCCCTCGCAGCCGGCGCACCGCTGATCGTCGCGCGCACCGGAGGGCTCGCCGAGCTGGTTGCCGGCACCAACGCCGGGGTCACGTTCGAGCCGGGCAATCCCGACGATCTCGCCGACGCCATCGAACAGGTGCTGACCAACCACGACCTCACGACCATCCTCGTGGCCAATGCCCGCGACCTGGTCGAGCGCAAGTACGCATGGACCGCAATCGCCCGGACCACTTCCGATCTGTACGCCGACGTGGTTGCGACCGGACGTCGCCCCATGTCGTGACGGGAGGATGAACGAACGTTCCGTCGGTCGAGAGCTGGTCTCGGACTCTGTATCGTCACCGACCGATGCGCCCCGTTCATCAGTTCACCGTCGTCAGCAACGTTCCCGAACCGCTCCGTGCGATCGAGTCGTTGGCCGCCAACCTGCATTGGGCTTGGGATCGCCAGTTGGCACGTCTCTTCGATCGCCTCGACGGGACGCGCGATGGTCGTTCGTGGCGCGACACGGCCCAGCATCCGGTCGATCTGGTACGGCGGACATCGCCGGCCTGTTGGGATGTTCTTGCCGCCGACGAACACTTCATCGCGCAACTCGATCGAGCACAGCGGCGTCTCGACGACTCACTCGGCGGTTCGAGCTGGTTCGGCCGTCGCACCGACGACGCCAACACCGCGCTCCAGTCGGTCGCCTACTTCTCACCCGAATTCGGGATCACCGAGGCCCTCCCGCAGTATTCGGGAGGCCTCGGCGTGCTGGCCGGCGACCATCTGAAGGCCTCGTCCGATCTGGGGATCCCGCTCGTCGGCGTCGGCCTGCTCTACGCCGAGGGCTACTTCCATCAGTTGCTCGACAGCGACGGCTGGCAACAGGAACGCAACGAGCGGATCGAACCCGACGCACTGGGCCTGCAACCGACGGGCGTCGAGGTGATCGTCGACCTTGCCGACGTCGCCGTCACCGTACGCGTGTGGCGTGCCGACGTCGGGCGGATCCGTCTCTATCTGCTCGACACGAACGTGCCGACGAATCCGCCCGAGGCGATCGCAGTCACCGATCGTCTCTACGGCGGAGACGAACAACACCGCCTGCGCCAGGAGATCATCCTCGGCATCGGCGGGGTTCGGGCGCTCCGGGCGCTCGACATCCATCCGCAGGTCTTCCACACCAACGAAGGTCACGCGGGCTTTCTCGGGCTCGAGCGGATCCGAGAGTGGGTCGAGCAAGGGCTGAACTTCGACGAAGCGATCGAGGCGGTACGCGCCGGAAGCTTGTTCACCACCCACACACCGGTGCCGGCCGGCATCGACCGCTTTCCGCGTGAACTGATCGAGCACTACTTCACCAGGTTCGCCGAGCAGTGCGGCGTCACCATCGATCGCCTGCTGGCGATCGGCGAACACGGTGGCGAGACCGACAAGTTCAACATGGCGATCATGGGCCTGCGCCTCGCTGCACACTCGAACGGTGTGGCCCGTCTCCACGGGGAAGTCTCCCGCCAGATGTTCGGTGGGCTCTGGCCCGACCTGCCCACCCGGGAGACCCCGATCGGTCACGTCACCAACGGTGTCCACGCACGCACCTGGGTCAGCGACCGCGTCGACGAACTGCTCTCGCAGACGATCGGCGACGAGTGGCACTTGGCGGACGCACACGACTGGGAACGCGTGCACCGCCTCGATCACCGCGAGATCTGGGACGTGCGCAACGAGGGTCGTCGCGAACTCGTCGACATGGTGCGCAGTCGTCTCGGCGGTTACCTGCTCGACCCGGGCGTGCTCACGATCGGGTTCGCCCGCCGCTTCGCCACGTACAAGCGCTCGACCTTGCTGCTCGCCCAGATGGACCGATTGCGGGCGCTGCTGCTCGACGTCGACCGACCCGTCCAGTTCGTGTTCGCCGGCAAAGCTCACCCCGCCGACGAGCCGGGCAAGGCGCTGCTCCGCGAGACCGACCGCCTGACGCGCGACGCGCAGGTCGGCCATCGCTTCGTGTTCATCCCCGACTACGACATCGGTATCGCCAAAACGATGTACCACGGTTGCGATGTGTGGTTCAACACGCCTCGCCGGCCGATGGAGGCGTGTGGCACATCTGGGATGAAGGCCGCGCTCAACGGCGGCCTGAACTGCTCGATCCGCGACGGCTGGTGGGATGAGATGTCCGACGGCAACAACGGATTCGACATCACCTCGTTCGAGGACGACCTCGATCTCGATCGCCGCGACCGGCGCGAAGCGAGCGCCGCATTCGAGGTCATCGAACGCCAGATCGTGCCGCTCTTCTACGCCCGCCACGACGACGGCGTCCCCCACGGCTGGATCGAGAAGATCAAGACCAACTGGTCGACCCTCGGCTGGAACGTGATCGCCGGTCGGATGGTGCGGAACTACGTCACCCAGTACTACGAGCCGGCTGCCCTCGGAACGAACACGATGACCGCTGACGCTGGTGCGCCGGCGCGTGTTCTCGCCGCATGGAAACAGCGTGTCGTCGCTGCATGGCCCCATGTCGAGGTCCGCCTGGTCGATGATGGCTCGAACGACGAGCGCGGGACGGCAGGCGAAACTCGCGAGGTCGTGGTCGAACTCGATCCTGGCGAACTCGACAGCGACGAGATCGTCGTGCAACTGCTGCACGGTCCGGTGCTCGCCGACGGATCGTTCGACGAAACGCTGCTGAACGTGGTGGCGATGACCGCCGGGGGCGACGGCCGGTTCCGGACCGAGTTCGCACCGGATCGGGCCGGTCGTTGGGGCACTGCGGCGCGAGCGATGCCGACGCACCCGCACCTGCGAGGCCGGTTCGACACCGGCCTCGTCGCCATCGGCTGACACGCTTCGCCAACGAGCAACGACCCGACAATCCCGCGATGCGTTCGCCCCTCGATCGGTAACCTGCGCCCGATGACGACGTCACCGCCCGACGTGGCACCGGCCGCCGACCGACGCGAACCCCCGTCGCCGATCACGCTGTACTTCGCGTTCGGGGGGCTGATGGCGAGCCTCGCGGCGGGCTACGGCGTGCTGTTCACCATCGTCGATGACTATCGCGACGACTACGGCATCAGCGAGACCGCGATCGGTGTCGTCATCGGCATCGGCTTCGTGGCGGGGTTCCTTTCGCAGGTGCTGATTGCTCCACTCGCCGATCGTGGTCACGCTCGGCGGGTCGTGCTGTTCGGCGTGGCCGTCAACGTCTTCGGGCTGCTGCTGATGGGCTTCAGCACCACGCTCACACCGATCCTGATCGGCCGCTTCATCTCGGGAATCGGGATCGGCGCCGCTGTCCCGGCAGCGCGCCGCATCGTGATCCTCGCCGATCCGAACCATCTCGGCCAGAATCTCGGGCGCCTGCTCGCTGCCGACGTGTTCGGATTCGCGCTCGGACCCGCACTGTCCGCGTTGCTGGTCGGGCCGTTCGGCATCCCGGCGCCCTTCATCGTCGTCGCTGTCGCGACTGCGGTGCTCCTCCCATTCGTGGCCCGCGTGCAGGTGGCCGAGAGCACCGTGCGTCCGAAGCGGCGCTTGGCCGTCGACCTCCTGGCGATCCGACCCTTCGCCGGTGCCGTGGTGTTCGGGGCGGCGTTGTTCGTGATGATCGGCTCGTTCGACGCACTCTGGGCCGTGGTGCACAAGGATCTCGGCACCAACGAGTGGATCGCCAACCTCGGGATCACACTGTTCGCACTGCCACTGATCGTGCTCGGGCCGCCAGGCGGCAGGCTCGCGCAGGTGCACGGCCCGTTCCGGGTCGCCGTGGTCGGGCTGTCGCTCGGCGCGCTGTTCATGTCGCTGTACGGGCTGCTGCCGACCGGCACGTGGATCTTTGCCGTCGCCATGGTGCATGCGATCGCCGACGGATTCACCGTGTCGAGCAGCGGCGTGGCGGTCGGCATGGTCATCCCCGAGGATCGTCAGGCAGGGGCGCAGGGCGTCCTCGGGGCCGCTCAGGCGCTGTCGGCCGGGATCATGGCCGTCGTGACCGCGGTCCTGTACGACAACTTCGGGCGCACCACTGCGTACCTCGTCTGCGGCGCCATCATGCTGGGGTTCGTTGCCACGGGCGCCTGGTTGGCCCGCTCGGCGTGGTCGATGAAGCGGCCCCTCCACGTCGACGTCCCCGTGTGACGTGCGGTGAGTTTCCGCGCGCACCGTTCGCGCCGAAACTCACCGCAGGATGCGTGAGGGCGGGAACCGGGTGGATCGGCAAGACTCCGGTGATGGCTGAACTGCTCTCGATCGATCGACGACCCGATGGCGTCGCCGTCATCACGCTGGCCAACGGCAAGGTCAATGCGCTGTCGACCGAACTGCTCGCGGAGATCCGCCAGGCTGCCGCCGATCTCACCGACCACCCGGCCGGCGCCGTGGTGATCACCGGCGGCGACCGCTTGTTCGCCGCCGGCGCCGACATCTCGCAGTTCGGGGGCCCCGACGAAGCCCACATGATCGGCGCTGCGTTCCACGACGCGCTCGACGCCGTCGCCGCGATTCCCAGGTTCGTGATCGCTGCGGTCAGCGGGTACGCCCTCGGTGGCGGGTGCGAGCTCGCACTCGCGTGCGACTACCGCATCGCGTCCGAACGAGCGGTGTTCGGTCAGCCGGAGATCCTGCTCGGCATCATCCCCGGTGGCGGCGGGACCCAGCGCCTGGCACGTCTCGTCGGCTCAGGCCGGGCAAAGGAAATGTGCCTCACCGGCCGTCAGGTGCGAGCAGAGGAGGCGCTGAGCATCGGGCTCGCCGACGAGGTCGTGACACCTGAGGAACTCATCGATCGAGCGATCGCACTCGCCGCCGAGATCGCTGCCGGGCCGCTGGCTGCGCAGGCCATCTGCAAGCGCGTGATCGACGATGGGCTGAACCGGTCGCTCGCCGAGGGCCTCCGCCTCGAACGAGATGCGTTCGTCGAGGTGTTCCGCACCGACGATGCCCGCACCGGAGTCGCCAGCTTCCTCGAGCACGGCCCCGGCAAGGCCACCTTCACCGGCAGGTAGCACCCACCCCGAACCGGCGGGTCACACCGCCAGCGGGTCACGCCACCAGCGATGAGCCAACCGCCCGGATACCGGCACTTCGCTCATCACTCCACGATCCAATCCAGCAGCGATGAGCCAACCGCCCGAGTAACGGCTTTTCGCTCATCGCTCGACGCCGCACCGCGTCGCTGGTGGTCCTTGACGAAGTCGGGACTTGAGGCGTGACACGAGCGCGCCGATGAACAATCATGAAGGCAAGACTTCTCCATCTGCGTCGGCAGTCGTCGTACGCGAGCCCGCTGTTGTTCGTCGCCCTCGGTGTTGCGATGATGTCACTCTGATCGACGGTCAACTCGAAATCAGGCGTCGACGGCGGCGAGCATTTCGTCTGCGGCCGTCCACGGGTCGGTGACCCGTTCCGCGACCTCCGCGGTGAGCTCGTCCCACCGGTCACCCGAACAGATCTGTCGCGCTCGACGGCCGAGGCGCTGGGCAACGATCTCACGCAGTTCCTCACCGAGTCGGAACGAGCGGCGGTCGCGCAGGTCACCCGACTGCTCGGCGTAGTCTCGATGGGCCAGCACGGCGTCCCACAGCGCAGGCACACCCTCACCGGTCGAACCAACGGTCGGGATGATGGGAGGACGCCATGACTCGTGTGGAAGATCCGACAGGTCGAGCATCTGCATCAGGTCGCGGCTGGTCTCCTCGACACCCTTGCGATCGGCCTTGTTGATCACGAACACGTCGGCGATCTCCATCAGGCCGGCCTTGTTGGCCTGGACGCTGTCGCCCCAGCCGGGGTTGACGACCACGACGGTGGTGTCGGCCTTGCCCGCCACTTCCACCTCGACCTGGCCCACTCCGACGGTCTCGACCAGGATCCACTTCCGCCCGATCGCATCGAGCAGCCGGACCGCTTCGGGCGTCGCGAGCGACAGACCGCCGAGGTGACCTCGGGTTGCCATCGACCGGATGAAAACGCCCGGATCGGTCGCATGGTCCTGCATCCGCACCCGATCACCCAGAATCGCTCCGCCCGTGAACGGCGACGACGGATCGATGGCGAGCACGGCGATCTCGAGATCCTGCTTGCGGAGATGCCCGATGAGCGAGCTGGTCAGCGTGGACTTGCCGGCACCCGGAGCGCCGGTGAGTCCGACGGTGTAGCCGGCGCCGCTCAGGGGGTAGGCGAGTCGGCCGATCGTGCGCGCGTCGTCCTCGCCACGCTCGATCAGGGAGAGCAGGCGTGCGAGCGAGCTTCGATCGCCGTCGAGGGCAGCCTGGAACAGCTCGGGGGCGGGGAGTTGACGTCGGCTCATCGCAACGAGATCACGCTGCCTCGGCAGCGACGTTCACCACCGCGGTGACACCGTCGACCCGGTCGCGCATGATGCGCTCGACACCCGCTTTGAGCGTCTGATTCGACGAGGGGCATCCGACGCAGGCACCGATGAGTTCCACCGACACGAGACCGGTCACTTCATCGACGTCGTGCAGCACGATG
The DNA here is from genome assembly GCA_031426215.1 of Actinomycetes bacterium. Classification (GTDB taxonomy): domain Bacteria; phylum Actinomycetota; class Acidimicrobiia; order Acidimicrobiales; family Ilumatobacteraceae; genus Sva-07. The sequence goes on from JANPKU010000089.1 coordinate 35,929, forward strand.
TCGCCGCCGTCTGCCTGGAGCACGGGGCGGATGATCGCGATGGTGGCTTCGACCTGTTCACGCATGACGCCGACCATTCAATCAGCCCGGCCCGTACGATGCTTCGGTGTGATCGCGCTGTCGGCGAGCCCCGTGCTCTTGGCCCACCAGGGCGGTTGGGACGAGGTCCTCCTCATCGGCGGTCCGATCCTGGCGATCATCGGTCTGCTCTGGCTGGCGAAGCGCCGGGTCGACCGCGCCGCATCGGTTCGCCAACACCCTGACCCCGACTGAAACTCCCCGTTTGGGTTGCAGTCCCGGTGGCCCGGCCCACCCGAAACCCGACACAAACGATGAGTGGGGTGCTCAGCGGCGTTCGATGTGGGCACCGAGAGCTCGGAGACGGCCGACCAGATCGTCGTACCCGCGATCGATGTGGTGGACGCCGGAGATCTCGGTCTCGCCTTCGGCAGCGAGACCGGCAACCACCATCGCCGCACCCGCCCGGATGTCGTGGGCGCGGACCGGCGCCCCGGACAGCCGCCGCACACCACGCACGACGGCATGGTGGCCGCTCGTGCGGACGTCGGCGCCCAGACGTTGGAGTTCTTCGACGTAGCGGAAGCGGCCGGGGTACAGGTTCTCGGTGACGATGCCGACACCGTCAGCGATCGAGAGCATCGTGATGATCAACGGTTTGTAGTCGGTGGCAATGCCCGGATACGGCAGGGTGGCCACGTCGATCGAGCGGAGCCGCTCAGGTGCAACCACCCGCAGGACGTCGCCCGCACGATCCGAGATCGTCGAGATGTCGAGGCCCATGTCGGTGAACCGCTCGAGCAACATCGCCATGTGTTCGGGGCGGGCCCCTTCGATGTCCAACTCACCGCCGGCAACGGCAACCGCAGCGATATAGGTGGCAGCCTGGATGCGATCAGGCACCGTGTGGTGACTGACCGGGCGGAGCTGGCCGTTCTCGACTCCGTCGATCACGAGTGTCGAGGTTCCGACACCCGAGATCTGCGCACCCATCGCGACGAGGAACTCGCACAGATCGGTGATCTCGGGCTCTCGGGCGGCGTTCTCGATCGTGGTTCGACCGTCGGCAAGCACTGCGGCCGTGAGCAAGTTCTCCGTGGCACCGACGCTGGGGAAATCGAAAGCGATGTCGGCGCCGTGGAGCCGATCGGCGAACGCCTCCAGGTAGCCATGGCTGAACTTGAAGGTGGCACCCATCGCTTCGAGTCCGGCGATGTGCATGTCGATCGGCCGGGCACCGAAATCGTCGCCGCCGGGCATCGACAGCCGCACGTGGCCACATCGCGTGAGCAGCGGGCCGAGGACGTTGATCGACGCGCGGAGCCGCTCGACGAGTTCGTACGGGGCGACAGGGGTGAGGTCGCCGCCGTCGGTGAGCACGAGCCGATTCGGCGACGGGCGCTCGATGTGGACGCCGATGGCCTCCAGGAGATCACCCATGATCGTGACGTCGACGATCTCGGGCACATTGGTGATCTCGAACATTCCGTCGGTGAGCAACGTCGCCGCCATCAGCTTGAGCACCGAGTTCTTGGCACCCGGTACCACTACGGCGCCCGACAGCGGTCCGTTGCCGCGTACGGCGATGACAGGCGCGTCGCCGACGGGCTCGAGGTTCTCGATCATGGCCCACCAGTATGCTCCGCTCGTGGAGTCAGGCGGACGCACCCTGATCCGTCGTTGGCCCGACACTCCCGAACAACGTGAACGTCTGTTCGCTCCACGCAACGATCTGCTCCTCGAAGCGGTCGAGGTTCCATCGCCTGGTGCTGATGTCGCCGCTGATGGGACTGGCCTACACGAACGCTTCAGCCAGGACGACGGACCGTTCACCGCCTACCAGCGAACGGTGACCTCCGATCGAGAGGTGGGCGAACTCGTCGAATCCACCGCCTACACCATGACCATCCCATGGTTCGGCTGGCTGTTCCACCGCCCGGTGCGCCGGGTGTTGGCGCGCAACGGATCACATCGGAGCTGGTGGGCGCCGCCGGACCGGTTGGACGCAACGCAGCTGCTCGTGATCGGTCTCCTCGCCGCGGCATCGATGAGTGCCGCGTTCGTGAACACCCTGTTCACCCAAACCGTCAACTTCGCTGCGGACGACTTCGGTATCAGCGACACCGGCATCGGCGTCGCCGGCGCCGTCGTGCGCGCCGGCATCCTGATTGCTCTCCCAGCGGCGATCATCGCCGACCGCATCGGTCGTCGGCGCGTGATCGTTGCGGTCGCCTGGCTCGGACCGTTGCTGTCGCTGCTCGGCGCGCTCGCTCCGAGCTTCGTGATCCTCGCGGCCACACAGACCCTCGCACGACCGATGGGCATTGCGCTCGCATTCCTCGTCGGGGTCGTCGCATCGGAGGAGATGCCCCGCAACAGCCGGGCGTACGCAGTCAGCGTGCTGGCGATGGCTTCCGGCTTCGGTGCCGGCGTCGCCGTGCTGTCGCTTCGTCTCGCCGACCTCGGCGAGAGCGGATGGCGCTACGTGTACCTGATCGCGGCGGTGTGGTGCGTCGTCGCACTCGACCTCACTCGTCGGCTTCCCGAGACCCGGCGCTTCACCGCTGCGCACATCGAGACCAGAAAGCGTCTCCCGCGGATGAACCTCCGACGGCTTGCGCTGATTGCCTCCGTCGCGTTCATCGGAAACATCTTCATCGCCCCGGCCAGCTTCTTCCAGAACCGCTACCTGGCTGACATCCGTGACTTCTCCGGCGGCATGATCGGCATCTTCTCGATCGCTGTCGGCACCCCGGCGAGCATCGGATTGATCCTCGGCGGTCGGGTCGCCGACACCAGTGGGCGCCGCCGACTGATCGCGTTCACGCTGCCCCTCGGCACCGCTGCCATCGTCACGGCGTTCGCCGTCGGAGGCCCCCCGCTCTGGGCGTTCTCGTTGATCGGCGGGATCCTGTCGAGTGCCGCTTATCCGGCTCTCGCGGTGTATCGGACGGAGTTGTTTCCCACGGGCAATCGAAGCAGAGCTGCCGGACTGATCACCGCTGCAGCGCTGGTCGGCGGCATCGGTGGGTTACTCACGACCGGGTGGTTGCTCGATGCCGGTTGGTCGTACGGCCAGGTGATGGCACTGCTCGGGCTGTGTCAGCTCGCTGTCACCGTACTCGTGGTGGCCGCCTATCCCGAGACCGCCCATCTCGAACTCGAAGCGCTCAATCCCGAAGACGCTCCAATCGATCTCCATCACATCGATCCGCCGCGCCGAGTCGACTGAAGGCGACCTCGCGCCGGCCCGGTCCCAGCACTCTGAGTCAGCTCACGCGACGGATGAAGCCGGCCACCCGCTCGGCGATCGTCGCCTCGGCACCCTTGAGGTCGTGGCGGCCGCCGTCGATCCACACGTGCTCGACGGGCGCCGGGATCGTGGCCGTCCACTCCGTCAGTTCGTCGGGTGAGCCGAAGGGATCCTTCGTGCCGGAGATGAACAGACACGGCACCGCCACGTCGGGGAGGTGTTCCACACGTAAGCGTTCTGGCCTGCCAGGCGGGTGCAGCGGATAGCAGACCAGCACCAACCCGGCGAGCCGGGCGACCGGTCCCTCACCATCGACGTCGGCGGCGACCATCGACGTGATCCGCCCACCCATCGAGCGTCCTCCCATGACGATGGGGCCGCGCCGGCGCCGCATGGTCGAGAGATCATGACGGATCGCCGCCATCAGCTTCGGTGCCCGATCCGGAGCGCGGCGCCCCTCACGTCGATACGGGAAATCGAGCCGTTCGACCGAGGCGGCGGAACCCAACGACTCCTCGATCGCGATGAGGCTCGGTTGATCGCGATCAGACCCCGCGCCCGGGTACAGCAGCAAGGTCGCCCTGGCCATCAGCGCATCACCCGCGACGACGGGGAGCTCATCACTCGGGTGCACTGCTGAGCACCCGGCGCGCTTCGGCGAGGTCGCTCATCGCCTTGGCCGCGTCGACGCTGTCGCCACCGTGATCGGGATGGACGTCACGCATGCGCTCACGGAACTTGGCCATCACGTCGCGCTTCGACGGAGTCTTGCCGCCCAGGTCGAATCCCAGCACTCCGAGCGCCCAGGAACGCGGGTCGGCGAGGGCTTCGAGTTCGAGCGTGCGCGATCCGGCCAGATACGCGATCATCGCCGGGCCGATCGGCCCCCGCCAACGAGCAGCCTTCTGGAGCACCGGCACGATTCGACGACGGTGCTCGGGCGCGAAGCGTTCAACGGCGTAGATGGCGCCGAGCACTTGCGCGAGATCGGTGCCGACCGAGTGGAAGTCGAACGAGATGTCGTCACCGTTGCCGACCATGCGATGGTGGCTCTTCGCCAGACCGTGACGGTCGACCTGGAGACGATGGCGCAGGCGAGGCTGCACGATTCGGTCACCACGCTCGATCGAGGTGAGCAGGCGGTGGACATCGGTGACGAGATCGTCGTCGACGCCGTACAGGTACTCCGCGACGATCGCGCCGAGCAGTAACCCACCGAAGCCCGGTGCAGGATCGACCGGCAGCACCAGATGGCCGAGCGCGAGCCGTCGGGTTGGCACCGCTGGCCGTGTGTGCCAGATCTCGATCTCGGCCAGCAGCACGGCGCTCAAACGTAGGGTCGCAGCAGCGAGCGGAGTTCCTGGGCTGCGCCGATCACGTCGGATTCGGCGGTGTCGCCGGGCGAGCCGGTGGCGGCGTCGTGGTTGATCAACTCGACGATGGCGTCGACACCGCCGACGGCGCCCGCCCACGGCCGATGCGCCATCCCGTAGGGCGGGATCTTCGCGTCGACGAGCGGGGCGAGCTCGAGCAGGTCATGACGTGCGGAAGCGTCCATCGGATCCTTCGCCAATCGGTTGGCAGCGAGGAACATCGTGCTCAGCGCACCTTCCGGCGGTGCCGAATCCGTGTCGTCTCCATCACCGAGCAGTTCACCGGCTTCGATCGCGTCGAGCAGATCGTCGACCGCATGCTCGGCATCGGCGGCGACGACCACCGTAGTGCCGTCCCAGCGATGAGGCACCTCAGAGGCGATCAGCGCTTCGGTGAGCACGGTGCGATCGGCGTCGGACCACTCGTCGAGGCCGAACTCGGTCGACTCAGCGTCGTCATCGAGCGTGATCGCAAAGGGGCCGAGAATCTTGTCGAGTTCATCGAACAGCGCATCGACCTGCGCCTCGACGACTTCGGGCACGACGAGTTCGTCCGCTTCCCACACATGAGGCAGTTCAGCCTCGGCGAGGGCTTCGGACAGCTCTGCGCGCTGGTCGAAGTTCCACCCCGACACGTCGTAGTGGACCTTGACGACGTCAGGGTCGTTCGGGTCGAAGTCGTACGGTTCACCGGACGCTGCGCGGTCTTGCTGCACTTCCTCGCCGGACTGCTTGTTGACGAATGCCACGATCGAACGCTACCCGCAGTCGACACCCACCCGAAGTCGTGCACCCGGTCCCGGCATGTGAGCCGACGCAATGGCAGCAAGTACCGTGGAGCCATGACAACGTCGTCACGTCAACAGCCCGACCGCAACCTGGGTTTGGAGCTGGTGCGGGCCACCGAGTCTGCCTGTCTGGCCGCCGCTCGTTGGGTCGGTCGGGGCGACAAGAACGCAGCTGACCATGCCGCTGTCGAGGCGATGCGCCTGTCGTTGTCGACAGTGGCGATGGATGGCGTGGTGGTCATCGGTGAGGGTGAGAAGGACGATGCTCCGATGCTCTACAACGGCGAACACGTCGGTGACGGCAGCGCCCCCGACGTCGACGTCGCCGTCGACCCGATCGACGGAACCACCCTCACCGCCCAGGGCAAGACCAACGCGTTGGCGGTGATCGCGGTCGCTGATCGCGGCTCGATGCTCGATCCCGGACCTTCGTTCTACATGGAGAAGATCGCCGTCGGCCCCGATGCGGTCGGCTCGATCGACATCACCGCCACCCCGACGCAGAACCTGCGTTGGATCGCGAAGGCAAAGGGTGAGGAGGTACGCGACCTCACCGTCGTCATCCTCGACCGCCCCCGCCATGCCGACCTCATCGGCGAAGTGAGAGCGAGCGGAGCGCGCATCCGATTGATCACCGACGGAGACGTCTACGGCTCGGTCGCCGCCTGCTGGCCCGATGCCGGCGTCGACGTCCTCATCGGCATCGGTGGCACTCCCGAAGGGGTGATCTCGGCTGCGGCGATGAAGGCGATGGGCGGCGAGATCCAGGCCCGATTCTCTCCGCAGAGCGACGCGGAACGCACTGCGATGATCGATGCGGGGTTCGACCTCGACCGGGTGCTCGGCCAGGATGACCTGATCCAGAGCGACAACTGCTTCTTCGCCGCAACCGGCCTCACCGACGGTGCACTGCTGCGCGGCGTGCGCTTCGACAAGCGCGGGGCTCGCACGCAGAGTCTGGTGATGCGTTCTCGCAGCGGCACCGTTCGCATGATCGACGCTCAGCACCAGGTGTCGAAGCTCCGCGAGTTCGCCGCCATCGATTACTGAACGCGGCTCCCGGGCTATTGGCGTGAGATCGAGCCGCTCACCCATCGGGTGATCGCCCGTGGGAGCAGGTCACTGCCGGTGACCGCCACCTTGTAGAGGGCGCCCGGGACGGAGATGGTCTTGTTCGCCGCCACGTCCCGCAATCCGGTGGCCGCCACCTGCTCGACCGTGGTCCACGCCATGTCGGGGATCTTGGTCACGAGCCCAGAGGTGTTGCTGTGCTGTTGGAACTCGGTCTTCGTGAGCCCGGGGCACAGCGCAGTCACGTGAACACCGGCGGCCTTCACTTCGCCGTGCAGCGCCTCGGTCAAGCTGGTGACGTACGCCTTCGTGGCTGCGTAGACACCGAGGCCGGGCGAACCCTGGAAGCTCGCCACGCTCGACACGTTCAACAGGTATCCCCGCCCCCGTGGTGCCATCGCCGCGAGCGCAGCGTGACTCAGCACGGTGAGCGCCCTGACATTGAGTTCGACCTCGTCGCCGAGACGGACGACGTCGAGTTCGTGGAACACGCCGCTCGTTCCGAATCCTGCGTTGTTGACCACGAGGTCGATCGGCGACGCCACGGAGGCAATGCGCTCGACCGTGGCCGCCTGACCCTCGGGCGTCACCAAGTCGGCCTCGAGCACCTCGAAGCCGCTGTAGCGGGCGGCGATCTCCTCGAGCCGGTCGGCGCGCCTCGCGACCAACACGGTCGGAATCCCCGCTTCGCCGAGCAGACGGGCCATCTCCGCCCCGATCCCTGATGACGCGCCGGTGACGAGAGCGGACGTGAACGGGTAGGTGGCCATACCCGTCAAGCTACCGACGGCGGGTCAGGAGGTGAAGCTGGTGCCGGTGGCGCGCAGGCGGGCTTCGGCCCGATCGCGACCGGCAGTGGCGATCTCGATCAGCCCACTCTCGAGGCTCTGGTCGCGCAACATGTGTTGGTGACGCTCCAGCGCCTCCTTGGCACGTTCGACGTCGATGTCCTGCGCGAGCTCAGCGGTGTCCGACAGGATCGACACCTTGGTCGGGTTGCCGCTCACCTCGACGAAACCGCGGTGGATGGCGATGTCCTGCACGGTGCCATCGGTCTGGAACACGCGCGTGTGGTTCTCGACCAACGCGCCCAGGAACGCCGCGTGACCGGCCTGGAATGCGACCTCGCCACCACCGAGCGTCCGGGTGATGACCATGTCGGCCTCGCCGGAGTACAGCACCGCCTCCGGCGACACCACTTCGACCGTGATCGCTTCCGCCATGTCAGGACTCCTGGAGCTTCTTGGCCTTCGCGAGGACCTGTTCGACACCGCCAACGTTCAAGAACGCCTGCTCGGGGACCTCGTCGAGGTCACCGTTGATGATCGCCTCGAACGACTCGACGGTCTCGGCCACGGGCACGTATTCGCCCTCGAGGCCGGTGAAGACCTGTGCGACATAGAACGGCTGCGACAGGAAGCGCTCGACCTTTCGGGCGCGGTTCACGATCAGGCGGTCCTCTTCGGACAGTTCGTCGAGGCCGAGGATGGCGATGATGTCCTGCAGTTCCTTGTAGCGCTGCAATGTCTCCTGCACCCGACGGGCGATGCCGTAATGGTGCTCGCCGACGACCTCGGGAGCAAGGATCGTCGACGTCGACGCCAACGGGTCCACGGCCGGGTAGATGCCGAGTGCGGCGACCTGACGGGAGAGCTCGGTGGTGGCGTCGAGGTGGGTGAAGGTGGTGAATGGTGCCGGGTCGGTGTAGTCGTCGGCGGGCACGTACACGGCCTGCAGCGACGTGATCGATCGGCCTCGGGTGGAGGTGATGCGCTCTTGGAGCTGGCCCATCTCGTCGGCGAGTGTCGGCTGGTAGCCCACGGCGGCCGGCATACGGCCGAGCAGCGTCGACACCTCGGAGCCCGCCTGCACGAATCGGAAGATGTTGTCGACGAACAGCAACACGTCCTGGTTCTGGACGTCCCGGAAGTACTCCGCCATCGTGAGCGCCGACAGCGCGACCCGCAGGCGCACTCCAGGCGGCTCGTCCATCTGGCCGAAGACGAGAGCAGCCTTCTCGAACACGCCTGACTCGATCATCTCGAGCCGGAGGTCGGTTCCTTCACGGGTGCGCTCACCGACACCTGCAAACACCGACACACCACCGTGCTGGGAAGCAACACGGTTGATCATCTCGGTGATGAGCACGGTCTTGCCGACACCGGCGCCACCGAACAGGCCGATCTTGCCGCCCGCCACGTACGGGGTAAGGAGGTCGATGACCTTGATGCCGGTCTCGAACATGCGAGCCGACGGCTCGAGCGCGTCGAAGTCGGGGGCGTCACGGTGGATCTCCCATCGCTCCATGTCCTCGAAGCCCTCGGGGGCTTCGTCGAGCGGCTGGCCCCAGACGTTCCAGATGTGGCCGAGCACCTTCTCGCCCACCGGCACGCTGATGCCGTGGCCGGTGTTGCGCACCGGGGTGCCGCGTACCAGACCGTCGGTCGGCTTGAAGCAGACCGCACGAACCCGGCTGTTGCCGAGCTGCTGGGCGACCTCGGCGAGCACCGTGATGGTCTCGCCTTCGAGTTCGATGTCGAACTCGATCGCATTGTTCAGCTCTGGCAGCGCGCCGCGGGGGAACTCGACGTCGACCACGGGGCCTGCGATGCCGACGATGCGGCCGTCCTTACGATCGGTGCCGGTGTTGGATGTGGATTCGGTCATGGTCATGACGGTGGTTCTCCTGGTGTCGCGCGAGCGCTCAGAGGGTGGCGCCGGAGTCGGCTTGTTGCAGTTGCTGGTAGATCTCGTCGCCGAGATCGAGGTACGGGGTGTCGTCGTCGCCGGAGTCGAGGGCTTCGGCACCGCCGACGATCTCCATGATCTCGGTGGTGATCGAGTCCTGTCGGGCCCGGTTCATGATTCGGCTGAGGGACTTGATCAGTTCCTCGGCGTTGTCGGTGGCGGACTTCATCGCCCGCTGACGGAAGGCGTGCTCGGACGCAGCAGCGTTGAGGAGCGCCGCATACACGCGGGCCTCGACGTAGCGAGGAAGTAGCGTCTCGAGGATGGTGGCCGGATCCGGCTCGAACTCGTAGTCGCCGCCGGAGCCATCACCGCTGCCCGCTCTGCCGTCGCCACCTGCGACGGTGTCGGCCGACAGCGGCACGAGCGGCCGGAGGACGACTTCCTGGCTGCCCGAGGAGATGAAGCGTGTGTACACCAGCTCGACCTTGTCGACCTGTCCCGACACGAAGAGCTCGACCACGTGTTCGCCGATCTCGCGAGCGTTCTCGTACGTGGGCTGATCGGAGAACCCGTTGAATGCCCTGCCCAACCGGTAGCCACGGAAGCGGAAGTAGCCCTCGGCCTTGCGACCGATCGGGATGATCGTGTACTCACGTCCGGCGATGAGGTCGGCTTTGACTTCGCCCTCGGCGGCGCGTTGCACACCCGAGTTGTATCCACCGCAAAGTCCGCGGTCAGCGGTGATGACGACGTAGCACGTGTGCTTGATCGAGTCGCGACCCGACAACAATGGCGAGTCGGACGACGAAGCCCCGGCAGCGAGGTCCTTGACGACTTCGGTGATCTGCTCGGAGTACGGCACGGCGGCAGCGACGCGCGCTTGGGCCTTGACGATGCGCGACGCCGCGATGAGCTCCATGGCGCGCGTGATCTTCTTCGTCGCCCGAACGCTGCGAATGCGTTCTTTGAGGATTCGCTCCTGACCGCCAGCCATCTACATCACTCCGTTGCGAGGGTCTTGTTGGACTTCGCGTCACCCGTCTGGTCGACGTCGAGGGCGGTCGGGTCGACGTGGTAGCCGTCGCTCGTCGCGCTGAACGTCTGCTTGAACGCGACGATTGCCGCATCGAGACCATCGGGGATGCCGCTGGACTTGATGTCGGCCAGCAGGCCACTGTGGGTCGTGCGCACGTATTCGATCAGTTCGCCCTCGAAACGCTTGACGTCGGCAACGGCCACGTCGTCGAGGTGGCCCTTGGTGCCGGCATAGATCACGAGGACCTGCTGCTCGACGGGCATCGGGCTGTTGAGCGGCTGCTTGAGCAGCTCGACGAGGCGGTATCCGCGCTCGAGCTGCGCCTTGGAGATCGGGTCGAGCTCGGAACCGAACGTGGCGAACGCTTCGAGTTCACGGAACTGCGCGAGGTCGAGCTTCAGCGTGCCCGCCACTGCCTTCATCGACTTGATCTGCGCGGCGCTCCCGACTCGTGACACCGAGATGCCCACATCGATGGCGGGCCGCACGCCGGATTTGAACAGGTTGTCCTGCAGGAAGACCTGACCGTCGGTGATCGAGATCACGTTGGTCGGGATGAAGGCCGACACGTCGCCGGCCTTGGTCTCGATGATCGGCAGTGCTGTCAGCGACCCTGCTCCCATCTCGTCGGAGAGTTTGGCGGCACGCTCGAGGAGACGGCTGTGCAGGTAGAACACGTCGCCCGGGTACGCCTCGCGGCCCGGCGGGCGGCGCAACAGCAGCGACAGCTGACGGTAAGCGTCGGCCTGCTTGGAGAGGTCGTCGTACACGACGAGGGCGTGCTCGCCGTTGTCCATCCAGTGCTGGCCGATGGCGCAGCCGGCGTACGGGGCGAGATACTTGAACGGCGCCGGATCGGATGCCGACGCTACGACGATCACGGTGTAGTCGAGCGCGCCGGTCTGGCGCAGCGTGTCGACGGTCTGCGCAACGGTCGAGCTCTTCTGGCCGATCGCGACGTAGATGCACTTCACGCCGAGACCCTGCTGGTTGATGATCGTGTCGATCGCCACCGTGGTCTTGCCGGTCTTGCGGTCGCCGATGATCAGCTCGCGCTGGCCACGACCGATCGGCGTCATCGCATCGATGGCCTTGATGCCGGTCTGCAGCGGCTCGTGCACGGGCTTACGACCCATGATTCCGGGCGCCTGGATCTCCATGCGCCGTGTCTGCACGCCGGTGAGGTCGCCCTTACCGTCGATCGGATGGCCGAGCGCGTTGACCACGCGGCCGAGCATGCCGTCGCCGACAGGCATCGACAGGATCCGCCCGGTCGACTTGACGGTCTGACCCTCTTCGATCTTGTCGACGTTGCCGAGGACGACGGCGCCGATCGAGAACTCGTCGAGGTTCAACGCCAGGCCGACGGAGCCGTCCTCGAACTCGAGGAGTTCGTTGACGGCTGCGTCGGGAAGGCCGCTGACGCGAGCGATGCCGTCGCCGACTTCGGCGACGCGACCGACGGTGCGCGCCTCGAGCGAGGGCTCGAACCCTTCGAGATTGGACTTGAGCGCCGAGGCGATGTCGGCGGCAGAAATGGTCAGCTCAGCCATGGTGGTTGTCACGTTCCTTTATGAGCGGCTCGGCTCAGAGCCGGCTCTTCAGCTGTTCGATACGGGTGCGAACGGTGTCGTCGATGACGGTGTCACCGATCGTTGCGACGACGCCGCCGACCACCGAAGGGTCGACGATCGTCTTCAAGTTGATGCTCTTGCCGGTGGCGTTCTCCAACGCTGCCTTCAGCCGGGCTCGTTGGTCGTCGGTCAGTTCGACCGCGGTGCGGACCTCGGCGACATCGAGCTGCTTGGCACTCGACGCACGCGCCACGAGGCTGTCGACGATGGCTGGGATGTCACGGCTGTGACCGGACCCGACCACCATCGACACGAGTTGGATCGTGGTCGTCGTGGTCTTGCCACCGAGCAGGTCCTCGACGATTGCCTGGCGCTTCTCGGCAGGGATGTGTTCGTCGGTCAGCACGTTGCGCAGCGAATCGCTCGACTCGTACGAGCGGGCGAATCGGAACAATTCGTCTTCGACCTCGTCGAGGGTGCCTTCGGCGCGCGCTACCTCGAAGAGTGCCCGGGCGTAGCCCTCGATCATTGCGTCACCACTCATGATGCGACTCCCTGGCTTGCACCGACTCGTGCGATGAAGTTCTCGATCAGTTCCTGTTGCGCTGCACCGTCGAGCGTGTCGCGCACGATCGCGTCGACAGCGAATCCAGAGTGCTTGGCGATCTCGGCGCGCAGTTCGTCAGTGCCGCGACCTGCGGCCGACGCGATGTCGGCCTCGGCGCGTGCTTCGAGCTCGGCGATCTCGGCGGCGAGACGAGCCCGACCATCGGCGAGGACCGCCTCGGCCTGGGCTTCGGCTTCGGCATACAGGCGTGACCGCTCCGAATCGATGTCGCCCTGGGCCTGACGGATGCGAGCCGCTTCGTCCTGTGCCGCGACTTTCGCCGCGGCGGAGTCGTCGAGCTCCTTCTGGATCCTTGCGGTCCGGTCGGCGAGGCTCTTCTTGATGATTGGGCCCGCCTTCCAGACGAGGAGGCTGAACACGATGATCGACGCCAAGGTGCCCGGGACGAGCTCCTTGAGCGGAGGGAAGATCGGATCCGGGGTGATGTAGCCCTTGTCGTCGAAGGGGATCTCCTCGGACCCGGGCAGCAGGCGCCCAGCGGCGATGGTGGCAGTGGTGAACAGGCTCATGCCGACACCCCCTGGTTCATGGCGTCGCCGACTGCTCGGCTCACGACGTCGTCGCTCGGGCGGCGCCCGGTTGCGAGTTCGCTGAGTCGGGCCGACACGTCGACCACGGCCGATTCGACCTGACCGCGTGCGGCGAGCTTCGCTGCGTCGACCTCGGCTGCTGCCACACCACGCTTGTCGGCGATGCGAGCGTTCACGGCAGCGATCTGCTCGGTTCGCTCGGATTCCAGCGTCGCCCGAGCAGCTTCGACCCGGGTCTGTGCTTCGGCACGAACGGACGCGACTTGCGCCTCGTATGCGGTCACGTCGGCGCGAGCTGACGTTGTCGACTCTTCCGCCGCCTCCAGGTCGCCCTCGATGCGGTCATAGCGCGCGGTCATACCGTCGCGCACCTTGCGGAACAGGAACAGACGCATGGCGAGCGCCAGCACCACGAAGGCACCGAAACCCCAGACGACTTCTTTCACTTCGGGGAAGATCGGGTTGAGATCGCTCTCGGGACCCTCTGCTTCTGATCCTTCCTCGACCGTGACGAACGTGGCATCCACCAGGGACACCTCGAACGTTGGGCCGGAGAAGGTCACGACGGCTGTCAGCACGTCATCTCCTTACGATTTCTCGGGATGCTCGCGCTCAGGCGAACTTGAGCAGGATGAAGACCACGAAGCCGATGAGGGCCAGGGCTTCGGTGAAGGCGATACCGAGGAACATGGTCGTACGAACCATGCCGGCAGCCTCGGGCTGGCGTGCCATTGCCTCGACGGACTTGCCGACGAGATAACCGATGCCGATGCCGGGGCCGATGGCTGCGAGGCCGTAGGCGTAGCCGGCGCCTGCGGCGGCGCTGATGTTCTTGAGCTCAGCCGGGTCTTCGACCTGGGCGACGAGGGCGCTGAATGCTTCCATGTTTGGTTTTCTCCTGTTGTGCTTTCGGTAGAGGGGAGATCGGGTGATCTGTTCGCCGCGACTCAGTGGTCTTCGGCGTGTCCGACCGTCGAGTTGTTGATGTACACGGCGGCGAGGATGGCGAAGATGTACGCCTGCAGGAAAGCGACGAGGATCTCGAACGCCGTCAGGAAGATGAGCATGGAGAACGGCAGGATGCTCATCGGCACCAGGAAGAGCTGCGACGTCTCTGCGGTGAAGAGCGCATGGGTCAGCAGACCGAAGGTCACGAGCAGGATGTGGCCGGCGAGCATGTTGGCCATGAGACGAACGGTGAGCGAGAACGGCGTCACGATGATGGTCGAGATGAACTCGATGATGCCCACGAGCGGCTTCAGCGCCGTCGGCACCCCGGGGGGCCACAGCAGGTGGCCGAAGTAGCCGAGGCCCTGGTGCTTGATGCCGGTGCCGATGTAGATGACCCACACCAGCAGCGACAACGACAGCGGAATCGCGATACGCGCCGTGGCCGGCATCTGGATGATCGGAATCACTCCCGGGATGTTGCAGAGGAAGATGAACATGAACAGGCTCAGGAGGAACGGCGTCCACTTGAGGCCTGATTTGCCGAGCGTCTGCATGACGACGCTCTCTTCGATGAAGTCGATCGTGACCTCGGCGAGGTTGCGTGCGCCGGTGGGTGCGACCATCGGGTCGCGTCGCGCAGCAAGCAGGAACAACACGATGCTGATCAGCGTCGCGGCGACGGCGATCAAGGCGATCTTGTTGAACGAGGGGAAGATGTCCTGCCAGCGCAGGATTTCGTTGATCGGCGGGAACTCGAGTCCGAACACGTGGTTTCCGTTTCAGTCGTGAGTGTGGGTGGGACGAATGGGTGGAGCGAGGTGATGATGGTCAGGTGGCGGATTGCGACTTGGTCGGCTTGAGCCCGGGATGCGCCAGCGACAGGGCGACGTACTTCATTTCCCAGAACAACAGACCGAGGTGCGTGATGATGATGGTCGATCCGAGTGCCGGAAACGAAATCCAAGCTGCGTCCTTGACCAACCAGACGGCCAGAAAGATCAGTGCGAGGCGGATGATGTAGCCGAACAACGTGGCCGCCATCATCAACCCGAGCGAGATCCGAGCGGCGCTGGCGATGGACGCAGCGGCCAGCGCGAAGTTGGCGAGCACGATCGCGATGCCGTACGCACCGGACCAGACGCCGTCGACACCCCAGATCACGCCACACACGGCGATCAGCACCGGAGCGACGAGCAGCCCGCGCTTGATCATGTCGGTCGACACCGCGACTTCGGGGGCGGGACCCTCGAAGCGGGTCGTCATCAGATCGGGCGACGCACGACGATCGTTCATGCGGCACGACTCCGGTCAGCGGTGTTGGCTGCTCGTTGCGCCTCGAGTTCGTTCATCCGGTCGTCGTAGCGGTACTTCCACTTGGCGAACAGACCGACAGCGCCCAGCACCGTGAGCACGATCATGAAGATCGGCGTGGTACCGAACAGCCAGTCGAGGCCGGAGCCGATGCCGAAGAACATCAGTGTGATGACCGCTGCCTCGATGCCGAGGCCGAGGCCGTCCTGCGTGTCGACGCGTGTCTGCTTGGGGAGGAGCTTCATTGATCCAAAGGGTGCGACGAGCGAACGTTGCGGTGGGCAGCGGTGCTTGTGAACGCGAGCACAACCTAGTGGGCAGAACCGGTCGGGGGCAACCCTTTGGCCAAAGTCTCGGTTTCGCGACGACGCGCCCTCACACTCGGGTGCAGCACGGTGAACAGCACGATCGCGAGCGCCACGATGCCGAAGGGGAGGTAGGTCGGGTTCCTTCCGGTCAGCGTGGGATACAGCACGAATGCCGAGAGCAGCAGCGTCCAGGTCCACAGGATCACGACGCTGCGACGATGGCCGTGGCCGAGGTCCATCAAGCGGTGATGCAGGTGCCCTTTGTCGGCGGTGGCGAAGGAGCGCCGTGACGACACTCGCCGCACGATCGCGAACGCGAGATCGAAGATCGGCACGCCCAGGATCAACAGCGGGATCGCGAGCGGCGCCAAGAAGAAGTAGGTCTGCCCGATGAACTCCTGGTCGAACGAGTTCGCCCGGCCTCCCACCACACTGGTGGCCGCCGCGAGCAGCAATCCCAGGAGCAGAGCGCCACCATCGCCCATCATGATCCGCGCCGGGTTGAAGTTGTGCGGCAGGAACCCGATGCACATCCCGACCGCGATGATCGCCAGCAGCGGCCCCACGTTCTTCGAGTTGAGGATGCCACTGTCGATCAACTCCTGGCTGTACAGGAAGAACGCTCCCGCGCCGATCGCCACGATCCCCGCCGCAAGCCCATCGAGACCGTCGATCAGATTGATCGCCTGCGTCATACCGAGCAGCCAGAGCACGGTCACGAGCGGTCGCCATTCCTGCGCCAACAGGATCGGTCCGTCGAAGAACGGGAGCCGGAACGCGTACATCACCACGCCGAACTGCACGAGTGCCAGCCCTGCGAGGACCGTGCCTGCGACCTTCGCCGGTGGCGACAGGCCGCGCACGTCGTCGACGAAACCGACGATGTAGATGATCGTGGCAGCGATCAGCACGCCGATGGGTTCGGAGTTGCTCGTGAACAGCACGTCGAATGCGTCGAGCAGCCACGCCGTGAACATCGCCGTCAGGAATCCGAGATACATCGCGAGCCCGCCCACATCCGGAAGCGGGCTCTGGTGCACCGTGCGGTCGTTGGGCAGGTACACCCACCCCCGGCGTCGTGCCAGCACGCCGACGAGCGGCGTGGTGGCGAACGTGACCACTGCGGCGACGGCTCCGATCAGGAGAAAGGAACCGAACTCGGGCACGGTCGTTCAGCCTACGACGGCGTCAGCTGGCCGGGTAAGCGGGGAATCGCGCGCACAACTCTGCGACGTCCTTGCGGACGAGTTCGAGTTCAGCGGTGTCGTCTCGTCCGCGGAGTGCTCGGGCGATGAACCCCGCGATCACCGGCATCTCGGTTTCGGTCATCCCCTGCGTGGTCACCGACGGCGTGCCGATCCGGACGCCACTCGTGACGAATGGGCTGCGGGGATCGTCCGGGATCGTGTTCTTGTTGAGCGTTATGCCGGCCTCGTCGAGTTTCGCCTGAGCTTCCTTTCCGGTGAGTTCGCCGTCGAACGGGGTCAAGTCGACGACCATCAAGTGGTTGTCGGTGCCGCCGGACACGAGGCGGAAGCCTTCCTGCACGAGCGCATCGGCGAGCGCCGAGGCGTTGGCGACGACTTGGTGCGCATAGATGCGGAACGACGGGTCGGCAGCCTCACGGAACGCGATGGCCTTTCCGGCAATGACATGTTCGAGCGGGCCTCCCTGCCACCCGGGGAAGACCGCCTTGTCGATCGCCTTCGCATGCTCGGCCTTGCACAGGATGGCGCCGCCGCGCGGACCGCGCAAGGTCTTGTGTGTGGTGAAGGTGACCACGTCGGCGTAGGGCACGGGGTTGGGGTGCGCACCGCCGGCGACGAGACCGGCCAGGTGGGCGATGTCGAACAGCAACAACGCTCCGACCTCGTCGGCGATCTTCTTGAACGGCTCGGGATCGAGGCGACGCGGGTAGGCCGTGGTGCCGGCAACGATCATCTTCGGGCGATGCTCGAGCGCCAGCGCACGCACATCGTCCATGTCGATGCGGTCCTCGGCCCCGGTGCCGTACGAGACGAAGTGGTAGAGCATGCCGCTCGCATTGACCGGCGAGCCGTGGGTGAGGTGGCCGCCATGGTCGAGGCTGAGGCCGAGCACAGTGTCGCCGGGCTGCAGGAGCGCCTGGTACACGCACATGTTGGCGTTGGCACCCGAATGGGGCTGCACGTTCGCGTGCTCGGCACCGAACAGCGCCTTCACCCGATCGATCGCCAACTGTTCGATGTCGTCGACGATTGCGTTGCCGCCGTAGTACCGCTTGCCCGGATAGCCCTCGGAGTACTTGTTGGTGAGCGCCGAGCCAACGGCAGCCATGACGGCGGGCGACGTGAAGTTCTCGCTGGCGATGAGCTGGATACCGGTGGTCTGGCGTTCGACCTCACGCTCGATGAGGCCCATGACCTCGGTGTCGGGGTCGGTGTCGGAGGGAAACGGCATCAGGGGTCCTTCGGTCAGAACTCGGCTTCGAGTTCGGTGAGTTGGTCGACTCGTCGGGCGTGGCGACCGCCCTCGAAGTCGGTGGCGAGAAACGTGGTGACGATCTCTTCGGCGACACCCTCACCGATCACGCGGGCACCCATCGACAGCACGTTCGCGTCGTTGTGGGCCCGCGCCATCCGGGCGGTGTACAGGCAGTTGCAGAGCGCAGCGCGCACGCCGCGCACCTTGTTGGCCGCGAGCTGCTCTCCTTGCCCGCTGCCGCCGAGCACGATGCCGACCTCGGCCCCACCATCTCGCACCGTGCGACCGACGCCTGCACAGATCGCCGGATAATCCACCGATTCGGTGGAGTGAGTGCCCTGGTCATCGACTTCGTGACCCTGGCCCAGCAGCATCGTGACCAGGTGTTGCTTCAGTTCGTAGCCGGCGTGGTCGGAACCGATCGCAATGCGGGTCATCGTCAGAGGAGTGTAGGAGTTCGACGAGCGGGGTGCGTTCACTTGCGCCACAACCAGTGGTGATTCGTATGGTGAGCGGCCGTGACAGCTCTCGATCCACGCCTGCCCGTCATCATCGGTGTCGGCCAGTACGTCCACCGCGCTGACAGTGTCGACACCGGCCTCGACCCGGTCGCGCTGATGGAGCGAGCGGTGCTCGCGGCCGCAGCCGACGCGGGCCTCGACGGTCCGCCGGTGGCCGATGCCGTCCGGGTCGTGGGACAGTTGTCGTGGCGGTACGGCAACACGCCGAGGATGCTCGCCGACCGGCTCGGCCTGTCACCACAACGACTCGACTACACCACGATGGGCGGCAACAGCCCGCAGACGCTGGTGAATTCGACGGCGCTCGATATCCAGTCGGGCCGACTCGACATCGCCATCCTGAGCGGCGGCGAAGCCACGCGCACCCGGTTGCGAGCTCGCAAGGCGGGGATCGAACTCGACTGGCCCAAGAGTCCCGACGGTGACGAACCGACGATCGTCGGCGAGGACCTCGGGATGAGCCTCCAGGCCGAGATCGACCGTGGGATCTACCTGCCGGTGCAGATCTACCCGATGTTCGAAACCGCGATCAGGGCAGCGTCCGGACGCAGCATCGACGAGCACCGCGACCATCTCGGCCGACTCTGGGCGGGGCTGAGTGAGGTCGCGTCGAGAAACCCGTACGCGTGGAGCCGAGACGCAAGAACGCCTGAGGAGATCACCACGGTCAGCGACGCCAACCGGATGATCGGGCTGCCGTATCCGAAGATGATGAACTCGAACAACCACGTCGACATGGGTGCCGCAGTCATCATGTGCTCGGTCGATGCTGCGCAGCGGCTCGGTGTGTCGTCCGACCGGTGGGTCTTCCCGCACGCCGGAACCGACTGTCACGAACACGCCTACGTCTCGCACCGCGACACGTTCTCGCGCACGCCGGCCGTCGAGATCGGTGGCCGTCAGGCACTCGCGTTCGCGGGCGTGGACATCGACGACGTGTCCGTGATCGATCTCTACTCGTGCTTCCCCGCAGCCGTCCAACTCGGCGCTGCGTCGCTCGGGATCGACACCACCACCCGACAATGGTCACGCACGGGTGGGCTTCCCTTCGCAGGCGGACCGTGGAACAACTACGTGATGCATGCCATCGCCACCGTGGTGTCCGACCTGCGCGGGCAACCCGGCGAGTACGGCCTCGTCTGGGCGAACGGCGGCTACGCCACCAAGCACGCCTTCGGGGTGTATTCGACCGAGCCGCCGACGGGTGGTGCGTTCCGTCACTCGAAGCCGCAGGACGAGATCGATGCACTCCCCCGACGCGAGTTGGCGATGCCGGCCGACGCCGCCGGCACGGCAACGATCGAGGCGTACACGGTGATGTTCTCGCGCGACGGCGCTCCGGAACAGCCGATTGCGAGCTGCCTGCTCGCCGACGGCCGCCGAGCCTGGGGAATGTCGACCGACGGTGAACTCGCCGCGGCCATGTGCGTTGGCGAATGGGTCGGCCGCAAGGTCGAACTCGACGCCACCGGGACGCTGTCGGTCACCTGACAGCCGCTCGACCGATTCTCCCCTTGCGGTGAGTTCCAGCGCGCGCAGGGCGCGACGAAACTCACCGGAATCAGTCGACGGCGTCGTTGCCGGCGAGGATGCCCTGATCCGGACAGTTGCCGGCCAAGAACTCGAACGTCGCCGGCGTGGATGCCTGGGTGACCAGGCTCGGGTCCACCGCAATTGCCGGGAGAGCGACCGCCTCGACCGCTGCGGCAACCGCATCGACCAGGTCGTCCGGCACGGCGACGTCGATCTCGGCTCCGTCGACGCCCGCATCGGTCAGTGCCCGCAGCCACAGCTCGCCGAGCACTTCGATCTGCGCATCCGACAGTCCAGCATCACGAAGTGCTTCGCCGGCCCGCTCGGCCCGGCGGGCGAAGGGTCCGATCACGTGGTTCACGAACACGTCCCGCTCGGACGCGATCGGCTCGGGGAACTCCTCTGCGATGGTCCGAGCGGCTGACGACACCACGGTCGACGCTGCCACTTCGAGCACGTCGGCAGCGGAACCGGCACCTGCGAGCGTCTGGAACGACCCGGCGAACTCGCTCCACGCCCGACAGAACGGATTGTCGCTGTCGATGCCAGGAACGACGTCGTCCGGGACTGCCACGATCGCGACTGTCGACGACACGACCGTCGCATCGGTGCCGGACGTGGTGCCTGCGCTGGTGCTCTCGGTCGACCCGATCGAGGGCGCCGCAGGCGTCTCGCTCGTCGAGGTCGGCGTCGCCGCCACCGTCACATCGTCGACGGTCGTGCCTGCGCTGGTACTTCCTGTGCCACCGTCATCGGTGCACGCGGTGGTGGCGGCGGCAACCAGCACGAGGGCGGACAGCGATCGCCCGATCGAGCGATGCAACGATCGCGTGGCTCCCCGCATCGGCCCAGTCTGGCGTGCGGCCTCACTGATCCAGCACCCTGATGCCATGCTCGCGTCATGACACCGCGCGTGCTCCTCGATTGCGATCCCGGTCACGACGATGCGATGGCGATCATCGTGGCCGCGCACTACGCCGATCTCGTCGGAATCACCACGGTGGCGGGCAACGCTCCGCTCGAACGCACCACCCGCAATGCGCTCGTGATGCGCGACCTGCTCGGCATCGACGTCCCGGTGCACTCGGGAAGCCCACAGCCCCTGCTCGGTCCGGTCGGACACGGTGCGGTGCACTCGGTTGCCGTTCACGGCGAGAGCGGGCTCGACGGCGCCGACCTCCCGTCGCCGACCACGCCACTCGACGGCACCGACGCCGTCGAGTTCATCATCGACACGTGCCGCAGCATCGACGACGTGTGGCTCGTTCCCGTCGGCCCGCTCACCAACATCGCGCTCGCATTGCGTACAGCGCCCGAAATCGCTGCACGGATCTCTGGCATCTCGCTGATGGGCGGCGGCACGTTCGGCAACCGCACATCCACCGGTGAGTTCAACGTGTGGGCCGACCCGGAGGCCGCCGTCATCGTGTTCGGCTACGGCGGACCGCTGGTGATGGCCGGCCTCGACATGACCCACCAGTTCCAGGCCACACCGGAGAGGATTGCGTCGATCGGGGCGCTCCCCGGGACGCTCGCAGGCGTCCTCGCCGACTTGCTGACGTTCTTCAGTGCGAACTACGTGACACGTCACGACCCGGGCACGCTTCGCGGCGCAGCGGTGCACGATCCGCTCGCCGTGCTCGCGCTCACTCACCCCGACCTGTTCGGTCGGGCCGCTCGCCATGTTGCGATCGAAACCCGGGGCGAGCACACCCGCGGGATGACCGTCATCGACCAACGTGCGATCACCGCGCGACCCGCCCCCAACTGCGACGTGCTGACCACGGTCGACCACGATGCCGCGTTCGAGCTCCTGACCACCGCCATCGCCCACTTCAGCCACTGACCTCTTCGTTTGCGTCGGGTTTGCCGTGGTCCGGTGCACCGGAAAAACCAACCAAAAGGGGGGGGGTGGTGGCACCAAA
>JANPKU010000090.1:0-13335 GCA_031426215.1 Actinomycetes bacterium
GACATCGCCGAGGTCGGTGTCACCGAGAACCAGGTCGACAGGACCCCACGAGCGGGCTCCAGCGGTGGTGAACACCGTGGTCGCCAATGCCGCGCCGCCGGTGACGATCGGCACCACGCCGATCGACCCCATTGCCCGGACGGCATTGGACGTGGCAATCGACCGTGCCTGGTTGTCGGCCCACACCCGACGCCGCAGCCCACGCAGCCGACCTGCCTCCTCACCGAGCGACTCGGTGGCGACATTCGAGATCACGGCCGGGAGTAACTCGACCCGGTAACGGGATGTGTCGTCGATCGGATGCATCGCCGCCCACCGCCGCCAAGATTCCTCGGCACGGACGCCGTCGAGCGTGGCGGCCCGCAAGAGGTCGATCTCCGACGCAGTCGGACCCGCGTGCCGCAGACGGCACAACGCCAATGAGTCGCCGGATGGTGCCGCCATTCGCCGCCATCGTGCCACACGGACTGCCACCAGGGCCGGACACGAATCAGCTCCGACGCACCAACGTCCCCAACACCAAGCGCATCATGAGCCGGAACACTCGGCGCCTCGCCTCGCGCCTCGCCGGGCCGATCTCCTCGGGAGCGAACCAGTCCGCGAACGACGGCACCTCATCGTCGTCGAGCGGTGCGATGGTGCGGGCGTATCGGGAGCTCGTCGTCCATCCGCTCTGCGTGCCGACCCGGAAGAACTCCCATCGAAAGGTGTAGGTGGCCAGAACCTCGGGCGACACCACGATACGTGCGCCGCGATGGGCCCACCGAAGCATGAGCTCCAGATCGGACGCTCGAGGATTCGGACGGTAGGTACCGAAGCGCTGGAAACCGTCGCGACGCACCATCATCGTGATGTGCGGCAGCGGATCGACGCCTTCGGCGACGCATTGCGCCGTCCCCGCTGGATCGGTCGGGAAACGAGACGTCGCGAAACGTAACGGCCACCACAGTCTTCCGACCACCTGTCCACCCGTCATGTCCGCGCCAGTGCGCTCCAACAGGCCGGCCGACACCTCGAGTCGCTGCGGAGCGCAGACATCGTCGTCGTCGGCGATCGCCACGAAGTCGCCGCGGGCGAGCGAGATTGCCTCGTTCGTCGTCGCCACCACGCCGCGATTCTCCGGACGCACCACCACACGAAGGTTCGGCACCTCCTGCGCCATTTCGGCGAGCACCTCGGCGGTGCCGTCGGTCGAACCGTCAACGACGACGATGATCTCCAACGGCGTCAGCGTCTGGCTCACCAGCGAACGAATGCTGCGCTCCACCGTCGAGCGGCCTTGGTACGTGGCCATGATCACCGAGACGGTCGGCGGGTGCTGCATGCATGCCAGTCTGTCTGCTCGTGCGACGACGGCGCGGCACCGGTCAACACCGAAGGGCTACCATCCGGCGTGCTGAATCCAAGCGAAAGGGGAGCGACAAGGTGCAGTATCAGGTCGACACCGACTCGGCGGTCTGGAAGATCATCGATGGCGAGGCGGTGGTCGTACACGCCGACTCATCGGAGTACTTCGGTCTCAACGCCAGCGCCACCGCACTCTGGGAGCTGCTCGCCGAGTCGGCGGCGTCCACCGAACAACTCGCTGCAGTGCTCGTCGAGCGGTTCGACCGCGAGCCCACCACCGCACTGGTCGAGGCGACCGCGTTCGTGGAGCGGTCGTGCGCGGCCGGGCTCCTGACCGAGCTCACTGACGCACCGGCCAACGGATCTGGGCCCAGCGGCGCTGGCCAGTCCGGGGGCATCGCGCCACCGTCCCGGACCGGGCCCTACGAGCCGCCCACGCTCGTCAAGTTCGGCGATCTCGACGCCCTCGTACTCAGCGGCGAATGAGGTCCGAGGCCGCGCTCGGCGCAGCCCGTGAGCTCCAACTGCTCTCCGGCGGGCGCATGGAGGTCATGTTCCACGGCACGAGCATGGACCCGCTGCTGTTCGAAGGCGATCTCGTGGTCGTCGAGGAGGTTCGGATCGACGACATCCGCATCGGCGACATCGTCACCTATCGCCACCTCGACCGGTACCCGACTCGTCGAATCGTGGCGATCAGTCCCGACCAGCTCACACTCTGGTGCGATGCCTGGCCCGACCGGATCTTCCGCGCAGCGCCCGACGACGTGCTCGGACGAGCGATCGCCCGCATCCGTAACGGTCACCGCCTCGATGCCACCGCCGCCGAGTGGCAGGTTCGGTGCGAACGCGCTTTACGGACCTACCGCCGCACGTTGCCCCGATTCTTCATGAGGCGCGCGATCGGCGGGCTTCGGCGCCGTCTCGGGCGTTTCAAACAGCGGGCCGCGCGATGAAAGAGGAACTCGGCACGCCCGGCACCGACGCGGCCGTGCGACAGGGCCGGAGATTCCGGATGGGGAGTCTCCGATGCCGCTGCGTGTCGGACCCACACGGATATCTCGAACTCCTCACCGATCGCTACCGGTCCTGCTTCGAGACGAGCGACGATGGCCCGGATGGCCTGTTGTTCGACTTTCGTGAGGGCGCCTCCGGCACGGCCACCGACACCGACCGGCTGATCGTCGAGCAGATACCCGATGGCCATCGCCTCGTCACCGATCCGGTCACCCTCGAACTCACGGGTCTGGGAGGGGGACCGGCGAACACACGCACCGTCACCGTGACCGTCACCGACACGCACATGGACCGCGAGGAGCTCAGCTTCCACTTCTGGATCATCGTGAACCGAGCCCTGCTGCTGCTCGACCGGGTGGTCCTCCACGCCGCCGCCTTCGTCGTGCACGAGCGGGCCATCGTCGTGTGCGGCGAGAACGGCGCCGGCAAGTCGACGCTCAGCGTCGCGTTCGGCCTGCGAGGCGCCGCCGTGCTGTCGGACGACTCCGTTCTGGCCACCCGACGAAACGGCGCCTTCGTGGTCAGCGGGGTGAGCCCGCAGATGCGGATCCCGAGGCCGACCGAGGACCGACTCCTCCCCGGCCTCCTCGACGACCTTCGCATCAGCGAAGATGGCAGAGACAAGCGTCTGGTGGTCGCCAACCAATTCTTCACCAGCCGATGGGGCGAAGACGTCCGACCCGACCGCCTCGTGTTCCTCCGTACGGGTGACCGCGTCGACGCTCGACCATTGAGCGGTCGCGATGCATTGCTGCGGCTCATCGACAACACCCGACACTCCTATCGCTTCGGCGATGCGGTCGACGTGGCCGATCATCTCGATCTGTTGTCCGGTCTCGCAGCCGCGGCTCCTGCGTTCGAGGTGACGCGAACCGACGACCTCGACGACCTCGACGACGTGGTGGAGATCCTGAGTGAAGGCTGACAGCGACCACGAGGACAGCCGACTTCACCGTCGTCTGATCTACCTCGCTGCGGTGGGCATCGACGACCCCCGCTTCGCCACCATGGCGCGATGGTGTGTCGAATCGTTGCGACGATGGGGACGTTTCGACGGTGACATCGAGATCCTCACCGACGCCGCCTCGGCGGTGCTACTCGGCGACCTGGATCGACAGGCGCACGTTCTCATCGTTGACGACGGTCTGCTGTGGGAATCGACGCACGGGCGCAAGCGGAGCGAACGGTTCCAGATGGCCAGGCTCAACGTGCACCGCGCGATCGACCTCGCCGCGTACGACACCGTGATGTACCTCGACGTCGACATCCTCGCCATCCGCGACATCCGACCTCTGTTCGAAGACGTGACGGAGTTCCGCTACGCCCGCGAGTTCCAACCCATGAGCGGGCCGGGCAGCAACGACAGTCTCACCGACGCGGAACTGGAGGAGGCACGATGGCGGCGGGCGATCAATTCGGGCACGTTCATCGCACCCGCTACGGAACTCGAGCACTGCCTGGCTGTCTGGCGCACAGAACTCGACCGGTCACCTGCCGGCGCCGCGTACGACCAACCCGCACTCAACGCGGTGATCCTCCGGGGCCAGTTCCCGTCGGCACCGCTCGCCTCGATGAGCGTCGGATTCCCGCTGATGGCGAACTTTCCGGAGCACGTCGGCGACCACACCGTCCTACTCCACTACGCCGGCAACACCGACAATGCAGTCTTTGCCATGGAGCGACAGCTGACCGAGATGCGCTCCGGGAGGGATGCGACGCTCGAACGATTCGACGCGCGAGACGCGGCCGCAGCGCGCGCAGTCTCTGCCAATGGAGGGCCACGACTCGGACCGGACGACCGACCACTCACGATCGGGATCGGCCGGGATGCCACGTCGGTGTCCGGCTTCAACTTGAACAACCTGCACTGGGCGCGAGAGTTCGAGGCGCGCGGGTACTGGATCGCTGAACCCGACGCCACGGGGGACGAGCAGCCGCACGTCATCATCCACCACGACTACGAACACGACTTCCTCGAAGCGACCGTCCGCGACGGGATCCCCCACGTCGCCGTGCGAACCTCCGACTTCGGGCCCTACCCGCGCGCGTGGGCCGACCGGATCAATCAGCGGTACGACCAGCTGTGGGTCTACAGCGACTGGGTCAGACAGCACGCACTCGACGGCGGCGTCGAACCCGATCGGATCCGACTTGTCCCACTCGGATTCGATCCCGACGTCTTCGTGCCATACGGCGACCGGTACGACCTGCCGACCGCTGCGTCGTTCCGCTTCCTGTTCGTCGGCGGTGCCGTGATGCGCAAGGGCATCGATGTACTGCTGCAGGCTTACACCAGCGAGTTCAGCGCCGACGACGACGTGTGCCTCGTGATCAAGGACAGCCCGACGAACGTCGTCTACACCGACGACTCGATGCGGCAGGAGATCCGGGCGCTCGCCGCCGACCCCGAAGTGCCCGAGATCGTTCTCATCGAGGAAC
This sequence comes from Actinomycetes bacterium, assembly GCA_031426215.1. GTDB lineage: Bacteria > Actinomycetota > Acidimicrobiia > Acidimicrobiales > Ilumatobacteraceae > Sva-07. Next base: position 4,804 of record JANPKU010000090.1, read on the forward strand.
ACCTACCCGATCGAGATCTCGCCGCCCTCTACCGCTCGTGCAGCGTCGGCGTCTGGCCCTACCGGGCAGAGGGGTTCCTCGTGCCCGCCCTCGAGAGCCTCGCCTGCGGCACCCCGACGATCGTTCCCGAAATCGGGCCTACTGCGGACTTCTCGACGCGCCGCACGTCGTTTCTCATCCCCGCCACGCCGATCAGGCTCCCCTATTCACGGCGCTTCGCGATGCGGCTCGGCTTCGAGCTCGACATCGACGCGATCAACATCGTCGGCATCCGGGCCGAGGCTCTCGCTGCGACCATGCGACGCGCTGCGGAGACCTCCCGGTTGCTGCTCAACGAGATGGCCGCCAACGGCGTCGCCATGGCGCACGGTCGCTTCCGATGGAGCCACTCCGCTGACATCGCCGAGGCGTGCGTCGCCGAACTGCTCCCGCGCTACCGTCGCCATCGCAGGGGGCAGTGACATGACCAGACGTTGGACCCGCCGGGACGGCGTCATGTCCACCGATCTGGGCAACGAGCTCGTCGTCCTGAACTCGCAGACCCGAGCGATGCACACGCTCAACGAGACCGGACGTGTCGTGTGGACGTGGGCCCAGCACGGCCTCGACGTGGTGGTCGAGCAGCTCTGCACCACGTACGCCATCGACACCGACACCGCGCGCAGTGACGCCACGGAGTTGCTCGACCAACTCGTCGCCAAGGGTCTTCTCGACGAGATCGGCTGACGTGGAACTGCGGGTCCTCGGGCGACGACTGGTCGTCGACGTCGACGATGGCGACGTCGTGCGGTGGATCGCCGAGCACTGGGACTTCCCCGCCACGGCGAACGCCCTGGACGCCGAGTTCACCATCGAGGTGACAGGCGGAGAATCCTCGGCGTCTCCCGATCTGACCTTCGAGGATCCCCGAGGAACCGTGACGCTGACGATCACCGGCGCCGGCGCGGCGATCGGAATCGCGGGGACCCCGTTTCGTGCGTGGACCGAGCTCTACCGAACGATCGCCGAAGCGATGTCGGCGAGCGGAATCATCCTGCTCCACACCGCCGTCATCACCCGAGGTGACCGGACGATGGCACTGTGCGCCCCGTCGGGCGTCGGGAAGTCGACCACGGCGATGGCCGCAGCAGCGCGCGGGTGGACGCCACTGGCCGAGGACCTCGCCTGGCTCGACCCGACCACGCTTCGCATCTTCGGCGCCGACCGACGGATCAACCTGCGTGAACCGTCGCTCGGGATTCTGGGTGAACTCCATCCAGGTATCGACCCCGGTCGGCCGCGTCGCATCAAGTACGAGGTGAGCTACGACCAACTCGGCGGGCGGGTGTGGGCGTCGACCCTGACGGACGTCGTCGATCTCCGTCGCGACGATGGCGCCCCGTCGGCGTGGACGGACCTCGGTCGCGCCGAGATCGTGATGACCTTGTTGCGCTCCACCGGCGCACCGGCGATGGCGGCCAACCGGGACCGACTCAGCGCACAGCTCGCCTCGGTGGCACGACGGCTCGGTGGGAGCCGACTCGTCATCGGGTCGACACCGCTGCCCCTGTGAGCCCCGCGGGGCCGATCGGTTCGAGCACCAATCGCCACGCAGCGTTGGGGTGCCAGTGCCTCCACGAGCTCACCTGATCGGGCCCGTCGTTGCGACCCGCACATCGATATCCGTCGGCCAGCGCCAGAACGAACTCACGGGCGGTCGTGCGCACCAGCGTCTCGCCGACACACTGATGGTGATCGAGGCCAAAAGGTGCGAACTCGAGCCGACCGAACCGTTGGCGAGCGAAGCGGTCGGGATCGAAACGGTCGGGATCGTCGAACACGTCGGCGTCTCGATGCGCCTCGCGCAACCCGATCCTCAGGTGCCAACCCGCTGGCACTGCGTGCTCGCCGATCGTCACCGGCGCGTCGACCTGGCGGACAAGCACCTCGCTCTGGCCGAGACGGAGGGTCTCGTCCACGATCCGGTCCGCGAGGTGGGCGGCCTCCGGCGTACCCGACGCATCCCGCAGCCGTTCGAGCCAGACGGCATCGTCCGTCAACCGCTTGAGCAACCAGACGAGCAGTCCCGTCGTGTCGGCAGACGACGTCCACGCCAGAACGATCAGGTTGCGCACGAGGGTGCTGTCGTCGGCGGCCGCCGGATCACGCTCGCTCAACACTGCGAACGCAGACGGACCGACCTCAGGGTCACCCAGACGCTGCGTCACGAGCTGCTCCAGCTCGGCGATCGCCGCGAAATCGGCGGGTGTCCCACTCACGGTGTGTCGCGAGTCGACGACCTCGTGGCAGCGTATGACAGTGCGCCACTCGTCGTCGTCGGGCGAGAACCCGAAGATGACCCGGTACCAGGTTCGCAAGACCAGCGGATGCAGCGCCGGCTCGGGCTCGACCCCGGGAGGGGCGGCGCGTTGCGAGACAGCGGAGAGCGATGCCAGCCACGAACGACACTCGCCGGCGAGCATCGGCTCGAGGGCGGACACCGTGCTCCGCTGGAAGGCGGCAGCGAGCAGTCGTCGGTAGTGCTGGTGATCCTGCGGCGCCATGAAACGGATGAAGTGGCCGGGGACCAACTCGTCGTAGGGCAATGGAGCGGTGGACAACTGGTCGCGGTGGTCGGTCAGCGCTCGAGCCCCGATCTCCAGGTCGCTAACGAACACCACCCGACGCGTGCCGAGCGCCGACGCGAACACGGGACCGTCGACCTCGGCGCGGTCCCGGTGGTACCGCGGACAGACCAGCGGGTCCGCCGGATGCTCTGCCCGCACGGGGAGGGTCGGGTGCGAGCGGTCGGGCAGGTGAGACCAGATACCGACGGCCGCCACGACGCCAGCGACGAGCACCCCTGCGACCACCCCCGCCTCCGGGACGAACACGACCATCAGCACGACGACGCAGACAACGACGAGGCTCCAGACTGCTCCGCCCCACACGATCCGCCGGAGGTAGGCCGCGTGCTCCGGATACGGCGTGGCAAGGCTGGGGTCCCGAGCGGCTGCCCCCGTGCCGAGTGGCCGTCCGAGCAGGCGGAGACTCCACGTGCTCGCCGGCAGTCCGATCCGCTGCAGCGAGCGCCTCGACCCCGACGTCAAGACAAGGCGGCGGAGCAGATTCTTCGCCGTGCCCACGGCGCGACTCTAGGTTGCTCACCGACCCGCTGGTGCGCTCCGATCGGGCGTTGCGCATTGCGCCGTCTGCTACGGTTCTGGCTCATACCTGGCGTACGCCAGCAGATGGGAGATCTCGAATGGACAACGAGCAGACCACCACCTCGGTGACGGATGAGCGTCGCGAGTACGTCAAGCCTCAGCTGGTGGATCAGCCCGACTGGGACCTCGCCACGGGTCAAGTCATCGGGCCCAGCCAAGACGTCGTCTGACCGAACGTTCACTCGCCGTCCAGGCGAGCCGGAGCCCAACGGTTCGAGTACCGAAAGATCTCGGCGTAGGCCTCCGGATCGTCGGCCCGACCGCCCAGCCCGGGTTCGAGGTCCGGCGCTTCGAGCCAGGCATGCCCGACGAGATCACCGCCATGTCGTGCCACTCCACTGACGAAGTCGGCGGCTCGTCGACGGCTGGACCAGAGCACCAACAGCGTCAGCGATCTGGGTACGCAGGCGTCCTTGCGCGGCCCGAGGAGTCGCACCGATCGGTCGGCGGCCCGAACGAGTCGCTCAGCGGATGCACCGTCGTCGGCGGCTCCAACGCCGGCCGTGCCGTCCAGGCGCCCCACCAACTCGCGGAGATCGCCGATACTGGCGAGCTGTGACCGCACCCTCCTCGAGGCGACGACACACTCCATCAGGAGCCGGACGTCCCGCCACATCTCGGTGACGGTAGCGCCCGACGCAGGTCGGGGTGCGGAGGAACCGCTCCGAACGTTCGCAATCTGAGCGCAGCAGCGCTTCGGTACGGCGCGCGCCTGCTCGCAGCCGATCACGCCCAAACCCACCCCGACCATTGAAGTGGTACGATGCTTACATGGGTGGGACGCACAGGGTCGTGGTGGGAGATCGTGGTCGGATCGTCGTGCCGGCCGAGATCCGTGCACGCAGCGAACTGTCCGAGGGAACCCTGCTGGTGCTGCTCGACACGCCGGGCGGCATCGTGCTCATGACACGGGCGCAACTGCGCGCTCGTGTGCGCGACGAGCTCGCCGGCCTCGACCTGATCGGCGAACTCCTCCGCGACCGTCGCGACGCCGCCGAGGCCGAGGACAACGCATGACGACCGTGCTCGACGCGTCTGCGCTGCTCGCGTTCCTCCAGGGCGAGCCGGGAGCCGACGTCGTCGAAACGGCCATGGAGAGCGCACCGATCTGCAGTGCCGCGAACTGGTCGGAGATCGCTCAGAAGATCCATGCCGCCGACCGCGACTGGGACCTCGTCAGAGCACTCCTCATGAGCTACGACCTTCGGGTGGAACCCGTCACACCCGCCGACGCAGAACTGGCTGCTCGACGATGGCGGCGCGGCGAGGGACGCTCACTCGCCGACCGACTCTGCCTGGCACTCGGCGAACGACTCGACGCCCAAATCCTCACCGCCGACACTCACTGGGGAACAGCGAACCGCATCCGCCAGATCCGCTGACGCAGCTGCACCGCCTGACCAAGCATCTGCTGACGAGCACCGGCTGTTCCGGCGATCGGGGATCCTGCGGTCCCCTGCCCCGTAGAGTTCAACCCAGGAGGCGCCACCCATGACATCGCACATTTCCACCGACTCGCCGATCTACGTCCCCGGCCATGCCGGACTCGTCGGATCGGCCGTCACCCGCCGATTGGAAGCTGCCGGCTACACCAACATCCTCACCGCCAGCCGCCAGCAACTCGACCTGCGCGACCAGTCAGAGGTGTCGCACTGGTTCAAAGCCAACAGACCCGAGTACGTGTACCTCGTCGCCGGCACCGTCGGCGGGATCATGGCCAACAGCACCCGGCCCGCCGAGTTCATCTACGACAACATGATGATCCACGGCACCGTCGTCGAAGCCGCCAAACAGTACGGCGTCCACAAACTGCTGTACCTCGGCTCGTCGTGCATCTACCCCCGCCAGGCCACCCAGCCGATCAAGGAGAGCGAACTCCTCACCGGCCCACTCGAGCCGACCAACGAGTGGTACGCCATCGCCAAGATCGCCGGCATCAAACTCTGCCAGGCCTACCGCGCCCAGTACGGCTGCGACTTCGTGTCCGCCATGCCCACCAACCTGTACGGGCCCGGCGACAACTTCGACCTCACCTCCAGCCACGTCCTGCCGGCACTGATCCGCAAGTTCCACGACGCCACCACGATGGACACGCCCGAAGTAGAGATCTGGGGCACCGGGTCACCGATGCGCGAATTCCTCCACGTCGACGACCTCGCCGACGCCTGCGTGTTCCTCATGGAGAACTACAGCGACGACGAACACATCAACGTCGGCACCGGCATCGACATCTCGATTCGAGACCTCGCCGAAATGGTCCGCGACATCGTGTGCCCCGACGCCACCTTGCGCTTCGACACCACCAAGCCCGACGGCACCCCACGCAAAGTGCTCGACGTCACCAAACTCAACGACCTCGGCTGGACCGCCAAGGTCGATGTCGAGTCGGGCATCCGATCCACCTATCAGTGGTTCCTCGATCAGCAGGCCGCCAACAGCGACCTACGCGGCATCGACACCCCCGTCGCCGTCGGCTGACAACACGTTCGCCGGTCACCGCCGAACCGCTCGGCGAATCGCCGGTCACCGACCGTTGACACACACGGTGATCGAGTACGAATCGGCGCCACCGCCCAGTGGGCGCAGCGCAGAGTCGTATCCGCTGGTGATCTTGTACGAGTCCTGCGGGGGGCTGAACTGGGTCGAGGCGACCGTGAAGTTGTTGCCGTTCGGGTTCGGCGACCAGCTCACGTTGTCGGGGACCCGGAAGGCGCCGATGATCCGGTCTCTCGCAGCACGGAGATCGACGGTGCCCACCCAGCCGAAGTAGAACGGCGACGTCGTCAGATCGGTCCGCAACGAGGTTGCCGTGACCACCACGCACGCCTGGGTGTCGGTCCACACGCTCGGCACCTGTGCGATCGAGTACCAGCTCGCTTCGGCCGGCAGCGGCGGCGGTGCGTTGCGGTTGCAGAGTGAGACCACGGCGGTCTGCAGGTTCGTGAGCGGCGTGTTGTTCGTGCGCGGGTCGAACTTGCCACCCCGGGTCTGGCCGGTGATCAACAAGGTAGTGCCGTTCTCCACCGCGACCGTTGCGGTGCCGTTCGTCTGCACCTTGCTCGTCGGCGAGAAGTACCACGGCGGGACGGCCAGATTCATCCGGAGCTGCCAGGGTTGAGCAGTCGAAGAGGCGCCGGTGATTCGCACCTCGGCGCAGACCTGGTGTGGCTTGGAGATGTCCCAAACGATCCCGCTGATCACGGTATTTTTGGGGTCGACGACGCTGATCCCGCCCGGCCAGACGGTCGGTGGCGGTGGCGGCAAGGTGGTGGTCGTCGTCGTTGCCGGGGCGGTCGTCGTGGTCGTCGTCGAAGTCGTGGTGGTGGTGGTCGTTGTTGAGGTCGTGGTGGGTGGCACCGTCGTCGTGGTGGTCGTCGTCGGTGGCACCGTCGTGGTAGTCGTGGTGGTGGTGGTGGGTGGCAGCGTGGTGGTCGTGGTCGTCGTGGTCGTCGACGTGGTGGCAGTGCTGGCCTGGATGCCGAATGTGGCGTTTTCGGTCCACGCGGCGCTCGTGGCAGTGATGCCGCCTGCGGTGGTGACGAACCCAGCGATGGTCAGCAGCGTCGCGATGGCACGGCGGCGACCGGTCATGTCGGCACCATCCGCACCATCCGATGACGACCCAGCATGATGCCGATCGTGACGACCATCGCACCGATCGCCGCCCACCACACCACGGTCGACTCGCCGGACCGACCGTCCGACGACGTCAACGACTCACCGAACTGCACTCGCCCGAACACCCGCCCCGATGCGCCGGGTTCGGTGTCGGTGTCGGCCGCCAGCAGCGCAGAAACGACCACGCGGTAGGCCCCGGACTCGACCGTCGAATCGCGTGTCAGCGGCACACACGCCGCGCCCTGGCAGAGTTCGAACATCCAGTCGATGTCGGAAGCCAACCCGCTCGACGCCACCGCGCCTGCTTCGATCACACGGGAACGCACGGGCACATCGACGACCGTCGAACGTGTCTGGATGACCCCGGGGGCGAACGTGTCGAAGTCGAGCGACACCTCGAACGGTTGGAAGGCCGGATCGGGTGTACGGAACGCCATCACGATCAGCACGAGCGCGCCGACGACCGCAACGCACAGCAGCGTGGCGGTCGTGATTCGGGCACGTTCGGTCATGACGCGCTCTCCGTTCAGCCGGAGACGACGGCCCCGACCGGCACGCGAGCAACCGTGGTCGTCCGCTTCGACGTCGCCGATCGACCCCGTGTCGTCGTGCGCTCCAACGAGACCCCCCGGGCCGACGTGTTGGCGCGGGCAGGCATGTCGTTCCGGGCGGCTGCGTCGATGCGGACAGGAGTGGTCGTTCTCGAGGGAGTGGTGATGCGGGCCGGGGTCTTGGTGCCGCTCGGCCAGATGAGGTCGCCGCCCGAACCAACGGACGACGGATAGTCGGCAATGTCGATACCGAGCGCAGCGAGGGCTTCGTCGAGTTCGTCGATCGGGTTGCGAGCGTCGTCGACGTCGGGCCGCTTGAACCGCACCATGGTGCGACGGGGCTCGTCGTCGAGCAGCGACAACCCGAGCAGTGCGAGCAACGCCAGCAGGATCGGCATCGCCACCGCCGGCTCCATCATCTTCGACACGACCTTGCCGCCCTGGGAGATCTGGAAGGCAGGGCTGATCACCGAGTCGCCCACGATGTAGGTCTCGAGGTCCGGTTGGTCGTTCGCGTCGCCCTTCATCCGGACCTCCCAGGTGCCGTCGTCGAGCGGCGTGATCTCGGTGACGCGGTGGGTGACGAGCTTGCCGGTCATGTCGCTGTGCAGCGAGAGCACGTCGCCGGGCTCGACGTCGGCGGTAGCGATCGGGCGGTCGATGAGGAGATCGCCGGTGTCGATGCCGGGCTCCATCGAGCCGGACACCACGATCAGCGGCTGGATCCAGCCCATCTGCTCTGCGAACCAGACGCCGCCGGCGACCACGCCGAGGAACGCTCCGATCCAGAGGGCGGTGCTTCCGATGATTCGAATGATTCGCATGGCGGTCTCGCGATCAGGTGAGAGGGTTCGAGTCGGGCGGCGCCGCCGCGCTGGGTGGCGCCGCCCGATCTCAGGTGTTCACGGTGTTGCGGTGTTCAGGGAGTTACGGATCAGGGGATGACCGGAGCGGACGACGAGCCCACGACCGTGATGGAGATGGTTCCGTCGAGGCCTTGGAAGTCGCTGTTGACCCACAGCGGGTCGCCCGTCACGATCACGTCGAACGACGCCTGCGCGCCTGGAGCCAGGACAGGCTGGCTGAAGCTTCCGAACGTCACGTCGGCGGCGGCGGCGCCCGGGGACAAAGCACCACGGGTGGTTGGGGTGGGGGGG
>JANPKU010000091.1:0-47052 GCA_031426215.1 Actinomycetes bacterium
GCCAACTGAACCTCGGACGCACCACCAGACTCGCCAACCGGGCCCAACGGCGAGCGCTCCGCGGGCTGTACCGGTGCTGCGCGATTCCGGGCTGCACCGTGGGCTACGACCGCTGCAAACTCCACCACATCCTCTGGTGGCGACACGGTGGCAGCACCGATCTTCACAATCTGCTGCCCGTCTGCAGTGTCCACCACACCAAGATCCACAACGACAACTGGATCATCGATCTCGGACCCAACCGCGAACTCACCCTCACACTCCCCGACGGCACCATCCACACCACCGGCCCACCCAACCGACGAACCGCCGCCTGACCGGAGACGGTCGGGTGCTCGAAGCTCCTCAGCATTCAACCGGTGCCCCATAACAGCGGGGCGCGAGCAGCCATGCCCCATCGACCCGGTCCGCGCACGAGTCGGAGACCGAGGTCGGTGCGTTCGACTTCCATTGCGAAGTCGAACGCATCGACCGCTGCGGCAAGTTCGATGTCGCGCGGATCGGCGTGTTCGGGTCCGAGCGCCAGCGTCTTGGCGGCTTCATCAGTGGCCAGCAGCGCCACAGCGGTCGCCTCGGCTTCGAGCGGTGATCCGGTTCGGGCGCGCTCGATCAGCTCGGCAACGAGCACGTCGTCGGCACCGCCGTCCGGGCGGTCCTCGAATCGGCCGGTGATCACGTACGCCGGTTCGCCGAGTTCGGCCCCTTCGATTGCACGAGCGGTTGCCGAGGCGACGACGAGACTCGCCGCCCACATGCGGGTTGCATCGACGGCGCTCACGACCCCTTGCGTTCCCGCCGAGGTTCGCTGCACGAGCGTGAGCCCGTCGAGATCAGCTGCACGAACCATCGCCGGCGAATTCGGGAAATCGAACCCGTCCGGCCGTCGTCCCCGCTCCTCCCCCATCGCCAACGAACCAGGATGCGCTGCCGTGAAGGCGAGTGCTTCGTCGACGGTGCCGACCAGGTAGATCTCGGCCGCCCCCGAAGCGAATGCGTACGCCGCAGTCGTGAACGCTCGAATCACGTCGACGACGACCACGGCGCCGTCGACGCCGTCGAGTTCCCATCGTGCGAGCTGTCTCGTCACAGAAGTGTCACGACGTCAGGCCGTGAGCGTGAAGGTAGGCCTGCACCACCTCAGCGGCGATCCGGCCACGGTCGCTGACGACCAGACCCTGCGCTGCGGCCCAGGCACGGATTTCCGCAGTCGTCGGAGCGCGGTACGGCACCGATCCGGCCGGCGCCAGCTGAGCGGCGCGCTGCTCGCCCACGCGCTCTTGCGTGAGGTGATCGACCGCTGCGCCCAGGAACCGGAAGGTCCACTCTTGGGCGAGCTGGCGAGTCTCGGCGAATACGATCGGCACCGATGGATAGCGCACCGCCGCTTCGGCCAACTGCGTGGCGATCGACGCTGGACGGACGTGGCGCAATTTGAAGATCGCCGAGTACCGGTCCTCCACCACAATCGCCGCCGCCCGACACGGAACGGAACCCGACTCCGATGTCTCGGCGGTGAACGCTGCGAGTTCGGCGAGCAACATCCAGAGCTTCCCGCCGACGATCGTCGAGACGAGATCGCCGACGCTCTTGCGCTCGACCACGGCCACCATCCGCCCATCCATCTCGGCTGCGTAGTCGCCGACGGGAAGTGCCCGCTTCGATGTGGTCGCCTGCTGCTCGGCGAACTTCCATGCGTAACGCTCCCGTGTGTCGACCAGTACGTGCAGTTCGCGGCCGGACGCCCGCGCTGTCGGCACGCTCACGCCCGGCCGGGCCTGCTTGCTGGTGCGCGCCGACTGCCAGAACACCATGTCGCGACCGCGCGCCACGGTGAACACGAACTGCGAGCGATTCTCTCGACCCCGGTCGAGCACGAGGTCGACCGCGACACCTCGGCGAACACATGAGCGAACCGGCACCCGTTCGACGATGTCGACGTCCTCGGCTGACGGCCAGGAATCGGCTGGGTGACAGTAGATCTTGTTGGTGCGCGGCCACGTGTCGCTCGCTTTCAACACCACGGCGCCCGAAGCGAGCGGGATCCGTAGGAGATACGGCAACGACGACGATTCGTCGGGATTCCGTGCGATCACGAACTCATCCACGCCCTACACCGTATGTGGTGGTTCGTGCCCTGACCGCTAGAAGGTCGGGCGGACACCAACGATGTTGGCGCGCTCCATCACCCGGACGTCAGGCCAGTAGTCGCTCGACGCGTAGTGCTGGACCGCCAGGTTGTCCCACATTGCGACCGAGTTCGGATGCCAGTGCAACCGGCAGTGGTACTCGAGCGTGTTGGCCTGTGCGAAGAGCGTGACGAGCAACTCGTCGGACTCGGCGGGTTCGAGGCCGACGATGCGCGATGTGAAGAACCGGTTGACGTACAGCACCCGGTGGCCGGAGATCGGGTGGTGGATGACGACCGGATGCTCGACGATCGGGTACTTCTCTCGCATCGCCTCGGCGTCGGCGCCCACGGTCGTGTGGCCGAATGCCTGCATGTAGTCGTGCTCGGCGACCAGGCCCTCGATGCGGTCCTTCAGCTCGTCGGACAGGCCTTCGTAGGCGGCGTTCATGTCGCAGAACAACGTGTCGCCACCGGTGTCAGGCACCTCGAGTGCACGCAGCACCGAACCCTTCGACGGGGCCTCGCGCCACGTGACGTCGTTGTGCCACCCATTCTCGAAGCCGCCGGTGTCGGCGTCCTTGGCGAAGCGCACCAATTCGGGGAACTCGTCATTGTGGCGAAGGAACGGGTGCACTTCGAGTTCTCCGAAGCGGCGGGCGAAGTCGATGTGCTGTTCGGCGGTGAGTACCTGGTCGCGGAAGATCAGCACCTTGTAGTCGACCCACGCACGGGCGAGCTCTTCGACGACCCCGTCGGCGAGCGACGTCGACAGGTCGAGACCTTTGACGATCCCACCGACCGTTGCGCCCACCTGACGCACCTCGAAATGCTCCCACTCGAGTGCCGTGAGCCTGATCCGCTCGGCTGCCAGGTGGGCGACCGGCCCGACGACCACCCTGTCGGGACCCAAGCTGAGTTTGCGAGCGTTGAATTCACCGATGTCGCCCGAGGGTTCGATGCCCTCGAGCTTTGCGATCGCAGAAGTGGTTCCCTCGAGATCGTCGTCGGTGATGGTCATTGCGGTCCTCCCATTTCCGGTGCGTCACGGCGACGTCCAAAGGCGACGGTAGCGGCGACACCCGGTCGCGCTCCGATCCGATCCTGACTGCCCGACTCTCGTACCGTCGACGTATGGCCGTACGTCTCGACGAATCCGACGAATACATGCACGAACTCGGACCGGAGGCGAACTTCAACGAGAGCATGTACATCAACGCGTTCGACCCTGCGCTCGGTGTGGGCGGCTGGTTCCGGATGGGTAATCGTGCGAACGAAGGCACCGCAGAGATGACCGTGTGCCTGTACCTCCCGCCCGAGATCGAAGGCGGCAACCGCCAGGTCGGGTTCATGTTCAAGCGGCCCGCGATCGAGAACAACGACGCGCTCGACGCCGCCGGCCTGACCTGGACGATGGTCAAGCCCTTCGACGAACTCCGTATCGACTACGTGGGCAGGGTGGTGGTGCTCGACGAGCCCGAGCAGATGGCCAACCCGAAGGAGGCGTTCACGAACAACCCGTATGCCGAAGCCGAGGTGCATCTCGTCTTCAACGGCGGGGGCCGCTCGAGCATGTTCGGTGGCGAACCGGACGAGCCGCACGAGAAGCCCGGCGAAGAGTTCGCCAAGGGCCACTACGAACAACTCGTGAAGGCCACGGGCACGATGCGCGTGGGGGATCGGGAATGGCAGATCGACGGCTACGGCCTTCGCGACCACTCGTGGGGTCCGCGCTACTGGCAGGCGCCGTGGTACTACCGATGGCTGACCGTCAACGTCGACGAGAACTTCGGGTTCATGGCGAGCCGCGTGGCCAAGCGTGACAACGACGGATCACGCGGCGGGTTCGTATGGGAGAACGGCGTGATGCATCTGTGCGACGACGTCCAGATCAGCACCGAGACCCGCGGCGAAGAGCAGTACCACGACCGCATCGAGGGCACGATCCGCTCCAGCCGATCCGACCGCGAATGGAGCTTCACCGGCGAGGCGCTGAGCCTGATCCCGCTGCGCAATCGACGCCAGACACCCGACGGCGACTGGTTGCAGACCCGCATCTCGGAGGCGTACACGAAATGGACGATCCATTCCGGCGAGTTCGCTGGCCGCGTCGGCTACGGGATGTCGGAATACCTCGACCAGATCATCGACGACCAACCCGTCGGCCTCGCCGAGTAGCTTTCGAGCGCAAAGCGGTAGCTCGAAGTCAGACAGCCCGACTGACACGGTGACGCCACTTGACCAACTCGACGAGCGCGAGCAGGCCGACGCCGGCCGCCGCACACACTGCGAGGTCGACCGCGGACAGGGTCTGGAGATCGAGGAAGTCGCGCAGCGGGGTGTACGCGGCGAGGAGTTGCAGCGCCACCACCAGTCCGGCGATGCCCAACATCAGCGGATTCGATCGCCAGCCGATCGTGCGCAGCGACTCCGTCGATGATCGGGTGGCGAACGCCTGGCCGACCTGCATGAACGCCAGTGTGGTGAACATGATCGTCTGCCACTGTTCGAGGTCGGCGGCGTAGTACGCAAACCCGAGACCGAGCGAGACCGCCCCGATCACTGCACCGACCCACGCCGTGCGTCGGCCCAGACCGTTGGCCCAGATGCTGTCGGACGGTGCGTGCGGTGGACGTTCCATCACCCGCTTCTCGGCCGGCTCGACACCCATCGACAACCCCAGGAGACCATCGGTCATCAAGTTGAGCCACAGCAGTTGCAGCGGCAGCAGGGCAATGGCCGTGCCGGTGTCGGAGCCCGACACGAGGAACGGGATCGGCCAGCCGAGCATCACGATGATCTTGCCCAGGTTGCCTGCCACGGCGAAGCTGACGAAGCGTCGCAGGTTGTCGTAGATCACCCGGCCTTCTTCGACGGCCGCCACGATCGTTGCGAAGTTGTCGTCGCGCAACACCATGTCGGCGGCTTCCTTCGACACGTCGGTACCGGTGATGCCCATCGCGACGCCGATATCGGCTCGCTTGAGCGCCGGTGCGTCGTTGACGCCGTCACCCGTCATCGCCACCACCTGGTGCTGGCGCTGCAATTCGCCGACGATGCGGAGTTTGTGTTCCGGCGACACCCGAGCGAACACTGACACCTCGGCAACGGCCGCTGCGAAGCCCTCGTCGTCGAGATGGTCGATGTCGGCGCCTACCAGTACACGGTCGGTGACCGTGATCCCGAGATCGGTCGCGATGGCAAGCGCAGTGAGGGGGTGGTCACCGGTGATCATCACCGGACGAATGCCTGCTTCACGACAGACAGCGACCGCATCGCGCACCTCGGGGCGTGGCGGGTCGATGATGCCGACGAGGCCGAGCAGGATCAACTCCGATTCGGGATCGTCGTCAGCAGCAGCGAGTGGTCGGAAGGCCACGCCGAGTACCCGCATCCCGGCAGCGGCGAGCGCGTCGTTGCCGGCAGTGATCCGGGCATGCCACTCGTCGTCGAACGCAACGGCGATCCCGTTGTCCCAGACGGCGGTGGTGTGGCCGAGGAGGCCGTCGACCGCTCCCTTGACGAACGACAGGCGCACATCCTGTGGGAGCTCGGCGAGCTCGTCGATTGCGTTGTCGAGTCGGTCGTGGATGGTGCTCATTCGTTTGCGGGTCGAGTCGAACGGACGCTCGTCGACACGAGGAATGCGTCGACGGAGCGACTCGACGTCGAGGCCGCAGTCGACGGCGACCTGCAGGAGCGCTGTCTCGGTCGGGTCGCCGAGCCAGGAAGCCCCGCCGTCGACATCTGCCACCCCGTCGTTGCAGAGCAGGCCGGCAACCAGCGTCACCGTCGCCGACGACGGCACTGCACCGACCGACGACACGGTGCCGCCGTCGAGGCGCACGTGGTGACCTGCGACGTCGAGGACCGTCACCGTCATCCGGTTCTGCGTGAGGGTGCCGGTCTTGTCCGAACAGATGACCGTGACCGAACCGAGTGTCTCCACCGCCGGCAACTTGCGGATCAGGGCCTGGCGCCGGAGCATCCGTTGCGAGCCGATGGCGAGTGTGAACGTGACGACGGCGGGCAACCCCTCGGGGATCACCGCCACAGCCACACTGATCGCTGTCAGCACGAGGTCGCTGGCCTCCTCGCCCGACAGCGCCCCCATCACCACCACGGCAGCTGCGACGGCGACACCGAGCAGCGCCAGTTGTTTGCCGACCCGATCGAGCCGTCGCTGGAGCGGCGTCGGTTCGGACTCGACGCCCTGCAACAGCGTGGCGATCCGACCGAGCTCGGTCCGCATCCCGGTGGCGACGACGACACCTTGTCCACGCCCGGCAGCCACCTGTGTGCCCGAGTAGGCCATGCAGAGCCGGTCACCCAACGCGAGGTCGTCGCGATCGACCGGGTCGGTCTGCTTGTCGATCGGCTCCGACTCACCGGTCAGCGTTGCTTCCTCGATGCGCAGGCTCGCCACCTCGATCAGGCGCAGATCGGCAGGCACCACCGAGCCGGCATCGAGGTGAACGACGTCGCCGGGCACCAGTTCACCGACGGGCACCGAAGTGACCCGGCCGGCACGGGTGACACGGGCCGACGGCACCGCCATCCGCCTCAGCGCAGCGATGGCCTGCTCCGCCCGGTACTCCTGGTAGAAGCCGAGTGCCGTGAACAGCACCACGATGGCACCGATCGCTCCCGCTTCGAGGTACTTGCCGAGCAGCAGGGACAGCACTGCGGCGCCGATCAGGATCAGCACCATCACCGAGGAAACCTGCCCCCAGATCAATCGCAGTGGACTCGTGCCCGAGGTCTCCTGCAGCTCGTTGGGACCGAATTCGGCTCGATGGCGATCGATCGCGACAGTGTCGAGACCCTCGGGCGACGACCCGAACTCCGAGAGCACCGTGGCGACGTCGCGGCGGTGCCAGTCCGACGCGGGCGACGCTTCACGAGCGTCGGACATTGTCTCCGGGGAGGCACTCATCGAACGACCTGCAGACGCAAGGCGGGGCTGACGGACGTGAGGATGTTGAGGATCATGGCGCTTTCAGCAAACGGTGGGTGGTTTGCTGAAAGTCTCTCCGCCCCGTTCGGGACTGGCCGCGCCGACCGCTCGTTCCGAAGACGTTGCGGCGTGTTGACGACGGGCCTCGAGGGATACTCCCCTTCAGTTTTGATGTCGCTCGGAATCTATCGAGGAACCGCTCGAACAACGCGGTGTCGTCGCCCTATTCCCGACACAGGGTGGCGCTCAGATGATGCTGCACCGGTTGGCCGACGGCGGCCATGCGGAACGTGTATCGAAGGTCGTCGCCGGAGACCGTGATCGTCCGCTCGGTGAGGGTGACCTCCTTGGCGCTCGTCGTCGATCCGATCGAGGTCGAGCGCACATCGATCACCAGCGGAGCCTCGCCGCCGACCACGGCGCCCTCGTAGATCTCGGCGAGACCCGTCGGCTGCGCCATGACGATCTCGATGCTGCCCGGTCTCGGCACACGCAGATAGCCGGCCTCGGCATGCATCGGCGCACCGGTCTCGGGGTGCCAAGTGCGCTGTGTATACACGATGAAGGGCTTGCCGACATGCGAGAACGCGATCGATTCGCCGTATGCGAAGCCGTCGATCGTCGGGTACTCACCGACGCCAGCACCCTCCCACGTGCCGAGCAGCGGCGCGAGCACCGCGACGTCAGGGTGCAGCTCCGGTGCGGGATTCATGGCCATACCGTCACCGTAGGGGACCCCCGCCGGCCAGCGTGCTACGCATGCACCGATGAATTCCCGACCTCTCTCTGCGCCCAACTCGTCGGATCTGTATGCAGCGCTCAACGTCGAGCCGGCGGACCATGTCGGTGGCCATCGCTACATCCACGTGATCGGCACGTCGGTGTTCGTCGACACCGAACTCGCCGATGTGTCATGGCAGCGCCACGTCGTCGGCATCGTCGAGGGCGACGCATGGTGGGCGGTCGACGTCCCGAGCGACGCTGAGGACCCGTCGTACGGCTCGGCGATCGACCTGTTCAGCTATTTCGGTCGTGCGGCACAGAGCGAGTGGTTGGCGGCGGGCCGAGCCGTTCAGATCGTCGAGTGGGCTCGGACCCACCGGTTCTGCGGACGCTGCGCGACACCGACCGCGTTGTCCGCTGGCGAGCGTGGCATGAAGTGCCCGTCCTGTGGGCTGGTGGCATACCCACGGGTGGCGCCGGCGATGATCGTGCTCGTCACCCGTGGCGAACCCGGTCCCGACCAGGAGGTGCTGCTCGCCCGCGGCGTGAACTTCCCGATGCCGATGTACTCGTGTCTCGCCGGGTTCGTCGAGCCAGGCGAGGACCTCGAAGGTGCCGTTGTTCGGGAGGTCGCCGAGGAGGTCGGTATCCGGGTGACCAACGTGTCGTATCGGGCGAGCCAGCCGTGGCCGTTCCCGCACAGCCTGATGGTCGGCTTCCGGGCCGAGTACGTCAGCGGAGATCTCGTGCTCGACCAGACCGAGATCGCCGACGCGAACTGGCACCGCCGCGACGACCTGCCCATGATCCCGCCCGGCATCTCCGTCGCTCGCCGCCTCATCGACGAGTGGCTCCACGAATCCTGACACTCAGCACCGCGCCGGCGATGAGCCAACCGCCCGAATACCGGCGTCTGGCTCATCGCTCGCAGTACACACTTCCGAGCGATGAGCGAACCGCCCGAATGACGTTCTCTGGCTCATCACTCGGGCTGAAGTGGCGACGCACGTGAGATCTACAGTCGGCACCATGAGCAGCTCAGATGTCGTGATCGTCGATGCCGTGCGCACCCCCATCGGGAAGCGCAACGGCGGAATGTCCACCCTCCACCCGGCCGAGTCACTCGCCCGTGTGCAGCGAGCGATCATCGAGCGCAACGGGATCGAGCCGACCGAGATCGGCCAGGTCGTCACCGGCTGTGTGAGTCAGGTCGGTGAGCAGGCGTTCAACATCGGTCGCACCGCATGGCTGTCCGCAGGTCTTCCGCTCAGCGTCGCCAACACCACCGTCGACACCCAGTGCGGATCGAGCCAGCAGGCGACCAACCTCGGCGCGTCGCTCGTCGGTTCCGGTGCGGTCGACATGGCGCTCGCAGGTGGTGTCGAAGCGATGAGCCGCGTACCGATCGGGGCATCCGGCAACAAGGCGCTGGGGCTCGGCGTCCCGATCCCGAAGACCTACTTCGAGCACTACGAGATGGCCTCGCAGTTCGAGGGCGCCGAGCGCATCGCCGACAAGTGGGGCATCACCCGCGCCGACACCGACGCCTTCGGACTTGCCTCACAACAGCGCGCTGCTCAGGCCTGGGCCGAGGACCGCTTCTCCGGCCAGTACATCACGATCGAAGCGCCCGACCTCGATGAGGAAGGCAACCCGACGGGCACCACCCACACCGTCGACCGCGACGAAGGCTTGCGAGAGACCACGCTCGAGAAGTTGGCCACGCTGAAGCCGGTCGCTCGCGAGAACGGCGTCCACACCGCCGGCAACTCGTCGCAGATCTCCGACGGTGCCGCGGCGGTGCTGTTGGCTTCGCAAGCCAAGGCTGCCGAGCTGGGCCTGAGGGCCCGGGCGCGCGTGGTCGACACCTGTCTCGTCGGCACCGACCCGGTGCTGATGCTCACCGGACCGATGGATGCAACCAAGCACCTGTTGAAGCGCACCGGATTGTCGATCGACGACATCGACGTGTTCGAGATCAACGAAGCGTTCGCGTCGGTCGTGCTCGCCTGGGCCAAGGAAGTCGGCGCCGACCTCGACAAGACCAACCCCAACGGTGGCGCCATCGCCCTCGGCCACCCACTCGGTGCCACCGGCGCCTTCTTGATGACCAAGGCGCTCTACGAACTCGAGCGCACCGGCGGCCGCTACGCATTGATCTCGATGTGCTGCGGCGGCGGCCTCGGCACCGGCACCATCATCGAGCGGCTGTAAACCCCCACGTTTGCGTCGGATTCCCGGTGGGGTGGACCACCCGAATCCCGACACAAACGTGTGGTGAGCGTGTTGCGGCGGGTGCAGGCGATAGGAACGACAGATGCGCTTCGCTGTCGCAACCATCGCCGTGTGCGCGCTCACCGCGGGCTGCGGCGGCGGCAGTGCGGCCACTGACGGGCTCGCCACGGTGACCCAGGTGGTCGACGGCGACACGATCGACGTCGAGATCGGCGGTCGCGCCGAACGCGTCCGCCTGATCGGCATCGACACACCCGAGACCAAGAAGCCGAACACGCCGATCGAGTGCTGGGGCCCGGAGGCCAGCGCGTTCACCGCATCGCTACTCCCGGAGGGCACCGAGGTCCGTATCGAGCGCGACATCGTCGGCCGCGACGACTACGGACGCGTGCTCGGCTACGTCCACCTCACCAGAGCCGGCGACGCAGCCACCGACACCTTCGTCAACATGCAGATCGTCGAGCAGGGCTTCGCTCGCCCGTTGACGATCGAGCCCAACAGCACCTTCGCCCGAGAGTTCGCCGCAGCAGCGGGCCGGGCCGAACGCGCCGATCTCGGGATGTGGGGCGCCTGCGCATCCTGAGTCCACACGCCTCCGGTAGCGTCGCCGCAGTGGACACCACGCTCGCCGAACGCCTCGGTCATTCCGCTGACGATCGTCTGGTGATCTTGTCGTGCGACGATCTCGGCTCGTGCCACGCCGCCAACGTCGGCGTGTTCCGCGCGATCCGAGAAGGTGTTGCCACGTGCGCCTCGTTGATGGTGCCTGCACCGTGGGCGGGCTACGCCGCCATGCTCTCGTTGCCGACCGACGACCTCGGCGTCCACCTCACGCTGAACGCCGAGCACGAGTACTACCGGTGGGGTCCCATCACCCACGCTCCGTCGCTGCAGTCGGGCGAAGGCGGCTTCCCTCGCACGCTGGAAGATCTGTGGGAACACGCCGACCCCGCCGAAGTGCTCCGCGAGCTTCGCGCCCAGATCGAGCGGGCACTCGCGTGGGGTATCGATGTCACCCACCTTGCGCCGCACCTCACGGCCATCACGTTGCGACCGGAGTTCTTCGACGTCTATCTCGAACTCGCCGTCGAGTTCGCCTTACCGATCCGGCTCCCGTCCACGGTGACCGCCGAACGAGCGGGCTTCCCATTCCGGCGCCTCGCCGCCGACGAGGGCATCGAGTTCCCCGATCATTTCGACCACGACTGGCGCGCCGGCAGTGCCGAACGAGTCCACGCTGCCATCGACGCACTGGCACCCGGCGTCACCGAGATCCACGTACAGCCGGCGATCGACAGCCCCGAAGTACGGGCCCTCGGCGACTACACCCAAGGTTGGATCGACGACCTGGAGTTGATCACCAGCGACGATCTCCGGTCCCGTCTCGTCGAGCGTGGAGCGATCCTGATCGGCTACCGGGCGCTTCGAGACGCAATGCGTAACCGCTGAGGAGCGAACGACCGGTCACGGCTGGGCGACGAGCCGGCCGATCGCAGCGGCGGCGGCTCCAGACTTCAACACGTCGAGCACCACACCGGTGTGGCCTGACGCCTTGAGCACCCCACGCATGAAGGCCACCGTCGGGTCGAAATCGTCAGCTGCCGCGTCGACGAGTGGCACGGTGACCACGACGTCGGCGTCGTCGGGTCCATCGACACGCTCGTCCTTCTTCGCCACCACCACTCGGTACTGCACGGTCATCGTGACACCCGCTCGCTGGCACCCGCGAACAGGTCGCGTTCACTGTCGTCGGCCGGGATCGATCCGACCAGCGTCCGGGCCAGGATCCAGTCCTCCCACGGGTACGCCGCAGTGAACTCGTCGTCGTCGAAGCCGAATCCCCACCATGCCGACGACGGGTCGACCTGGGTGGCGTGAGCCTGCAGCGCGCCCCGACGGACGTGGCCGTAGCCGGTGATGTCGATTCGTGTCGTGATGCGTTGGTCCTGCGTCGGCCGATCGAGCCACTCCTGCGTGAACGGGGACTCACCCTTCACACGGATCATCAGTTCGTGGATCGCCAACGCCCGAGCCTTCGACCACACCGAGTAGTAGAGCTTCGAGGGGGCGAACGGCTCGCCCAGATCCGGATACCAGTCGGGGTCGCCCGCTCGCTCGAACGCGAGCACCGAGATGTCGTGCACACGAAGGTGGTCGGGATGGGGGTAGCCGCGCTGGTCGTCTCCGTAGGTGATGATCACCTGCGGCCGTTCACGGCGGATCACGGCGACCAGCCGGCCGGTGGCCTCGTCGATGTCGGCCTGATGGAAGCACTCGGGATGCTGGTTCGGCTCGGTGTCGGCCATTCCCGAGTCGCGGTAGCCCAACATCTCGACCACGTCGAAGCCGATGATCGCAGCAGACTCGGCGAGTTCCGGAGCTCGCAGCGAGGCGACCTTGGCCCTCTCCTCTTCCGGCGTCAGCCCGTGGAACGGTTGACCGGGTTCCCGCAACGACGGGTTCTGGAGGTCGCCCTCCTCACCACCGGTGCAGCACACCAGCACGGTGTGAACTCCCTGGTCGTGGTAGCGGGCCACGGTGGGTGCCCCCTTCGACGCTTCGTCGTCGGGATGAGCGTGCACGGTGAGCAACGAGAGGCGTTCGGTCACCCTGGGCAGACTACCGCTGGCCGATGTCACCCGTGATTCCCGGTGTCGATCGACAGCGCCTACGATCCGGCGGGTGCAGCGACGGACGGTCACGATGTTGGTCTCGACGATCACAGCGGTCGCCGTCCTCGCAGGCTGCGACACCGGTGACGGCAAACAGCTCCAGCGCTACGACCCGGCCGACTACCCCATCCAGACCGTGGCATCGACAGTGGCGGACGCGGTCGGCACCGCCCCGACCTTCGGTGTCGACCCCGGCGCTGAGACGAGCTCGGTTCCGACAGCGGCGACCGTCGAGCCGTTCAGCATGGTGGCGCCCTGGCAGGATGGTGGCGACATCGAGCCACGCTTCACGTGCGACGGCCTCGATGTGGCTCCGGCGGTCAGCTGGGGTGGCGTGCCCGGTGGAACGGTCGAAGTCGCGATCGCCCTCGTCGACGACTCGGCCGTCAGCGACGGACAGCCGTTCGTCCACTGGGTGATCGGCGGACTCGACCCCGCAGAAATCGCACTGACGGAGGGAGACGCTCCCCCGGGAACACTCCAGGCCCTCAATTTCTTCGGTGATGTCGACTACGGCGGGCCCTGTCCACCGCCCGGCGAGGAACCCCATCTGTACAGACTTACGGCATATGCGCTCAACCAACAGCTCGAACTTGCCGATGGAGACACTGCAGTCGAGTTCTTGGACACGATCGCAAAATTGACGATTGCGTCAACCGACGTGACAGGGTTCTACCAACGGTGAAACTTCGTGCCCGGGGCAACAGACCGAGGCATCGAGCGGAGAGGGAGCACCAGTGCCGGGCGACAATCTCAACGAGGGGCAAACGAGCTCCAATTCGCGCGCCTGGCCACCGCCCACCGAACACCTCTTGCAGTTCGCCCAGCGGTCGTTGCTCGATGCCGACGGAACTGCGATGGTCATCATCGGATTCAACGGTTCGGTCAAGGCGGCGAACGACTCTGCGCTGCATCTCTTGCGCGCCGGATCAACAGATGAACTCGTGGTGGGCAGCCCCGCTCACCTGATGCTCCGGTCGATTCTCGATCATGCCCCACGCCAGCTCGTCGCCGGCGAATTCGGTGGCACCTGGCAGGGCGACATCGACCACGTCGACGCATTCGGCGAAGCGCGCGTACTTCGAGCGACCGTCGCCGTGCGTCGCCACGATTCGCTCGAGGGCGGCGGGTTCATCGGCTTGATCGCCCACGACGTCACCCGCGCACGCGACGAAACCGCCATGCTGCGCCACCGGGCCACCCACGACCCGCTCACGGGCCTGGCCAACCGACGCCGGATCATGTCCAGCCTCGCCCATGCGATCGCTGCGCAGCGCACCAGACCAGGCCACGTGGCTGCGATCTTCATCGACGTCGACCGGCTCAAGTACGTCAACGATGCGCTCGGACACCCGATCGGCGACCAGCTGCTCGTCCAGGCCGCACGACGCCTCGCCGACAGCATCCGGCCGGAGGATCGCGTTGCACGTATCGGCGGCGATGAGTTCCTCGTCGTGTGTGCCGACGTCCCCGACACCGTCACCGCGCTCGAGCTGGCCGAACGCATGCGACGATCGCTCACGGGACGCCTCCGGCTTCGCGAGATCGACCTCGATTTCTCGGTGAGTATCGGTGTGGCAGTGAGCGACCACGAAGTGCTCGCGATGAACGACGACGCAGCCGCCGAGGCACTGATCAGCAACGCCGACACCGCCATGTACGAGGCAAAGGGGTCGGGACGGACCCGTTCCTGTCTGTTCACGCCCGAGATGCGGGCGGCCGCTCGCGAGCGCACCGCGCTCGGCGCCGAGCTCGGACGTGCCATCACCGACCAGCAGCTCACGGTCGTGTTCCAACCGTTGTTCTCCACGGTGGACCGTCGTGCGGTTGGCGCAGAAGCTCTGGCCCGTTGGCACCACATCGACCGCGGTCACATGGACCCCGCCGAATTCATCCACATCGCCGAGGAATCGGGAACGATCGGGCGGCTCGGAGAGTTCGTGCTCGAACAGGCACTGGTCGAGACACGCCAATGGATCGATCACGACGTCGTCGGCAACGACTTCGCTGTCCACGTGAACGCGTCGACGGCGCAGATGGCGAGTCCTTCGTTCCCCACCCAGGTGCTGTCGATGTTGCGTCGTTACGAGCTGGCACCGGAGCGTCTGGTGCTCGAAGCTCGAGAAACTGCTCTGTTGGGCCGGAATTCCGACGTCGATCGGAGCGTGCGAACGTTCCGCCGCGCCGGCGTCCAAGTGGCGATCGACAACTTCGGCACCGGAGCAAACGCATTGTCGCTGCTCACCGATGTGGGTGCCGACATCTTGAAGCTCGACGGCTCGCTCGCCCTGCCGTCGGGATCGACCGAAGCCGACACTCGGATCGTTCGAGCCGTGGTCCTGCTCGCTCACTCCCTCGGCATGCGCGTGGTGGCCGAACGGGTCAGCAGCACCGACCAACTGCGGCGGCTTCGATCAGCAGGTTGTGATCTGGTGCAGGGAAACCTCCTCGCTGCGCCCGGACCCGCCGGCCAACTCGTCTTGACCGCCCCGCACTGAGCAACGTTCCCCCGACGCCGACTCGCGGTCGTCGGACGGGGGCAACTCGGTACCCTGGTGACGTGCCGTTGCCTCCCCCACCACCTCCGGAGTCGCGGTCAACCGGCGCGCCGGGCCCCGGACCGATCCCGTCGATTCCGCTCGCCCCGAGCGTCGGATCGACCATCAGCTGCTACCGCCATCCCGACCGCATCACGGGGCGAAGGTGTACGCGGTGCGGCAAACCGACCTGCAACTCGTGCCTCACGCAGGCTGCGGTCGGCAGCCACTGCCCCGACTGCCTGAAGGCCGGCAAACCCGACGCTCGAACGCGAGCGCGGTTCTGGTCGGCACGCCAGCCAGTCCTGGTGACCATGTCGCTGATCGCAGTGAACGTCGCGGTCTTCGCGCTCGTGCTGTTGGTGACCCGCGAACCGTCGGCACTCACCGGCGGGGTGACCGACATGCACCTGCGGCTCGGGCTCAGCAAGGACGTGCTGGCGGAACCGATCGCCTGGCAGAGCGACGACGGTGGCGCCTTCATCACCCAACCAGATGGCTGGTACCGCCTGGTCACGTCGGGATTCCTGCACTTCGGCATCATCCACATCGCGTTCAACATGTACTTCCTCTACGTGCTGGGCCCGATGCTCGAGCCGGCACTCGGCCGAGTCAACTACCTCCTGCTGTACATGGCATCGCTGCTCGGCGGGTCGCTCGGCGTGGTCCTGCTCGACAGCGGAGGCATCACCGCCGGAGCGTCCGGTGCGGTGTTCGGGTTGCTCGCCGCCGCGACGGTCGGGCTCTGGCGTCGGGGGATCAACCCGTTCACCACCGGCATCGGCACCACGTTGATCCTCAACCTGTTCATCACGTTCGCCATCCCGGGCATCTCGATCGGCGGGCACCTCGGCGGCGCCGTCGCGGGCGCAGTGTGCGGCTCGATCATGCTCGCACCGTCGCATCGGCGGGGGCCTGCCTGGACCGTCTGGGCAACCCCGGTGGCGGTCGGGATCGGCAGTGTGGTCGCCGTGATCATGATCGTGAGCGCGGCGTGACACTTCGCGACCGCCACATCGAGCGCCTCGAGACCGAGACCTTCGACACCCTGGTGGTCGGCGGCGGCATCAACGGCGCAGTTGCGGCGGCGTCACTGGCAGGACGCGGCGCGAAGGTCGCCATCGTCGACCGGGGAGACTTCGCCAGCTTCACGAGTCAGGCGTCGTCGAACCTCGTCTGGGGCGGCTTCAAGTACCTCGAGAACTACGAGTTCTTCCTGGTCTCGAAACTGTGCCGGTCTCGTAACCGACTGATGAAGGCCTACCCGGACAACATCAAGCAGATCGGGTTCTACGCAACGCTCGACGAGACGTCGCCGTACAAGCCGTGGTTCGCCGGTCTCGGCTCGCTCGGCTACTGGATCATCGGCATGTTCGGCACTCGTCGACCCCGTGTGCTGTCGAAGAACCAGATCGAACGCGAGGAGCCGGCGATCGACACCTCGAGCGCGCTCGGCGGCATCGAGTACTACGACGGCATCCTCGTCGACAACGACGCCCGATTCGTGTTCTCGTTCGTGCGGGCGGCCATCGACGCCGGTGCTGCGGCGGCGAACTACGTCGAACTCGTCTCGGCCGAACGGTCCGATGGGCGTTGGGTCGCCCGCCTGCGCGACGTCGACACTGGCGTCGAGTTCACCACCACGGCGCGCACGATCGTCAACGCCGCCGGTCCGTTCGTCGACGACGTGAACCACGAGTGGGGACTCACGACCGATCACCGCATCGTCTACTCCAAGGGCATCCATCTCGTGGTGCCACGTCTGACCACCACCGAACACCACAAGGTGCTCGCATTCTTCGACGATTCGCAGCGGCTGTTCTACGTGATCCCGATGGGCCGACAGTCGGTGATCGGCACCACCGACACCCGAGTCGACACCCCGTTCACCGAGGTGACCGACGACGACGTCGAGTTCCTCCTCGGTCAGATCAACGCACGAATGGACTTGCCGACACCCTTGACCAGGGCCGACATCATCGCCGAACGGTGTGGCGTTCGCCCGTTGGTCGTGAAGCGCAGCAGCGGCGATCACGACGACGTCGACTGGACCAAGCTCAGCCGGAAGCACGCCATCGAGACCGATCACGCCCGTGGGGTGATCACCGTGTTCGGTGGCAAGCTCACCGACTGCATCAACGTGGGTGAAGAGGTCGCACACGAGGTCGAGCGGCTCGGCGTGCCGCTCGAGCCCGACCTGCACAATTGGTACGGCGAACCCGCAGCTGCCACCCGCGAGGAGTTCTACCGTCAGGCGCGGCTCATGCAGCTCGATCGCTACCGCACCAAGGCCGACACCGAGCCGCTGACCGACCGGCTGTGGCGACGATACGGTCGGCGGGCCTTCGGGATGCTCGAAGCGATCCGGGAGGATCCGACGATGGCGCAGGACGTGATGGGCTCCGCCGACTATCTCCGCGTCGAGTTGCACGCTGCCGCTCGCACCGAGATGGTGACCCGGCTCGATGATTTCATGCGGCGCCGATCGAAGATCGAACTCGTCGTGCACGACGACGACATCCGGAACTCCCCGGGCCTCGCCGAGGTGGCCGAGATCCTCTTCGGCGCCGATGCCGAACGTCGCCTGGCCGAGTACTACGGCAGCCCCGACGAGATCCCCCAGGCGGTCCGAGCCGGGCTCGGACGCCTCGGCACGAGCTGACGAACACCGTGATCGACCGACTTCGTCGTTGGTTCGACCGCGATGGCCCGCAGTTCGATCCAGTGTGGCATTCAGTGCTCGAACGTGACTTCGAGCATTGGCGGATGCTCGAACCTCGCGAACTCGCGCGCATGGAGTTCCTCGTCGCCGCGTTCTTTCATGACACCAGGTGGGAAGCGGCGAACGGGTTCGAACTGACGGACGATCTCCGGGTGTTGATCTCGGCACAGGCATCGATGTTGCTGCTCGGACTCGAGATCGACCAGTACCCGCAACTCACTTCGGTGATCGTTCACCCGTCGACAGTGCGACTGTCCGGCGATCACGCCGCCGGCGGCGGGCTCCGAGCTTCGGGGACTCAGACACTCGCAGGACAAGCTCACTATCGCGGTCCGGTGGTGTTGTCGTGGTCCGCAGCGCGCCGCGGAGCACGATTCCCGGCGTGGGGGCAGAACGTCGTCTACCACGAGTTCGCTCACCAGCTCGACATGCTCGACGGCATCACCGACGGCACACCTCCGCTCGGCGACGAGGTCGCCCGCAAGCGTTGGGTCGAGGTGTGCACTGCTGCGTACGACTCGGTGCGCGCCGAGGAATCGCTCGTTCTGCGGTCCTACGCGGGCACCAACCCGGCCGAGTTCTTCGCCGTGGCCACCGAGGTGTTCTTCAACCGACCACTCGATGCTCGCGAACACGAACCGGCCCTCTACGCCGAGTTGCAGGCGTTCTACCGACAAGACCCTGCGGCGCGGCTCGAACGATTCGCCGCGGCGAACGCCGAACACGTTTCGCGCAACGAGAAGAACGCCTGAGTCAGAGCCTTGCCCATCGTCCTCGGCGCCCTTGCGTCGGTCCTGATCGGCTGCTCCGACTTCCTCGGTCGGTACGGCACCCGACGGTCGAACGCCATCACCGCGACGAGCGGCGCCATGCTCGGTGGAGCCGTGTCAGCGCTCATTGCGCTGGCGCTGATCCCGAGCGTGTACGCCCTCCGGGACGTGGTGCTCGGGGGGTCGTCCGGTCTGATCGTGGGGATTGCGCTCGCCCTGCTGTACGAGGCGATGGCCACGTCCTCAGCCGCGGTGGCCGGCCCGCTGGTGGCACTCGGGGCGGCCTTGATTCCGCTCGGCTGGGACGTCGTGAACGGCAATCGGCTGACAGGGCTCGTGGTCGTCGGCGTGGTCGTTGCGATCTCGAGCCTGCTGCTCGTGATGTACTCGCCGGCGCTGAAGGGCACGCTTCGGCGAGGCATCGGACTCTCATTGATGGCAGCAGTGCTGTTCGGTGTGTCGTTCACCATGGTGGGCGAGGCCGGCGACGACAGCGGAGTGTGGGCACCCGCTGCTCAGCGAGTGACGGCGCTGGTGGTGATGCTCGTGCTCGCAACGGCACGTGGGGTTCCGCGCCTGCCACCGCGACCTCTGGTGGTACCGATGTTGATCTCGGGCACGTGCGGATCGCTGGCCATCGTGGCGTTCGCCATCGGCGCGCAGCAGGGTTCGCTCGCCACGGTCGCAGTGTCGGCGTCGATGTTCCCCGCGGTGTCGGCGACCCTGGCGGCCGCCTTCGACGAGGACACGCTGCGCTGGTGGCAGATGATCGGCATCCTCGGCGTGATCGCCGGGATCTCGCTGATGGCCCTCGGCTGACCGACGACGCCGAGTCACCGCAAATTCAGCGTCAGCGGGTGCGCTCGATGTGCTTTGCGACCAGGTTCTCGAGCGCCTCCTGGTGGCCGCTCGTGCGGTTCGGCTCCTTGTCGGTGCCGAGTTGGGCGTCGTGGAGTTCCTGCAGTGTGACCTTGCCGGCAAGGACGTCGTGCTCGGTGGCCCAACCCGCATACCGGTCCTCACGGCGGCGATCGAGCTCGCCGTCGTCGATGATCGCGGCGGCCGCGACCAGTGCTCGCGCCATCGTGTCCATGCCGCCGATGTGGGCGTGGAACATGTCGTTGCGATCGCTCGACTGACGACGCAGCTTGGCATCGAAGTTCATCCCTCCCGTGGTGAACCCGCCGCCGCGAAGGATCTCGAGCATGCCGAGCGTCATCTGCTCGACCGACACCGGGAACCGATCGAGATCCCAGCCGAGACGATCATCGCCAGCGTTGGCATCGATCGATCCGAAGATGCCTGCCGTGAACGCCGTTGCGATCTCGTGAGCAAAATCGTGACCTGCGAGCGTGGCGTGGTTCACCTCGATGTTCACCTTCACTTCGTCTTGCAGGCCGTACTTCTGCAGGAACGCGTGCACGGTCGCCACGTCGTAGTCGTACTGGTGCTTCGTCGGCTCGAACGGCTTGGGCTCGATGAGGATCGCTCCCTCGAAACCGATCGCGTACTTGTGCTCGATCACCATGTTGAAGAACCGGCCGAGTTGGTCGAGCTCGCGCCGCATGTCGGTGTTGAGCAGCGTGTCGTAGCCTTCACGGCCACCCCACAACACGTAGTTCTCGCCGCCGAGCTGCTTCGTCGCCGTCATGCAGTGCGCCACCTGGGCCGCTGCGTAACGGAACAAGTCGGGATCGGGATTGGTGGCCGCACCGGCCTGGAATCGGGGGTGCGAGAAGAGGTTGGCCGTGCCCCACAGCAGGCGAACCCCGGTGCGCTCCTGGTGTCCGGCGGCCAACTCGACCATCTCGTCGAAGTTGCGGCACGACTCCGCAAATGTTGCACCTTCGGGCGCGATGTCGCGATCGTGGAAGCAGTAGAACGGAGCGCCGAGCTTCTCGAGGAACTCGAAGGCAACCACCATCTTCTCCTTCGCAGCGCTCATCGGGTCGCTGCCGGGCTCCAGCCACGGTCGATCGAGGGTGCCGGCACCGAAGATGTCGATTCCCTCGGAGTTGAACGAGTGCCAGTACGACACGGCGAAGCGCAGATGATCGGCCATCGGGCGACCCGCCACCACTCGTTCGGCGTCGTACCAACGGAACGACAACGGATCGTCGGAGTCGGCACCCTCGTAACGAATCTTGTCGACATCGGGAAAGAACGCATCGGACATTGGATTCTCGGTTCTGTGAGCTGGTCGGTCGGGCCGGCGACGCCGAACCGATGTTTGTCGACAACTATGACAAACATCGGTCTACAGTGCAAACATGCCATCGGCAGCCCGCGCTTCACAGGTTCGCCGATCCAATCTCTCACTGTTGGTCGATCTCGTTCGGCGCCACGGTCCGATGTCGCGTTCGGCGATCGTTGCCGCCACGGGACTCACACGGAGCGCGATCGCGGGTCTGCTCGGTGAACTGGCCGAACTGCACCTGGTGGTCGAGTCACCACCTGCGCCCGACGGCAGTCCTGGGCGACCATCGCCGGTCGTGAGTATCAACAGCCAGCATGTCGGCGCGCTGGCGATCGAGGTGATGGTCGACGAGATCGCTGTCTCGATCGTGGGCCTCGACGGAGCCATCGTCACGTCGATGCGCCACTCGCGCCCACGCCGCCGACTCTCGGTTCGACACACGATCACCGATGTCGCTGCATTGGTCCGGCGCGTCGACGACCAGCGTCGCTCGGCAGGTCGTTCGGGGACGCCGCGCCATCTGCTCGGGATCGGCGTGTCGGTGCCCGGCGTCATCCGGGGCGCCGACAACAACGTGGTCGTCGCCCCCAACCTCGGATGGGTGGAAGCCGACCTCGCCGGGCCGCTCGCCGAGACGCTCGGCAACGGACTGCCCATCCGGATCGGCAACGACGCCGACCTCGGTGCGCGAGCCGAATCGCTGTTCGGTGCAGGTGTTGGTTCAGATCTCCTGTTATTCGTCTCTGGCGAGGTCGGCGTCGGCGGCGGTGTGGTCATCGACGGCGTGCCGCTCGTCGGTCATTCCGGCTTTGCCGGCGAGGTCGGGCACCTGCCGGTCAATCCCGACGGACGGCAGTGCCGATGCGGCGCGATCGGTTGTTGGGAGACCGAGGTCGGTGAGCAGGCACTGCTTCGACGCGCTGGCCTCGCCGAAGATGGTGGCACGCAGGCAGTCGAACGATTCCTCGCGCTGGCCGACGAGGGCGACCCGTTGGCGATCGCGGCGTTGAACGAGGAGGCGAAATGGCTGGCAGTCGGCCTCACCGGCCTGATCAACGTGCTCGACCCCGACCGCGTCGTGCTCGCCGGGCTGCTCGGTCGTGTCCTTCCGTACGTCAAGCCTCAGCTCGATCGCGAGCTCGCACTCCGTCGATTCCGCGACGCCCAGCGCGAGATTCCGATCCTCGCCGCCTCGCTCGGCGCTGCCGCCATCACGGTCGGAGCTGCCGAGCTCGCCTTCAGCGCACTCGTCGACGACCCTGCGCGAGTCATGGCGACGGTGCGTGGTGCTTGACATTGCAGCACCGGTGCGACATAAACTGGCGAAAGTTTGTTGATCATGTTTACAAACCTCTGACCAACCGACTCTTGCGAGGGCTACCTCGCAGGCAGCTGAACACCCGTCGAGTCGAATCGACGTCAACACTCCTGAGGGGGAGCACCATGAACAAGTCCACACGTCGCACCTTGTGCATCGTCGGAGCGCTTGCGCTCGTGACGGCTGCATGCGGCAGCGACGATTCGAGTAGCAGCAATACCGACGCCGCCGGCAGCGGCACCGAGGCCCCGGCCGCAACCGACGGCGCAGCCGCAGGCGGCGGGAAGGCCGGATTCATCCTGCCGGACTCCGCATCATCGGCCCGCTGGGAATCCTTCGACCGTCCGCTCATCCAGGCAGCCTGTGACGAAGCTGGCATCGAATGCGACATCCAGAACGCCGAAGGTGACAAGAACACCATGGCCACGATCGCCGATCAGATGATCGCCGATGGCGTGGGCGTGCTGGCGATCGTGAACCTCGACTCCGAGTCGGGCGCTGCGATCCAGGAGAAGGCAGCCGCCGCCGGTGTCAAGAACATCGACTACGACCGCCTCACACTCGGCGGTTCCGCCGACGTCTACGTGTCGTTCGACAACGTCGCCGTCGGTACCGCTCAGGGCGAAGGCATCATCGAGTGTCTCGGTGGCGCCGACGCCGTCGAGGGCATGAAGATCATCCAGCTCCACGGATCCCCTACAGACAACAACGCCACGCTGTTCAAGCAGGGCTACCAGACCGCCATCGAAGGCAGCGGACTCGAGACGGTCGGCGAAGAAGCCGTTCCGGACTGGGACAATGCCGAAGGTGGCGTCATCTTCGAGCAGCTGTTGACCGCTGCCGGCGGTGAAGTCGACGGCGTGCTCGTCGCCAACGACGGTCTGTCACTGGCCGCCCAGCAGGTGCTGGCCGATGCCGGTCTGACGGTTCCGACCACGGGTCAGGACGCCACGCTCGAAGGCCTGCGAGCCATCTTGCAGGGCACGCAGTGCATGACGGTGTACAAGCCCGTCGTCGAAGAGGCCAACGGTGCAGTCGCTGCAGCGGTTGCACTCCTCAACGGCGATGACATCACCACCATCGCCAACGCGACCATCGACAACGAGAACGGTGAGATCCCATACCTGCAGGCTGAAATCCAGCCGATCTACATCGCCGACGTGAAGATCCCGGCCGCCGACGGATTCGTCGACGTCGCCGAGCTCTGCGCAGGCATCGAAGACCTCTGCACCGAGAACGGCGTCGAGTGACCTGAAAATGCGGCGCCGACATGGCGTTGCATGGCAGTCTGGTGCCGGCTCGGATCAACCGGGTCGGCACCAGTTCTGTTTTGGAGTCGGTGTCAGGGGTGGAGTGAGTCCGGGGAGGCGTGAAGTGGGGGGATTCGATGTCTGAAACAGCGTCCGCGGTCGCATCGACGACAACTGCGGTCGAGCCGTTGCTGGCGGCGAGCGGGATCAACAAGAGCTTCGGCCCGGTGCACGTGCTGCACGACGTCGACTTCAAGGTGTTCCCGGGGACCGTCACCGCGTTGATCGGTGACAACGGAGCGGGCAAGTCGACCCTGATCAAGTGCATCGCCGGGATCTACGGGATGGACACGGGATCGCTGCGCTTCGATGGCGATGACGTCCACATCGCAAGCCCTCGCGACGCAGCCGAGCTTGGTATCAAGGTCGTGTATCAAGATCTGGCGTTGTGCGACAACCTCGACATCGTCCAGAACATGTTTCTCGGGCGTGAGATCGTCCGACGAGGAATGCTCGACGAGCACGCGATGGAGATGGCAGCCCGCGAGACCCTCGCATCGCTCTCCGTGAGAACCGTCAAGAGTGTTCGCCAACCGGTGTCGTCGCTGTCGGGCGGCCAACGACAAACGGTTGCGATCGCCAAAGCGGTGCTGGGCAAGTCGAAGCTGGTGGTGCTCGACGAGCCAACTGCGGCACTGGGCGTCGCGCAGACCGAACAGGTCCTCGAGCTCGTTCGTCGGCTCGCAGCGAGTGGTGTCGGTGTCGTGTTGATCTCCCACAACATGAACGACGTGCTCGAGGTGGCAGACCGCGTGTGCGCGATGTACCTCGGTCGGGTGGCCGCCGACATTCCCACCGGTACTGGCGTCAAACGCGAAACGCTGGTCGAGCTGATCACCTCCGGGCGCTCCGGCTCCCACGGCCTCGTCGAGGGACGCATCGTATGACCATCACCGGGGACACTCCTCCCGACGCCGGCAACGAGCCAGTAAGTGTCAGCCAGGCGCTCAGCGACTTCTCGCTCGATGATCAGCAGAACAGCCTGTCCGACGTCGTTCGTGCGAGCGTCACCCGTCTGAAGTCGGGCGACCTGGGCTCGGTCCCGGCCGTTCTCGCCATCATCGTGCTCGTTGCGATCTTCGGTCTCTCACGGCCGGACAGCTTCCTGTCGCTGCTCAACTTGGCCAACTTCCTCGATCAGGCATCGTCGGTCATCGTGATCGCCATGGCAGTCACCTTCGTGTTGCTGCTCGGCGACATCGATCTCTCTGCGGGGTTCACGGCGGGCGTCTCGGCTGCTGTGCTCGCCACCAGGCTCCAAGATGGCTGGCCGCTGGCCACCTCACTGCTGGCTGCATTCGGGGTGGCGCTCATCCTCGGGCTCTTCACCGGCTTCATGGTGGCCAAAGTCGGAATTCCGTCGTTCGTGGTGACGTTGGCGAACGTGCTGCTGTTCCAAGGGATTTTGCTGCTCATCGTGCGTGACGGCGGCAGCGTGCGCATCGACAACGACTTCATCAACAACGTGGTGGGCGGCACGTTGTCCCCTGCGCAGTCGTGGATCGTCGCTGTGGTGGGGCTCGGCCTGTACGGCCTGTCGCAGTTCCGACGCCAACGCCTCTCGTACGGTGCGGTACCGATGTCACTCGTGGCGATCCGCCTCGGGGTCGGCGTCGTACTCGTCGGGGTCGTGACCGCCTTGCTGAACCAGAACCGGGCCTTTGCGTCCGCACCGCAGCCCATCACCGGCATGCCGATCGTGATTCCGGCCATTGCGATCTTGGTCGTCGTGTTGAGTTTCGTGCTCGATCGACTGCGGTACGGGCGTTTCCTCTACGCGGTGGGCGGCAACCGTGAGGCGGCTCGTCGCGCAGGTATCAACGTCCAGTGGGTCGAGTGGTCGGCGTTCGTCTGCGCCGCCCTCGTTGCCGCAATCGGCGGCATCTTCCTGGCGTCGCGAGTCAACTCGGTCGACTCGAACACCGGAGCGAACGACACGTTGCTGCTTGCGGTCGGTGCTGCGGTCATCGGCGGAACGTCCTTGTTCGGTGGTCGAGGTCGGATGATCAACGCAGTGCTCGGCGGCCTTGTGCTCGCGCTCATCCCCAACGGACTGGGTCTGATCGGCAAGACCGACCTCTTCGGCTGGGAGGTCGACTTCAGCAGCTCGGGCGTCAAGTTCATCTGCTCGGGTCTCGCGCTGCTCGTCGCCTCGTCAGTCGACGCCCTCAGCCGCAAACGCACCGCCTGACTGTTCGCGATCTCGGGTTGGGGAACTCTGTAGTACCCCCTGTTCATGATGGGAGGTATGAAGACCTCAGCCCCCACCGCCGTCACCTCCACCGTCGAACAGCTGACGCTGCTCCCCACCACCTCCACGCCGGCTCGTTTCCGACTGAGCCAGGACACCCGCGAACGCGGTCTCCGCCATGTCGCCGAGATCCGTCAGATGCTTGCCGCTCGCACGAACGAATCGGCCGTCGACCTCACACCCCGCCACGATCGCGCTGCATGAGGGGCCGACTCGTGGCGCTCAACCCGCCGAGGGCGACAGGTCGGTCACGGCCTGCCAGTAATCGAGTTCGGGGTCGAGCGGGAGGATCGCCAGCGAACTCGTGGTGACGCCGTTGTCGAAGTACGCCTGGATCTTGGCTCGGCACTCGGCGGGCGAACCGTGCACGACCAGATCGTCGACCACCTGGTCGGGTATTGCCGCCAGCGCCGCCTTTCGGTCGCCGGCCTTCCAGGAGTCCCACATTCCCTGCAACTGATCGCCACGACCGAGCCACTCGTGGAACGCTGCGTACACGGGCACGTTGAGATACGCAGCGATCGCGAACTTTGCTGCGGCTCTCACCACCTCCGCGTTCTCGCTGGGGCAGCAGAAGATCCGAGCGACGATTTCGCGCTCCTCACCCCCGGCAGCATCGAGCACGACCGGTGCCACCTTCGCCACATCCTCGGGCGACAACCAGTTGATGATCGCACCATCGGCCTCACGTCCTGCAAGACGGAGCATGCCCTCCCGAAGGGCAGCGACCAGGATCGGCGGGGTCTGCTCGGGTCGCACACCGAGTTTGAATCCATTGACCTCGAATGTGTCGTAGGTGTGCTTGATCTTCTCACCGCCGAGCGCATCTTTGAGGAATCGCACGACGTCGCGCACCTTCTTGTACGGCTCGTCGAACGGCACGCCGTTCCAGCGCTCGACGATGACGTTGCTCGACGAACCGATTCCGATCACGAAGCGCCCAGGGGCGGCGTCGGCCATCGAAGCAACGCTCTGCGCCATGCACGCGGGGGCGCGGGTGTAGGCGGGGACGATTGCCGTACCGAGCCGTAATCGCGGTTCCCAGGCGGCTGCCAGCGCGAGCGGCGTGAACGCATCGGCGCCATCGGACTCGGCCGACCAGATGTCGGTGTAGCCCATGTCGGCGAGCGCACCGAGCTTCTCTCGGTGGCTGTGGAGCGGGCCGGGGAGTGGAACGGTCATGCCAGGACGGCTCGGGAGCACCATGGCACCGACACTACGCAGTGGGCCTTCGCTCGGACGATCCGCTCGGCGGGTGGGTGGACGCGTCGGAGGCGACTTCAGCGCTTCCAGTAGCGCACGATCACGGATTGGCTCGCAGTCGCGAGCAACGTGCCGTCCTGCGCGAACATGTGCACGAGGCCGTGGCCGAAGCCGCGTTCGACGGCATGGACTCGGATGTCCATCAGCACCCATTCGGTCGGCACGATCCGGCACACCCGCAGCGTGTTGTCGAGGCTGTTGCCGCCAGCTCTGGCACCGAGCGCCTGGCCGATCCCCATCGGAACGAAGTCACCCAGGATCGCGAGTGTGGTGGCGTCGACTCCGGTGATCACGTCGGGCAAGCGCGCCCACAGCATCGTCTGGCCATCGCCATGCTCGCTGCCGTCGAGCTTCTCGAACGGGCGAGCCTTGACCATCCGCTCCTCCAGCCGATCGTTGATCGAACCGGCCATTTCCGCGAAGTGCGGCCGTTCACGGCACTCCTCGGGCGGAGGCACATCGGCGGGCATCACCTCCCATTGTCCTGACGCCTCCATCGGCCGATCACCGAGCGCTGCGTTCACCGTCAGGATTTCGCGGTCGGCAACGTGGCACACCGCTCGCGCCTGGGTGATCTGATGACCGTCGACAGCGATCGTGACGTCGATGTCGACCACCTCACCCGGCTTGGCATACGACAGGTACTGCGCCGTCGCCCACACGCACTGGCGACCCGAGGTTCCCTCCAACGCTGAGATGGCGGCCCCGAGTCCGGAACCTCCGAACAGGAAACTTCCGGTCGTCGAGATCCCCTCGGTCACCGGCAATTTCCAGCGGAACGGGTTGTGAGTGGGTTCGAGTCCGAGAAATGTGCGTGAGTCCATGGCGACGACGATCGTAGGCGGGCCGTACAGTCCCGCCCCATGAGTTCTGACACGTGGCAGGGAGATGCAGTCGGTCTGGTCGAAGCGTTCCGGGCAGGTGAACGATCGCCGAGCGAGGAACTCGAGGCCGCGTTCGCTGCCGTCGACGCCAGCGACTTGAACGCCGTCTGCTTCGAGGACCGAGACGCCGCACGATCGGCCGCCGCGAGCGCTGATGTCAGCCGTCCGTTCGGTGGTGTCCCGGTCGGCGTGAAGGAACTGACGCCGGTGCACGGTTGGCCCGACACCGAGGCGTCGGTCCCACTGCGCGACGGCATCGCAGCGCACACGTCCACGATGGTGCAGCGGCTCGTCGATCGAGGTGGTGCGGTGCTCGCCGGGCAGACCACCGCCAGCGAGTTCGGCGGCGTCAACCTCACCCGCACCAAGCTGCACGGCGCGACACACAACCCGTGGCAGCACGGCAAGACTCCGGGCGGATCGTCGGGCGGGTCGGCGTCGGCAGTGGCCGGAGCCATCTACCCGATCGCAACCGGCGGAGACGGCGGCGGCTCGATCCGGATCCCCGCAGGGTTCACGGGCTTGGTCGGGCTGAAGGGCACGTTCGGCCGCATCCCTCGCGGCCCGCACGCAGAATACGGCAACCTCACCGTGTCGATCGGCTGCATGGCTCGCTCGGTGCGCGACACCGCCCGGTGGTTCGACGTGACCAACGGCCACGACCCACGCGATCCGTTGAGCCTTGCGCAGGTCGACGGCTGGGAGGCCGATCTCGGCTCGCACCTCGACGCGCTCCGCGGCCAGCGTGTGGCCGTGGTCGACGACTGGGGAGGCGCGGTCGTTTCGCCGATCATGTGGGAGCTGCTCGACGAGGCAGGCACGGCGCTGATCGCCGACTGCGGACTTCGACGAGTCGACGACATCGACACGCACGTGCCGCGGATGGGTGGGGCGTGGTCGATCTCGGGGATGATCTCGATCACCGAACAGCTCGGCGACAAATGGCCCGACTGTGCCGACGACCTCACGCCCGAGATGCGATACGCGCTGCGGGCCACCGAGGGCAAGTACGACGCCACCGCTCGCGCCCGCATCGAGCGTCGTCGCACCGAGGTGAACGAGGCAATGGCCCGGATCTTCGACCCGGCACAGGGGGTCGACTTCGTGATCACCGCCACCAATCCTGACATCGCCTTCGACGCCGAGGGCCCGATTGCCTCGGTGTTCGGTGGCGTCGACGCAGGTGCGGCCAACAACGGTCGGCTGACGTTCCCGGCCAACCTGCACGGCAATCCGGCGATCTCCGTTCCGGCCGGATTCTTCGATGGGCTCCCGATCGGCCTGCAGATCGTCGGACGCCACTTCAGCGAGCCGCTCCTGCTCGACCTCGCCCTCACGATCGAGCGCAACCGGCCCTGGCCACTGACCTCGCGCGGCTGAACCGTTTGCGCAGTGCGATGCGTTCGAAGCGCAGCGCGTAGCTTCGACGACATGAAGGTGGCACTGAGCGTCAATGACTTCCTGCGTCGAGCCGAGCTCGTCTATCCCGATCGGGTGGCGATCGTCGACGAACCCGATCAGCCGGCGGAGTCGTGGAACCAGATCACGTATCGGGAGATGGCCGATCGAGCTCGGGCGATGGCCGCTGGTCTCGACGAGCTCGGGATCGGCGTGGGTGAGCGGGTGGCGATGGTCAGCCACAACTCCGCCCGGCTGCTGACGGCGCTGTTCGGTGTGTCCGGTTCGGGCCGCGTGCTCGTACCGATCAACTTCCGCCTCGTTGCCGAGGAGGTCAAGTACATCGTCGCCCATTCCGGCGCCCGGCTGTTACTCGTCGACCCGGAGTTGGCCGACGCCATGGCCGACGTCGAGTGTGAACGCACGCTGAT
The DNA here is from genome assembly GCA_031426215.1 of Actinomycetes bacterium. Taxonomy (GTDB): domain Bacteria; phylum Actinomycetota; class Acidimicrobiia; order Acidimicrobiales; family Ilumatobacteraceae; genus Sva-07. The sequence continues at coordinate 29,794 of JANPKU010000091.1, forward strand.
CATCGGTGCCGACGCCGATGCCGTGCTGATGAAGTTCGGCGTCGAGCCCACAGCGTGGGACGCCGACGAGGACGCAACCGCCACGATCAATTACACCTCGGGCACCACCGCTCGCCCCAAGGGAGTGCAACTCACCCACCGCAACCTGTGGCTCAACGCCAGCATCTTCGGTTGGCACATGGGCGTGAACGACCGGGACGTGTACCTGCACACGCTGCCCCAGTTCCACTGCAACGGCTGGGGGATGCTGTACGCCGTCACCGGAATGGGTGCCGAGCACATCATCATTCGCAAGATCGACGGCGCCGAGATTCTGCGGCGCGTCGAGCACCACGGCGTGACGTTGATGTGCGGTGCGCCGGCGGTCCTGAACATGGTGCTCGACGCTGCGGCCACGTGGGAGGCCGACACCGGCCGCCCGATCCCCGGGCGCGACCGTGTGCGAATCGTCGTGGCGGGTGCTCCGCCGCCGACCCGCACGATCGAGCGGTGCACGACCGAACTGGGATGGGAGTTCGTCCAGATCTACGGGCTCACCGAGACCACTCCGCTGATCACGATGAATCGAGGGCGCGCCGAGTACGACGACCTCTCCCCCGCCGAGCAGGCAGCCAAACTCAACCGGGCGGGTGCACCCGTGGTGGGGTGCACGATGGCGATCGACGCCCAGGGCGAGATCCTTGCTCGAGGCAACATGGTGATGGACGGCTACTGGGACCAGCCCGACCAGACCGAGGCGGCGATCCGCGACGGCTTCTTCCACACCGGCGATGGCGGCATCATCGACGGCGACAACTACGTCATCATCTCCGATCGCAAGAAGGACGTGATCATCACCGGCGCCGAGAACGTGTCGTCGATCGAGGTCGAAGACGTGCTGTTCCAGCACCCGGATGTCACCGAGGTCGCCGTGATCGGGGTCCCGGACGAGAAGTGGGGCGAGCTGGTCACTGCGCTGGTGGTCATCGCGCCCGGGAGTTCACTCACCGAGGCCGAACTCATTGCGTTCGCCAAGACCAAGCTCGCTGGTTACAAATGCCCGAAGAAGGTCGAGTTCCGCGAGGAACTCGCGCGAACCGCCACGGGCAAGCTGCAGAAATTCAAGCTGCGCGAGCCCTTCTGGGCCGACCAGTCCCGCCAGATCAACTGACCCGCCGCGCACCACACCCCCAGCGATGAGCGAAACGCCGGTATCCGGGCGGTTGGCTCATCGCTCGCAGGGGACGTCACTCGAGGGTCGCGTAGTTGGTGCTGCGATCGTCGGTGCGGGTGCCGACGACAGCGGCGACACACTCGGCCAGATCCGCCAGGTACTCCTCGATCACGCCGGTGTTGGAGTTGCTGATCGTCGAGTGCAGGTTGTCGGGCGGACTCTGACGGTCGTGGAACCAGCCTCTTGCGAGCAACGCATCGCCGAGAGCGAACATGTCGATCTCCGGATCGAACTCCGGGTCGGACGCCATCGCCACCAGGTGGAACTGACTGTCGCCGAGCACCCTGATGCCATCGATCGCTGCGACCCCGGCACGGAACTGATCGGCGTTCACCAGCATCTGTCGCGTGAGGTCGACGTACCCCTCGATGCCGAGGTGCGACATCACCGCCCAAGCGCACGCCATCGGCAGGCCGGACCTGGTGCCCTGCATGTTCGGTGACGCATAGAACCCCCCGAGCCAACCGTCGAACACGAACGTCTGGTACGCCCGCGACTGCTTGTTGCGATGCAAGATCACCGACACGCCCTTGGGTGCGTAGCCGAGCTTGTGGATGTCGGCCGAGATCGTGGTCACCCCCTCGACGCGGAAGTCCCACGGCTTCACCTCGCGCCCGAGCATCTCGACGAACGGCAGCACGAATCCACCCATGCAGGCATCGACGTGACAGTTGGCGCCGATCGACGCTGCGAGCGCAGCGATCGCCGGGATGTCGTCCTGCACCCCTTGCGGATACTGCGGCGCCGAGCCCACCACCAACACGGTGTTGTCGTTGCACAGCGCAGCCATCGCATCGACGTCCGCAGTCCAATCGTCCTTCACAGGCGCCTTGTGGAGCGTCAGACCGAAATTGTGCGCCGCCTTGTGGAAGGCGGCGTGAGCGGACTCCGCGACGACCATCTCGGGTTCGGTGATCCCTCGTTCGGCTGCTGCACGCTCGCGAGCGGCCAGCACGCCGCACAGAATCGACTCGGTGCCGCCACTGGTGAGGAAGCCCGCCACGTCGCCGTCGCCGTGCAGCAAGCCAGCGGTCCAACCGACGACCTCAGACTGGATCTGACCGAGCGACGGGAACGCCTTGGTGTTCAACGCGTTCTCGTGGAGGTACAAGCGGGCGGCCTGGTCGGCCACCTCGTGCACCGACGGCCCGCCGTCGTAGACCATCCCGAAGGTGCGACCGTCGGCCCATTTGACGTCGTCGACACGCTTGGCGGTCAGGTCGGAAATGACGTCGTCGACCGGGCGACCGTGCTGATGGAGGGAAGCCATGAGTGACAGTGTCGCGTACCGATCAGCTCCGTAAGGTCTCGGAGATGGACATTGCCGACCTCCGCATTTTCACCGAGCCCCAACAGGGAGCGCGCTATGGCGATCTTCTCGCAGTGGCCCAGCGCGCTGAGAACCTCTGCTTCGGCGCGTTCTTCCGCAGCGACCACTTCCTCGCCATGGGTGGTGGAGACGGACTGCCGGGACCGACCGATGCCTGGGTGACGCTGGGCGGCATCGCCCGAGAGACATCCACGATCCGTTTGGGCACGCTCGTCACCTCGATGACGTTCCGGCTGCCAGGGCCACTGGCGATCAGCGTCGCCCAGGTCGACGACATGTCGAGCGGCCGAATCGAGCTCGGGCTCGGCGCCGGCTGGTTCGAGCAGGAACACGAGGCATATGGGATCCCCTTCCCTCCACTCGGCGAGCGCTTTGATCGGCTCGAAGAGCAGCTGGAGATCATCACCGGCATGTGGTCCACGCCGGTCGGTGAAACGTTCGAGTCGCCAGGTGGCCACTACCCGGTCACCGGCTCGCCGGCGCTCCCGAAGCCGGTGCAGTCACCCATTCCGATCGTGATCGGTGGCGGTGGTCCGAAACGCACCCCGGCGCTCGCCGCCCGGTTCGCATCGGAGTTCAACGCACCCTTCGTGCCGGTCGGCTTCTTCACCACGCAGTGCGATCGGGTGCGAGCCGCCTGCACCTCGATCGACCGCGACCCGGCCACGATGACATTCTCCGCCGCGCTGGTCGTGTGCGTCGGCGCCGACGAGGCTGACGTGGCCCGACGGGCGAAAGCGATCGGACGCGAGCCCGACGAACTGCGCTCGAACGGCGTCGCCGGTACCCCGGACGAAGCGGCGGAAACGATCCGCCGTTGGATCGATGCCGGTGCCGAACGCATTTACCTCCAGGTACTCGATCTCGCGGACCTCGACCATCTCGACCTCATCGCCGCCGAGGTCGCTCCGCTCCTCCCCTGAGCCTCAACACCACCCCGAATCTCCCACCACCCACCACAACCACACCGTTTGCGTGACGCTTCGGGTGGGGCGGCCCGCCGAGAATCGGACACAAACGTGGTTGGAGTCGTCCGCGACGCGTTCAGCCGGCGACGAATCCACCGGCGACCAGCGCTCGGTCCACCATCCCCGCGAGGCGCACGGTATCGCTCGGGTTCTCCCCACTGACCGTGACAGCCCACGTCACGTTGTCGGCACGGTCGAGCACCATGGCGTGGGTGCTCTCGATCGTGCCGGTGTGGCCGGCCGCTCCCCCGCCGTACAAGATCACGCCCATGCCGTATCCCCGGTCGGGGCTGGCTGGATCATTGACGGCGGTCTTCATCGCCGCGACCGTGTCAGCGTCGAGCGGCTTCCAGCCTGGTGTTTCCAGATCGAGCGACCCGAGGATCGTCACCAGGTCGGTCGGCGACGCCACCCATGCGCCGGCGGCGCCGAGCACCTCCATGTAGTTGCGCCCCGGCACGCTGCGATGCACGACATCGGCAGATCCGAGGTCGGCGGTCGGGGCCAGTCGCATGCCAGAGATCCCGAGTGGAGTGAGCAGCCGTTCGTACACGACCTGTTCGTAGTCCTGGCCGGTGAGTTGTTCGATCAGTAGACCGAGCACGCAGAAATTCATGTTGCTGTAGCGGAACCCGGCGCCCTGCAACGATCGGGTCACACCCACGCCAGCAGCTTCCTCGCACGAATCGACCTGGTTGCGGAAGAAGAGGTTCTCGTACTGCGGGAATCCGGAGGTGTGCGTCAGCAGGCGACGGATTGTGAGATCGGCGACGCCCGCGCTCGGCGACGGAACACCGACGGCGTCCGCAATGATCGAGCCGACCGGGTCGTCGAGGCCGACGAGGCCCTCCTCCACGAGTTGCAGCACCGTGATCGCCGAGATCGTCTTGGAGATGCTGGCGACACGGAACTTGTCGGTGGTCTCGACGACGTCGACCGTGTCCGGGACACGAGCACCCATGGCAGCCTGGTGAACGATCTCACCGTCGATCGAGACGGCAACCGACACGGCGTCGGACCCTCCGCCGAGCACGGCGCGATCGAGAGCGTCGTCGAACGCCGCCCACCCGGTCAGGACCGGTGTGGCGGGTGTGGCCGACTCGCTGCGAGGTGGGAGCGGAGCGATCGTGACCCGATCGATGTCATAGCCGGGGAATGGCAGCGGGTCGCGTTCGGCGATGTCGAAAAGCTCCGTCGATGATGGCGCCGGGTCGGATTGCGTGCCCTCTGATTCGGCCGTTGGCGGCGAACACGCCACGACCGCCAGCGCAACGACGGCCCAACACATGCGCAGGGGTCGTCGGGCGGACATGTCTCCATGATGACCGCCACCGCGTCGGCGATGGGTGCACCCCCGCCAAGCCGCGCCAGCACCCCAGCGATGAGCGAGACGCCCGCATCGGGCGGTTCGCTCACCGGTCGGAGGCAATCCCGGCGGGCGATGAGCGAAAGGCCGGTATCCGGGCGGTTGGCTCATCGCCTCCGTGGGTGGGTGGGGTGGTTCGTTGCGGCGTGGGGGCGTCAGGAGGCGGTCGGGAGGTGTTGTTCGAGGGTGAGGACGTCGGCGAACAGGTCTCCGAACTCCTCGACGCGGACAAGCACATCGGCCGCCTCGAAGCGAAGCTCCTCGCCATCGGAGGCGCAGCGCTCGACCTCGTCCCACGTCACCGGAGTGGACACGGTCGGATCATGGCGGGCGCGGAGCGAATACGGCGCAATCGTGGTCTTGTGATGAGCGTTCTGGCTCCAGTCGACGAAGACCTTGCCGGGGCGCTCGACCTTGGCCATCACCGTGGTCACCCGGCCCGGCAGCTGGCGTTCCATCACCTGGCCGACCGCGAGGGCGAAGTCGGCGGTCGCCTCATGGGTCACGCCCGAGGTGTTGAGCGGGACGTAGAGCTGCAGACCCTTCGATCCCGACGTCTTGCACCAGCCCCGGAGTCCGACGGCGTCGAGCACGGTGCGCACACCCAGCGCCACCTCGCAGCACTCGACGATCGACGTCTTGGGCCCGGGATCGAAGTCGAACACCAGCGTGCGAGGGGTGTCGAGGTCGACCGCCAGTGCCATCGGGGCGTGCAACTCGATCGCCGCCAGGTTCGCCGCCCACACCATCGCCGCCGGCTCCTCGATGCGGCAGTATTCGATGCCGCCGCGACGGTCTCCCGGTCCGAGCGCGACCGGCACCCAGTCGGGGCGATGCGACGGGCAGCGCTTCTCGAAGAACCCGTCGTGGTCGGTGCCGTCGGGATATCGACGAAAGGTGATGCACCGCCCAGCGAGATGCGGAATGATCGTCGGCGCGATGCGCAGGTGGTAGTCGACGACCTCGGCCTTGGTGAATCCCGACGGATACAACACCTTGTCGAGGTTGGTCAACCGGACGGCGCGGCCGTCGATGTCGGCCTCGATCGGGGCGGCCATCTCGCGTCAGGTCCGCTCGGTCAGGCCGACTTCTTCTTCGCCGCGGACTTCTTCGCAGGGTGACGCGTCCGGGCGTCCTTCGCCGCGGCGACGCTGGCTTCGAGCGCCGCCATGATGTCGACCACCTTCGGCTTCTCTGCGGCAGCTTCCGGTACCTCGAACTCCTGGCCGTCGGCTTTCATCTGGATGAGCGCCATGACCTCCTCGCGATACTCGTCGCGGTACTTCTCCGGCTCGAAGTCAGCAGCCAACGACGCCACGAGGGCTTCGGCCATCGCAACTTCCTTGGCATTGACCTCGACCGACTCGAGTCCCTGCAACTCGTCGATGTCGGCCGGATCGAGCACTTCGTCGGCGTACGCGAGCGTCGACATGACCAGCCGCCCGTCCTCGGCGCGGATGGCTGCGGTGTACTGCTTGTTGCGCATCACGAATCGACCGATCGCCACCTTGCCGCTCGCCTCCATCGCCCGAGCGAGGAGCACATAGGGCTTGGGCGGGCCGTCGGGGGCGAGGTGGTATGCCGTGTCGAAGTACACCGGATCGATCTCGGCGAGGTCGACGAATTCCTCGAGGTCGACTGACTTGGTGGCCACCGGCATGAACGGTTCGAGCTCGTCCGGATCGACCAGCACGTAGCGGCCCTTGGAGATCTCGTACCCCTTCACGATGTGTTCGTCACCGACCTCGTCACCGGACTCGGCGTTGACCTTGCGGTAGCGGATGCGCGCCATGTTGCGCTCGTCGAGTTGATTGAACGACACCTGCTGGCGGCGCACCGCGTGGAACAACTTGACGGGGATTGCCACCAACCCGAACGAGATCGTCCCACTCCACACCGGCCGTGCCATGCCAAGAGTCAACCACATCGGACCACAGATGAAACTCAGGGGTCCGACCCTTCGGTCTCATTCGGTCAGTTCCATCTCAGGCGGCGAGGATGGCTCGGGGGACGATGTCCATGCCGAAGCCGGTGAGGATCGCCAGGTAGAGCAGGCCGGTCGCCGCCATCACGGCGGAGTACGCACGCTCCTTCAACGCCGCCTCGGTGACGAAGATCAGGATGATCGTGGTGACCGCACACATCAGCCACATCCAGCCGAGCATGCCGCCCCAGCCATCGTCGACCGATCCGGTCAGAACGGAGATCATGCCGGTCGGCAGCAACATCACGATCACCTCGGCAGGCCAGATCCACTTCAACGCCGCCACCAACTCATTGAGAAGTCGACGCGGGAGCCCGGGCTGGGTCAGGTACCAGTGCCCGAGCAACATGGCGTCGGAAAGCGCCCCGATGAACGCCGCACCGACCAGGGTTCGGGCGAGTGCTACCGCCGTGTTGCCACCGGCATCGAGCGCGGCGGCGATCAGCCCGATCGAGCCGATGAACACGGGGACGAGGTCGAGCGCCGGCGGGAACTCGGGACCGCCATCACCATCGAGTTCGATCGCACCGTCGGCACTCGTCTCGTCGACGGTGCGATCGATCCCGGTCATGGCGGTGACGCGTTCGCTGCGCCGGTCGTACTCGGCACGGGCGCCGCTGACCCCGGCCGCCTTGCGCTGCACCGATACAGCGAGCGCTACCGCACACGAGATCATCACGCCCACCGACGCGGCCTCACGGACTGCGACGACGCCGAACGAGAGCCCCGCGGCCAACGAGCCGGCTGCGAACATGAAGTAGATGCCCCGCAGCAACCAGCCGTAGCCCATGCTGGCGATGCGACGACGAGTGGTGAACCAGCAGAACAACATGCCGCCGGTCGCCCATTGCAACAGCACGGTGGCGGCGTCGAGACTGATCACGTTCGCCAACGGTAACGCCGTAGCCTGGCGGCGCCATGGCCTCCCCCCGCCACCGTCGACCAGTCGGCCCTCACGTCGCTCGAACCCTCGCTGTCGCTGTCGTAGGGGCGTTGACGCTTGCCGCCTGCGCAACGGGGCTGCGTCCGAGCTTCGACGCTGACGAGCCCACTCAACAGGCCACCGGCGACCCGGCGATCGACGCCGTGCTCGAGCGCCTCGACCGTGTGGGCCTCGCGCAGTTTACCGCCGACTACACGGTCCTGACTCGCCTCGGTGGCAGGGAGTCGACCGCCACGGTCGTTCAAGCCGACAACAGTCGACGCTCGATCACGATCAACGAGGTTCGCTTCCTCGACGGATCCGGCACCGTGGCCACCTGCAACCTGACGACCGACGAATGCGAAGCCGTGATCAACGACGCCCGCGTCAGCGATCTCCAGATCACCCACGACTTCTACGGATCGAGCTTCGCCCGCCGACTCCGGGTCGACGCCGGACGCAGCCTGGCGCCTGCTCGCGGGCACACCGAGTTGATCGCCGGACAGCCTGCCACCTGCGCCGATGTGCCGGTGTCAGGCGGCACCAAGGTGTACTGCGCCCTCGATTCCGGCCCGCTCGCCCGCTACGACGGCAACGACCTGCTGATCGAGATGGTCGGGCTGAGCCCCACCCCCGACGAGTCGAAGTTCGCCACCAGCTGACGTGTACCGCCGACGGCGGGTGGATCAGGCGCTGACGCTGACCAACCCGTGGTCGGAGTTGTTCAGACGCTTCGGTCCGTCGTCGGTGGCGACCAGGATGTCCTCCAGGCGCATGCCCCACTGACCGGGTACGTAGATGCCGGGCTCGACGCTGTAGGCGTGGCCCGCCTCGAGCGGGAGGGAATTGCCCTCCACGATGTACGGGTCCTCGTGCTCCTCCATCCCGATGCCGTGACCGGTGCGGTGGATGAAGTACTCTCCGAAACCGGCGTCGACGATCACCTGGCGCGTCGCTCGATCGACGTCCTCGCACGGAGTTCCGACGACTCCGGCGTCGGATCCGACTCGCTGCGCTTCGTGGAGCACCTCATAGGCCTCGGCGACGTCGGCAGTGACGTCGCCGGTGAACACGCAGCGAGTGGTGTCCGAGCAGTACCCGGCCATGGTGCCGCCGAAATCGCACAGCACGATCTCGTTCTCGCGGATCACTCGCGAGCCGGCGTGGTGGTGCGGACTCGCCGCGTTCTCCCCCGCTGCGACGATTGCGAAGTTCACCTTGTCGTGACCCTCCTCGATGATCCGTCGTCCGAGGTGAGCGGACACCTGGGCCTCGGTGCGCCCGACCAGTGGGATCTCGCCTCGCTGCAACTCGCCGGCGATCCGATCGACCGCTGCGGCCGCCGCGGTGAGCGCATCGATCTCGGCTTGATCCTTGGCCATGCGCAGCGACCCGACCACGTCGACAGCGCGCATGTACTCGACCCCGGGCAGTTGCGGCAGCAGTTCGACGAGGAACCTCGCCCACATCTGATCGCCCACCGCGACACGACGCGAGCCGGACGCCAGCCGGGCGACGATCGTGGTCGGGTCTTGGGTTTCGCCCCACGCCAACAGGTCGAACACGCCTGGTACCTCGGTCACCCTCGGTGCTTCGAGTGCTGGGATCACCATGCAGGCGTCGGCGTCGCGAGGCACCACCAGCATCGTGAGACGTTCGAGTGGCATCGCCGTGTAGCCGGTGAGGTACGGCAGATCGTGCCCGACCGACAACAGCAACGTGTCGATGTCACGCTCGGCCATCGCCGCACGGACTCGTGCAAGGCGATCGAGGTAGACGGACGGATCGAGGGTCGGCGAACTCATGGCCTCAGTCTGCCAGCACCCCGAGGCAGCCGCCTGCCCAGCCCCAACCCTGCGGCCGGAAGAAAACCACCGTTTGCGCTGCATTCTCGGTGACCCGCCCCACCGAGAATCGCACGCAAACGTCTATTCGAGCACGGTGGTCGCCGTGACGACCTGCTCCTCTTCGAAGTATCCGTCGTCGGGGTAGGCGCCGGGCGGAGAGATCGACTGCCAATTGCCGCCGCAGTCGCCTCCGGCGAGCGACAGGTCCTGACAGACGGTGGCGCGGGTGATCTTCCACACGCCGTCGACGAGCACCGCAATTCCGAAACGGTTGTCGAAATCGTTGCCGTCGGTGTCGATCGAGTACCGGAACCATGCCTCGTCGGGCATCGTGAAAACGAGCTCGTCGATCGTCGCCACGGCACTCGATGCATCGTCGGCGTAACCGCCGGCCTGGACCTGCTCGCGGGCGTCTGCCACCCCCGTGGGATCATCGATCAGATCGGTTCCGATCTCGCCGGTCCCGACGATGCCATACAGCGTAGACATCGCCGCGCGGATCTCGGCCTCGGCCGCCGCCGGATCGGCGGGTTGCACGCCTGCATCCGGCAACGCAGGCGGCGGAGGCGTGCAAGATTCACGGAACTCGGGATCGTCCCACGTGCCCACACCGTCGGATCCGAGCGTGACGGGCTCGGTGCCACCGTCGAACGTCACCTCGAACTCCGGTATCGGATACTCCCAGTACGTGTATCCCTCTTCCGTCACGGGAGTGGATGCCCTGCCCGGAGCGGTCAATGCAGCAATACCTCCCTGCGGGGCCACCTCATCGGTCGATCCGTCGGCGAACACCACCCGAATGTTCGTGGCATCCGCCGGCACCTGGACCACCACCACCCATTGAGGGAGACCGTCATTCCCACCGAGGAGGAGTGACGACACCGACCGGCCTTTGAACGGCTCCGAGTACCACGCGACTCCCCCGACGTCGACGAGACCATTGCCCGACATCGAGACCCGCAGCTGACCTGATTCGTAACACCATGGGGCAGGCCGCCAGTCACCAGCACCCCAGTCGGCTCCGGCCTCACCTTCCCACACCTGTCCGAGCTGCACGCGGAGGGCGAACCCGCTCTCGGTCGAGCGCTCGAAAATGGTGTCCATCGGTTGGGCTCCGAACGCTGGGTAGCCCTGTCCACCCGACACCTGCATCGGAGCGTCGGCGTACGCGCCACCCTCGGCCCTGGCCACCGAATCCTCGGACATGGGTGCTGTCGTGGCGGCCGACTCCTCAGTGGTTGCCGGAGCGATCTCATCGCCCTCGCTCGATGACTCATCGGGTGCGGCACTCGCGCCACCGGCGTCGGTCGCCGCAGTGTCGCGGTCGACGCCGCGACCGATGCCATAGCCGACGCCGCCAGCTGCGGAGATCAACATGGCAGCGGCGAGACCGCCGACGATCCGACGCCGCCCTCGCTGTCGATCGCTGCTGTCGGCTCGTTCCAGTTCGTGGAACTCGGTGGTCATGGGATCCCCTCTCCACACCTCTCGCCGGTCATTGCGTCGGCGCTGACGTATTCGACGACGACCAGACCACTTTGGTTCCCCAATTCTCCCACACGGGCACCGGCCGGGGAATAGAACGCTGCACTGTTCGTTGAACCGCACATGGCCGACGAGACCGCTTCACCTGGGGCTGCCCCCGCTCACATCGACCTGTACTGGCGGCCCGGCTGCGGATTCTGCTCGATGTTGCAACGCAAGTTGGACCAGCTCGGGATCGACCGTGTCGAACACAACATCTGGGAAGACGCCGACGATGCGGCGATCGTGCGCCAGTTCGCGAGCGGTAACGAGACGGTGCCGACCGTCGTGATCGGCGACCGAGGATTCGTGAACCCCTCCGCCGGCGAACTCGTGGCCTACCTCGCCACGCAGTGTCCCGATCTGCTGCCCGAGGGTTTCGAGGCGCCCGAACCTGGACTTTCCAGCCGTCTGACCGGCAAGATGTTCGGGTGATCAATACTCAGACCGACCAGCGACTCGCCGGCACCGAGATCGTCGACTCGGTGATCGACACGATCGGCAACACACCGATGATCCGCCTCAAACGGCTCAGCGAACTCGAAGACATCCAGTGCGTGTTCGCGATGAAGAACGAGTCGACGAACCCGGGCGGATCCGCGAAGGATCGACCCGCCCTCGAGATGATTCTCGCCGCCGAACGCGAGGGACTGTTGCAGCCGGGCGGCACCATCGTCGAGCCGACCAGCGGGAACACCGGTGTCGGACTCGCCATCGTCGCAGCGCAACGCGGCTACCAGTGCGTGTTCGTGATGACCGACAAGGTCGCCCCCGAGAAGATCTCGTTGCTGAAGGCGTACGGCGCCGAAGTGGTCGTGTGCCCCGTCGCCGTCGAACCCACCGATCCGCAAAGCTACTACAGCGTCGCCGAGCGACTCACGAACGAACTCGGAGCGTTCCGACCCAACCAGTACCAGAACCCTCACAACCCCGAAGCCCACGTGCAGACGACCGGGCCCGAAATCTGGCGGCAGACCGGTGGTCGCATCACCCACTTCATCGCTGGCGCCGGCACCTGCGGATCGATCACCGGTGTGGCGCGGTATCTCAAGTCGATGAACCCCGACATCAAGATCATCGCCGCCGACCCCGAAGGTTCGGTGTTCTCCGGTGGATCGGGTCGCCCGTATCTGGTGGAAGGCGTCGGTGAAGACTTCTTCCCGGCCGCCTGGGAACCGGGCCTGCTCGACGACATCATCCCCATCAGCGACGAGGAGAGCTTCCTCACCGCTCGCTACGTGAGCCAGCGCGAAGGAATCCTGATCGGCGGTTCGGGCGGCATGGCTGTCGCCGCCGCCATCAAGGTCGCGAAGGCAGCCGGACCGGACGACGTGGTGGTCGTGTTCAACCCCGACTCCGGCCGTGGCTACCTCTCGCGGGTCTTCGACGACGCCTGGATGGCCAACTTCGGGTTCCTGCGCGAGTGCGATCAGTGCGTCGGCGCCGTGCTCGACGCCCGCAACGCATCGATCGAGAACCTCCTCTACGTCAACCCGCAACAGTTGGTGTCCGAGGCGATCGAACTGATGCGCTCCACCGGTGTGAGCCAGCTTCCAGTGTGCAAGAACACTCCACCGTTCGCCGCGGCGGAGGTGTCGGGTTCGATCGACGAACTGGAGTTGATGGAGGTCATCCATCGAGACCCGAGTGTGATGTCGACACCCGTGGAGAAGGTGATGGGCCCGAAGCTTCCGACGATCGGCGTCGGCCAGAAGGTCGAACTGGCCGTTGCGATGCTCGAAACCGCTCCCGCGCTGCTCGTGTTGTCCGGTGGACGTCCGCTGAGCGTGCTCACCCGCACCGACGTGCTCGCCTACTTCACCGCGGTTGCCGAGGCCGCCCTCGAAGGCAGCTCCGATACCGTGACGGACGATGGGTGAACTCGACGACACGGCTGGTGCACGACACGGGTTCTCCACGCGGGCGATCCACGCCGGCCAGGACCCCGAGCCGACCACTGGGGCCGTGGTCACCCCGATCTCGTTGTCGACCACGTTCGCACAGGACGGCGTCGGCGGACACAAGGGATACGAGTACTCGCGCTCCGGCAATCCCACTCGTTCTGCGCTCGAGGCCCAGGTGGCATCGCTCGAAGAGGCGGACCACGGTCTCGCCTTCGCAAGCGGGCTCGCCGCCGAGGACAACATCTTGCGACTGCTGCGACCAGGCCAACGGATCCTGCTCGGCAACGACGCGTACGGTGGCACGTTCCGGCTGATCTCCAAGGTCTGGGGACCCCTCGGATTCCCGTGGACCGCCGTCGACCTCACCGACCTCGACTCGTTGCGCACGCAGTGGCCCGACGACGTCGGGATGGTGTGGCTGGAGACCCCGACCAACCCGCTGCTGACCTGTTTCGACATCGAGGCAATCGCCGAGATCGGCCGATCGCGCGGCGCGATCGTCGTCGTCGACAACACCTTCGCCACCCCGTACCTCCAGCAGCCGCTCACGCTCGGCGCCCACGTCGTCGTGCATTCCGCCACCAAGTACCTCGGCGGTCACAGCGACGTGATCGGGGGCTTTGCTGCCACGAACGACGACGACCTTGCCGACCGACTGCGGTTCACGCAGAACGCCGCCGGCGCCGTGCCCGCGCCGTTCGACTGCTACCTGGTGCTGCGCGGCGTGAAGACGCTCGCCGTTCGGATGGACCGCCACTGCGAGAACGCCCGAGCCGTGGTCGACCTCCTCGTCGGCCACCCAGCGGTCGATCGCGTGCTGTATCCGCAGCTGCCCGACCATCCCGGCCACGCCGCTGCGGCCAAGCAGATGAGCGACTTCGGCGGGATGGTGTCGTTCACGGTCAGAGCGGGTAGCGCCGCAGCGATGACTGTTGCAGACTCCACCGAGGTGTTCACCCTGGCCGAGTCGCTCGGCGCCGTCGAGAGCCTGATCGAGCATCCCGCCGCCATGACCCACGCATCAGCGGTCGGGTCACCGCTCGAGGTGCCCGACAATCTGGTGCGGCTGTCGGTCGGTATCGAGGACGCTGCCGATCTCGTCGCCGACCTCGAACAGGCCCTCGACCGCACCGGATGAACCTGTCGCTCGTCCGTGCCCTCGCCCCCGAGGCGCCCAAGAGCAGACGACCGATCGTGGTCGCCGCCAACCGCTTGCCGGTCATGCGCACCGATGACGGGTGGTCGGCCAGTCCGGGCGGGCTCGTGCGTGCGCTGCTGCCGATGCTGCGCGACACCGGTGGCACCTGGGTCGGCTGGACGGGCAGCTCGGATGATGGCACCGAACCGTTCGAGGTCGAAGGTGTCGGTCTGCATCCGGTTCCGATCAGCGCCGAAGAGATCGAGCTGTATTACGAAGGGTTCTCCAACGACGGACTCTGGCCGCTGTACCACGACGCCCTGCGCGAATCGACGTACTCGAGCGAGCAGTGGGATGCCTACGTGGCAGTCAACCGCCGTTTCGCCGACACGCTTGCCGACATCGCACCACCGAAGGCCGTCGTGTGGGTCCACGATTATCAGCTCCAGCTGGTCCCTGCGATGCTCCGAGAGCAGCGCAGCGACGTCACCATCGGCTTCTTCCTCCACATCCCGTTCCCGCCGTACGAACTGTTCTCCCGGCTGCCGTGGCGCACCGAGGTGCTCGAAGGACTGCTGGGGTGCGACCTCGTCGGGTTCCAACGACCGAAGGACGCATCGAATTTCGTCGCCGCCGCACACGAACTCCTCGACGTCGATCCCCACGACGACACCATCGGGTACGCCGGCCGGCGTATCGACGTCGGTGCCTTCCCGATCTCGATCGATGTCGACGACGTCGAGGAAACCGCTGCCGGGCGCGCCACGCGCCAACGGATGAGCCAGATTCGAGCCCGCCTCGGCGACCCGGAGGTGATCCTGCTCGGCGTCGACCGACTCGACTACACCAAGGGAATCGGGCTGCGGCTGAAGGCCTTCGCTGCGCTGCTGGAATCCGGAGAGCTCGATCCCGAACGCCACGTGATGGTACAGATCGCCACACCCACGCGAGAGGGCGTCGAGCACTATCAGGACGAGCGTCACGAGGTCGAACGCCTGGTCGGCGAGATCAACGGGCGCTACAGCCGCATCGGACTCCCCGTCGTGCACTACCTCTACCGAACGCTGGCGTTCGACGAACTGATCGCGCTGTACCGGGCCGGTGACGTCATGCTCGTCACACCGTTCCGCGATGGCATGAACCTCGTGGCCAAGGAGTACGCGGCGTCGCACATCGACGGCGATGGCGTGCTCGTGCTGTCCGAGTTCGCAGGTGCGGCTGACGAGTTGACCGATGCAGTGCTGGTCAATCCGCATGACGATCACGCTCTTCAACAAGCGATCGTGACCGCGGTGGAGATGCACCGCCACGAGCGGCGCACCCGCATGGCAGCGTTGCGCGAGCAGATTCACGGAAGCGACGTGCAGGGTTGGGCCGATCAGTACCTCGCGCAGCTCGCCGCCGCGGGTTCGCCTCCGTGACCCGCTACGACGACCCTGTCGACCTCGCTCGTCTCGTCGCCGGGAGACCCCGGCCGCTCCTGGTCGGACTCGACGTCGACGGCGTCCTCGCACCGATCGTCGGACATGCCGACGACGCCGTCCTGCTGCCCGGCATCGCCGAAGCCCTCGCAGCCGTTGCGTGGCTCGCCGATGTCGATCTCGCCGTGGTGTCCGGCCGCTCGCTCGCTGGGCTGGAACAGTTCGGATTCGACGCCGATGTCCACGTGATCGGCAGCCATGGCGCAGAGACCCGTGATGTCACGATGTCGCCGCTCGATGCCCGCGAGGGACTGGTGCTGCAAGCCCTCGACGATGCCGCCGTTGCCGCTGCCGCTCGCGCCGGCGTCGGTGCCTGGATCGAACGCAAGCCGGCCAGCGTGGTGTTGCATGTTCGGCAGGCCGACGACGCGGACGGCCTGCTGGCGATCGCCGCGCTGATCGACGCAGTCGACTCGATCGACGGAGCCAGCGCCAAGATCGGGAGCGGCGTGCTCGAGTCGTTCGCCCGACGCGCCGACAAGGGCACCGCACTGGTAGAGCTCGGCCGGCGCCTCGGCGCTGCGACGATGGTGTTCGTCGGTGACGACGTGACGGACGAAGAGGCATTCGCCAGACTCGGCGCCGACGACGTGGCGATCAAAGTGGGACCCGCCGAGACGATCGCTGCGCACCGCCTCTGCGATCCCGCCGCCGTCCTCGCCTGGCTGCACGCCTTCGCGGCCGCCCAGCAGTGACGGTCAGAACAGCGACGACTGGCCAGCGGGCGGGGTCCGACGGACGGCCGTCCACGGGACGTAGTGGTCCATGAACACCCAGGTGCGACGGTGGATCGCCGAGGGGCCGTAGCCGAGCAGCGCCGCCTTGTGTACCGGGCAGGGGTAGCCCTTGTTGGTGTCGAACGACCAGTGCGGGTAGCTCTCGGCATGTGCGCGCATCTCACGATCACGCACCACCTTGGCGAGGATGCTCGCGGTTGCGACGCTCAGGCAGCGTAGGTCGGCCTTCACCGCCAACTCGACGGCCGGCACCGACGGCGAGACGAAGTCCCACGTCCCATCGGTCACCGCCACGTCGGGCTGCACTCCGAGACCGTCGATCGCTCGGCGCGCCGCCAGCTTCTGCGCCGCCGACATGCCGAGATGGTCACATTCCTCCTGGCTCACCGAACCCACCGCCCACGCCACACACCACTGCGCCAATCTGTCGAAGAGGGCCTCGCGTTGACGCTCGGACAGCAGCTTGGAGTCACGGACCCCGTTCACCCGAGTATCGCGCGGCAGGATCGCCGCCCCCACCGAGAGCGGCCCCGCCCACGCACCACGACCGACCTCGTCGATCCCGACGACGATGTCGTGACCGCGTTCCCACATCTCCTTCTCGATGGCGCGCGTGGGAGCGCGCTTCTTGGAGTGCTTGGGGCGGGCGACGACCCGGCTCACCGGCACCTCCTCAGCGATCGCCGAGATCGATGCTGACACCGATTCGGGTCGGCTGGGGTGGCGCCGACCACAGCGCCTCACCCGACACGGCGTCGCTCGACCAGCCGACATCGACCGCTGGGGCCGACAGCATCTGCGCCGGACCGTGCTGCTCCCACAGGACCGCCGGACGTGGGGCGGGG
>JANPKU010000092.1:0-15210 GCA_031426215.1 Actinomycetes bacterium
GCTTCCCACGCCTTGCTTCCCGGACACGGCAAGACCGTGATGGCGGCGTACATCGCCGGCCGGCAGGGTTCGGTCGGCGACGCCGTGATGGTCGGCGCAACGGTGACCGCCACGCATACGGTCGGTGTCCTCCTGCTGGGGCTGGCGCTCACGGTGTCGACGTCGCTCGCTGGCGAAGTGGTACTCGGTTGGCTTGGCGTCTCGAGCGGTGTGCTCGTTGCGGCGCTCGGCGCCGCACTGCTCTTCGGGCTGGCTCGTCGACGCATGACCGGCAAGGAGTCTCGCCTGCTCGGCCACAGCCATGGCACCGGCTTCGGCCAACACCAGCACCACTTCGGCCACGACCATGATCACGATCACGATCACGATCACGATCACGATCACGATCACGATCACGATCACGATCACGATCACGATCACGATCACGATCACGATCACGACCACGACCACGATCACGATCCGGCGCCGCAGCTCGCCATGGCCGCCGTGTCGGGTGCGAGGGCCCTGGAAGTTACCGGCACTGACAACGTCGAACCACGGGAACCCACCCACTCACACGTTCCGGCCACCGTCGTCGTCGGCAAGCCGTTCTCACGGCGAGGACTCGTCGGAATGGGCGTGGCGGGCGGCATCGTCCCGAGCCCATCTGCGCTGATCATCCTGTTGTCGTCGATTGCGCTCGGCCGCACGGCCTTCGGTGCCGTCCTGGTGCTGGCCTACGGACTCGGCATGGCGGTGACGCTCACGCTCGCCGGGATCGCACTCGTCGTACTGCGTGACCGGTATCAAAATCGGATGCAGCACTCCTCAGGGCGACTCCGCTCGACGATCGAGCGTTGGCTTGCCATCGCCCCGTATGCCACTGCCGCGCTGGTGATCGTGGTCGGCGTTGGCCTGACCGTTCGCAGCCTCACCCTTCTCTGATTTTCACCCAGCCGTGTGACGAGCAAGGCGTTGCCGAACGGGTCCAGGGATGACACGGCAAGGCACCGTGCCATCCCTCGACGGACGGGTCAGGGACCCGTGTACTTGAAGATGTACAGGCCGAAGTCTCGGTCGGATGCGGCGACGTACTCGACGCCTCCGGACATGAAGGTCTCGACACCCCAGAAGTTGTTGCCACCGTCGTCGATGAAGGAGCCCTTCTCGACGATCTCCTGGTTCTCGATCTTGATCACTCGGAGTCCCGCGGCGTAATAGGAGACGTAGGCCAGTGTCGGATCCTGCAACGAGACGGCGACCTCGTGCACCGACAGATCACCGGAACCGGTCGCATACTCCGGCATGTGTGCCTCAGGTACGGCGTACGTGTCGAGTTCGGACATCTTGCCACCCTTACGCTCATAGAGGTGGACGTAACCCCAACCGTCGAACTTCGACTCGAATGAGACAGCGGGACCAGGGGTGCCGGGCGCGATCGGCGCGAGTTTGTACGGAACGGTCTCGCCGTCGGGGAGCCGGCACGCCTTGTCCTCATACTTCAGACCGAACAGTGCCAATCCTTGGTCGCGCGGCAAAACGCCGAAGGTAGGGATGGCACCTTCGACGCTCATGTTGAGCGTGGTGTTGCAGGCGTCATCACCCTCACGGTTGAAGATCAGCACTGCCTCGTATCCAGTGGCAGCAATGACACTGGCCACCTTCTCCGTGAAGTTGCACTCACCGCGCTCGACGACGGCGATCTGGACTCCGGCCCCACCCGCTGTCGGCGGTTGGGGATCGCCGATACAGCCTCGACCGAAGAACACCGTTGTGCCCGTAATTTTTTGGCCTTCGGGCAGCGGCGTGGTGTCGCTGCCAGAACTTGCGGTGAGCGGAACATTGCCGGCCAGAGCGATGAGGGCGTACGGGCTGAAGTCCTCATCTGCAGCGAGGACGAATCTCGACTGGTTGTCGGTTGTGAACTCGGCTTGGTGGGCGTTGCCTTCTGGGGCAACGGTGAGCTTTGACTCCGCGGCCTCGGGGTCGGGGTCGGTGAAGTCGGTATCGCCGACGTACGTTGCCTTCGCCGGGTTGGTGACGTCGAGTTGGACGTAGCCCCCGTCCCAATACGAAACCAGCATGATCTGGCGTCCCTCGATCTTCTTGACCACCACGTCGTGGCTGAAGACAGAGGTGAGTGACAACGGCGCTGCCTGGAGGATCTGGGGGAAATCGCGGTCGAGGTCGTATTCCCACACGAGGACGGGCTTCTTCGGGTTGGTGATGTCGAAGATGTCGACATCCTCGCCCTCTTCGTTGTCGATGATCACTGCGTAGGCCTTGTCATTCGGCCCGTCGCCGGCGTCCCACACGAAGACGCTGTGGATGTCGTTGGCGTCCTTCTTGCCCTGGCCTGCCACGGTCGTGTCGCCGATACCGACGGCGAGTGGGGTCGGCCGGGTCGGCTTGGAGACGTCGTAGATGTTCATGCCGCCGAAACCGGCCGGCTCCTTGCACTTTTCGTTGTTGGTGACGAGGATGTCGCCGGTGAAGAACTTCGTGCTGATGCTCACGGCCTGCACGCCTTCGCCGGGAGCGCTGCCCTCCTTCGACGGCACGAAGGCCACCTGCTTGGGTTTTGCCGGATCCTTGATGTCCACGACGTAGACGCCGTTCTTGGTGCAGGTCTCTCCACCCCACGCTGCGAGGTACGCGTAGCCATTGAGCACGCCGACGTCGGCGATCTTTCCCGGCTCGACGTTCTTCAATTCGAGCTTGCTGACGAGGTCGACATTGGAATCTGGAGTGTCGAGGTGACCTACGTCGCCGCCGTGCTGTGCGTCGTGATGGCCGTGTGTCGCACCGGCGTTGTCGATGGCGCCATCGTCGGCACTCTGGCCGTCGTGGGCGAGTGCCAGGCCTGTCACTGCGAGTGAGGCTGACACGCTCATCGCTGCCACCAGCGACAGACGTTTGCGGGATGTACCCATGATGTGTGCTCCGTTTCAGCCCGCTCGAGGTCGGTCGACCCCTCCGGCGCAGGCTAGCCAGTTCCGATCGACGGCACCAATGAACGGTGTGTTTCAGGGGTGAGGGTCGGCGGCTCGGAACAGAACGACGACGCCGTTGCGGAGTGCACGTGCCGGTACCGTTCTCATTCGTGGCCTTTGTCGACTCGTTCGCTGAGAACACCAATCATCGTTCCACTCCGAGAGCAGTGCTGAGGGCGCTTGCCTCACTTCCGGGGCGTAATGAGAACCTCGTCGCCGTCATCAACGGATTGTTCGGCGACACACTCGACGACCGCGATTCTCGCTGGTCGACCCCGATGACGATCCGTGCAGGCGACACGCAGCTGCCGCTCGACCGCCGCGCACTGCCCGACGCGCTGTGCGCGGTCGACGTCGGTCCGCGCCTTTGCGTGTTCGTACACGGGCTGATGTCGACCGAGTCGATCTGGCACTTCGCCAACGACGGATCGACCACATACGGCACGCTCCTCGCTGACGAACACCACGCGACCGTGCTGTCGGTTCGCTACAACACCGGTCGCCACATCTCCACCAACGGGCGTGAACTCGCTCACCTTCTCGACAAGCTCGTTTCGGCGTGGCCCGTGCGTGTGCGCGAAGTCAACCTGATCGGTCACAGCATGGGAGGGCTCGTTGCGCGATCTGCGTGTCACTACGCACGCCACCAGCGGTCTACTGGTCGGAGGTTCCCGATCGGGCGGCCGTGGTCAACCAAGGTGCGGCGGGTCGTGCTGATCGGCGTGCCGAACACCGGTGCCGGCCTGGAGGCTGTCGTGAACTCGGTCAGCGCAGCTTTGTGGGCGCTTCCCATTCCTGCGACGAGACTCGTCGGACTCGGCCTCGATCAGCGCAGTGCGGGCATCAAGGACCTCCGCTTCGGCGCCATCATCGACGAGGACTGGCTCGAACGGGATCCCAGCGCTCGTCAACGGATCTTCCGTCACCTGCCAGACCGGCTCCGTCGGGCCGACCATCTCGTGATCTCCGGCACGGTCACCGCAAATCCGGAGCATCCGTTGGCCAAGCTGATCGGTGACGTCATGGTCACTTCCACCAGTGCATCGGGTCGATCATCCGATGGTGAACTCTTCCCACGGGCGACCACGCGAACGTTCCCGGGGATTTCCCACAACGCCCTGGCCCACCACCCCGACGTGTTCCGGGCGATCACCGACTGGTGGTGATCGGCGCCGCCACCGTCTGCGCTCGGATTCTGGCGCCGCGGTCCGCCGAGATCCCGACGCAAACGTGAATGGGTCTGCTGGATCAGGCCGGCTGGGCGTACGCGACGACCGGGATGCCGGGGGGAAGTTGCGCAACGGCATGCGATGGGGTGTGGAACATCCACATCGACATGGTCCTGTATCCGGTCCAGTCGTTCTCGACGAGTTTGAGTGAACCGAACTCGGTGCCGTCGGGTGTTGGGCGCATGCTGACCATCTCCATCTTGATGGTGTCGGCACCGGGGAGGTTGACGGAGACGAGGCCCGCCTGAGGGAGTCGGCCGGACGGGAAACGTACAGCGGCCCCGCCGATGGAGACGTCGACGAGCATGCCGCCGAAGTGGTCGACGGTGACCTCGGCGGGGATCTGGACCCGATACGCGTTGCGCCGAGAGGTGGCGAATTCGACCGCGCGGATGCGCCGAGCCCCGAAGAGCAGCACGAGTCCGGCGAGGCCGAGCCAGACGCCCGACGCCGTGGTCGACGCCGCACTGGTTCGCCATGGCAGGAGCCCCGCAACGCCGAGGAAGGCGTATCCGAGTACGGCGGTGACGAGGCCGGTGAGGACCCACAGAATCTTGGGCGCCCGGCCGCGATGGCGGCCGTCGGCGCCGCCCTTGGGAGTCACCTCGAACTGGAGTGTCTTACGGCTGACGAGCCACCACAAGCACGCCATGCCGATGGGGATCCGGAACACACGAAGGGCGAACGCGGTCGGCCAGTGGATCTGCCGGCGCATCAGGCGTCTCGCACCCCACAGCCGGGCGGTGAACATGGCTGCGAAGACGGCCGCGAAGACGGCAGGCCCGGCGGTGGAGGTCTCAGCGCCGCTGAGCATGATTGCGATCGGGATCACGAACGCAATGAGGGTCGAGATTCCTTCGAGCCACCACAGCGTGCCGTTGAGGTATTCGTGGAAGTTGCGCCAGCCGAGCCATTTCTTGGCGGCCCACAGACGTTCGTGCACGAGAATCTGCATGGCCCCCATGCCCCAGCGACGACGTTGCAGCAGGTACTGATCCGGCGTGTCCGGGGCCAGACCGAGCGCAAGGGTCTGGTGGTGGTACACGGTCTTCCACCCGCGCTTGATGAGCTTGAGCGTCGTGTGCATGTCTTCGGTGATGGTCTCGGTGGCGACGCCGCCGACCTCGGCGAGTGCGCTGACGCGGAGCAACGACGTCGACCCGCACCAGAACGGACCGGCACCGGCATGGTTTCGTGCTGGCATCAACACGTTGAAGAACATGCCCTGCTCGCCGGAGAACCCGTCGTCGTCGAATGCCCCTGCGTTGTAGAAGGACTGCGGTCCCTGGACGAGAGCGATGTCGTCGTCGGCGAACCAGCCGAGCGTTGCGGTCAGGAAGTGGGGGAGTGGCACATGGTCGCAGTCGAGCACGGCGATCACATCGACGCCGCCGGTGCCTGCAGCATCTTCGGCTGCGAGCAGATCGAGTGCGTGATTCATGTTGCCGGCCTTGGCGTGGTCGTGGATGGGTCGGCACACGTAGCGGGCGCCCCACGCCGCACACATTTCAGCGACCCACGGCCGATCGCCGTCGTCGAGCACCCACGTCTCGTGAGCGGGCTCCAGCGCGCACGCCGCGGCGATGGTGGGAGCGATCACTTCGACCGGCTCGTTGTAGGTCGGGATGAAAACGGCGACGCGAGGCATCTCGACCAGCTCGCTCATCGGCGGTGGTGCGGCGCTGTCGATGTTCCACAGTGTGACGGCCTTGACGACCAGGCCGAAGATCGGCAGGGTCTCGAACGCGATCAGCATCCAGGCGACATTGCGGTCCCATCCTCCAGGCGGCAGTGTCTCAGCGATCCTCCAGGTCAGGTACATCACCAGCGCCGTGATCGACACGAGCGCACCGAGATGGGCGCTGCGCTGCGACGACTTCGGTTCTGGGCCGGGTACGCCGAGTTGCTGTGTCCAGGCAGCGATCCGCACCGGAGACACCGCACTGACGTCGGGATTGCTCACGCACGTTCATCGGCGGATCGGAGCCCAACCTGTAACCGAGCTGTCAGCGACGGAACAGCCCGCCGGCCAAGTATTTGAGCCCGGTATCGCAGGCGATGGTGACAACGGTCTTGCCGGCTCCGATCTCGGTTGCGAGCTGAATCGCACCGGTGACGTTGAGCCCCGTCGATCCGCCGGCAAGCAGACCCTCTTCGGCGGCGAGTCGCCTGGCCATCTCGAACGCCGCTTCCTCGGAGATCGCGCGAACCTCGTCGAAGCGGTCGAGGTCGAGCAGCGGCGGCCACATCCCGATTCCGATGCCTTCGACCGAGTTGATTCCTGCCCGACCCGTCGAGATCACCGGACTCGAATCCGGCTCGAAGATCACCACCCGGGTCGGGCTGCCAGCCTGATCGAGGGCGTTGCGTACGCCGGTGGCCATACCGCTCGTGCCCACCGCGCAGCAGAACACGTCGATCTGCTGTTGCATCTGTTCGAGGAGTTCGACGCCGACCTGGTGGTAGCCCACGAGCGAGT
Source organism: Actinomycetes bacterium (assembly GCA_031426215.1). Classification (GTDB taxonomy): domain Bacteria; phylum Actinomycetota; class Acidimicrobiia; order Acidimicrobiales; family Ilumatobacteraceae; genus Sva-07. Next base: position 6,681 of record JANPKU010000092.1, read on the forward strand.
CGGCGTTGTGGAGCTGGTTCGTCCAGTAGACGTCGGGGTCGGCGGCGAGTTCACGTGCGGTCTCGATCATGCGAGGGGTGAGGTCCGGTGTGATCTTGCCCCCGATGCTCGGCACGATCGTCAGGTCGGCGCCCAGCGCAGCCATCGTGGCGAGCTTCTCGGGAGCGAACGCATCTGATGTCACGACCTTGAAGTGGTAGCCCTTGGCAGCACATACGAACGCCAGCGATGAGCCGGTGCTGCCCGCCGTGTATTCGAGCACGGTCATGCCGGGGCGAAGATCGCCGCGGCGTTCCGCTTCCTCGATCATGGCCAGCGCCATCCGGTCCTTGTAGGACCCGGTCGGATTGAACCACTCGAGCTTGACGAACACGTCTGCGGCACCCTCGGGCACCACTTTGCGTAACTGGACAACCGGGGTCCGTCCGACCACCTCAGTCATCGACCGGCCTACGTTCATGGTCACCCCATCTCGTCGGGCGATCGCCGGCGTCGAACCGCCAACGATGTGGCGGAGTTCCCGATCGCAGCCGAAGTGTAGGTCCCAGTGAAATCGTGCCGAACACGTCAGGCATCGGCTCGTTCTACCTGCCGAGACATTGATGTATCACTCGACTCCTCGTCGCTCAGGAGTTGCTCGAGCCATCTGCGGGACGATGTCTTGTGAGCTCCCCGGAACAGCAGCTCCTGCAGTGCAGTACTTCATGTTCATCCGACGTCGCTGTCGCTCCGGTCGCGATCGGACGTGGCGGCAGGCTCTGGGAACCACCCGATGAGCTGCGTGACCGGTTCCATCACGAGCGGATACCGAGCCCGAGTGGCGTCATCCACCACCTGTTCTGGCGCCGGGAGCTCGAGCGACTTTTGCCGTCATTTCCAACGCTCCGGTCACTGGCCCACCGGCCGGTTCTCGAGCGAGAACATGCGGGCTTCACCTTCGATCGATGCCCGACCCATCGAGGATCAGGCGTCGGCTCTGTGCCGTCCGGGTGGGCCGGTGCAGTGGACGCTCCCGTCGGTGAGTCGAAGTGTGAGCTCTCGATTGGGCCCGAGCTCGATGATCCAGCCGTCATTGTGGATCTTGGTGTGATGCAGGCTGCACACTGGCAGGAGATTGTCGAGATCGGTAGGGCCGCCATTGCTCCACCAGATGATGTGGTGCAGCTTGCAACGGTCGTACGCGACGGTGCATCCGGGGATACCGCAGCCCCTGTAGAGCGCTCGGAGTGCTCGGCGTTGTGCCCGATTGGCGAGGCGGGTCGCGCGACCTAGGTCGAGCTGACCAGGTGCATGGAGCACGACCCCGTTGCGGACGACCACAGCGTTGACATCGGCGTCAACGGCGAGTGCAGCGAGCACACGAGCCGGGATCTCGACGGGAATCGAAAACTCGGCCACCGGGCCGTGGTGACCAGGCGCATCGGCGTCGATTACGACGACGTACTCGGGCTTGGCCAGCCGCGCAGGTCGCGACGGTGTGGGTTGGTTCTCGCTGTCGGCGTCGACAGCAGCTGGTTCGGACATCGCACCAATGAGCAACATGCGTGCAACGGCCTGGGCAGCCAGGTACCGCTGCTTCTCGACCGGGTCGGTGGGACACTCGCTCGGCACCGACTCGCCGAACAACGATTCGACCATGGCGTCGATTCGTGCCGCGACACGTACGCCGGTGACGGGGTCGAATTTGGCCGACAGGTTCCACATGCCTTCGGTATCGACCCATGAGCGAGCGCGTGCGTTGCGGCGCTGGCGCTCCAGTCGTTCCATTCCATCGTCCTGTTGGAGTCGCTTGGCTTCGAGGTCGAGGCGACGACTGAATTCGTCGACCGTGCCGGCCTTTGCGACCTCGGCCAACAGGTCGGCTCGCGCGATGAGCTCGCAGCGCTTGGCGCCGTCGAGCTTTTTCGATGCTCGGGTGACCGCGTCGACGTGGTCGGCGGTGATTGCCCCGTCGCTCAGCGCTCCAGCCAACCTCGGCGTCGAGTCGAGGGTGATCGATCGCTCGGTGGACTTCGCGGCCTGGCCGAGTGACTTCTTCGAGGCGTCGGCGATGCGCCGTTCGGGAAACGAATCGACGCGTCGCAGTTGAGCGATCAAACCCGCGTGTTGCGCATCGCACCATGCCTGGATCTGGCGCACTGCGACCAGACCCGAATGGATCACATCGCCGTCTGCTGACGAGCTGGAGCGAACGGCGGTGATGTGCTCCACTCGCTCGACGATCGCCGTGATCTCCATGTCGACGACCATAGAGAGGGGAGATCGCAGTGCCACGAGCGATGAGCGAAACGCCCGAATACCGTCAGTTCGCTCATCACTCTCGGGGCTGCACCCGAAACACCACCTGACTCATCGTTCGCCACTCGTCGCTGCACACGGTCGGACTCCGTTGGTCAGCTGCAGGTGGTGGACGGTCTCGACCCCTCGAATCTTTCGGTGATCCACGACAGCACCTCGGGTGCTGCCTCGGCGCCGGTGTCGAGATGGCTGACCCCTTGCAGCTCCATGAGTTGAACGGTTGCGCCATCGGCACACAATCGATCAACGAAGCTGCGGGTGACGTCTGGGGCGACGATGGTGTCGGCGTCGCTCTGCACGATCAGCATGGGCGCGTCAGTCGGCATGTCGCCCGGGTTGTTGTCCGCGATGATCGACGTCCAGGGTTCGACCTCCCACGGCCGCCCGCTCACGAACGTGAGGTCCAAGATGAGCGCGCCGGGCACCGAGCCCAGCAGCTGTCCCGGCCCATACAGACAGTTCTGCGCGATCCTGGCGACGACGGGGCGAGCCTCCGGAGTGACGATCGCGCCGAGGTCGGCGTCGAAGGTCTCCGACCAGGCGAAGAGCGCCATGGCGATGAGGATCTTGCCGACACGAGTTTCGATGTTCACTTCGAACAGCTCCACGAGGTCGGGTACCGGCCCTCCCGCAGCGACGGCGACCAGGTCGAGTTCGGGTGCGTACGTTGGTGCGAGTTGGCCGGTGAACAGGGAGGCGTGGCCGCCCTGGGAGTGCCCCCACACGGCGAACTGGGTGCCAGCTGCGGCCTCGGGCAGGTTGCGTGCTGCCCGGGTGATGTCGAGCGCATTCATCGCCTCCACCTCGCCGACCAGGTACGGGTGGGTCCCCGCAGTCCCCAAGCCCTGATAGTCCGTTGCTGCCACGACGTACCCGGCGGCGATGAACGCAGCACCGCCCTCGACGCCGAGCGGCGTCTGCTCGACGGGGTGCAGCGACGGTGCGCAGCGCGGCGTGACACCGACGGTGCCGTGGGTGAACGTGAGCACACGTCGACCGCCGGGCGGAGCAGGTTCCTCGGGTACGGCGATGATTCCACTGACCGCCGTCGGCTCACCCTCGAGGTTCGTCGACGTGTACAGCACCCGATACGTCGTCGCTCCAGTGAGGTAGTCGTCGATCACCTCGGCTCTGATGATCGTCCCCGGCGGTCCGTCTGGCAACGGCGACGGCGCCGTGTAGAACTCCGGCGGATCGTCGGGTTGAGCGCCGCGAATCGATGCGCTCACTGCGGCGCCGCCGAGGGCAAGCGCCAATCCCACGACGGCGCCGACCAACCGGACCGAACCGTGGCGGCGCCCCGGCCGTAAGACGACGTCATCAACGGCGCGACGTGACCGCAGCCCGAGCAGCACCTGGCTCACACCCGTGACGATCATTCGGATCCCGAAGATGATTGCCAACGCCAACACCGTGACCGACGGCCACGTCACGGCGAGAATCCCCACCACGACATTGGTCAGCCCGCTCAGCCCGAGGATGAAACGGTCCTCCCCATCATCCGAGAGCGCCGTGAGCACTTTGAGGCAACCACCTGCGACGAGCCCCACCGCGACGGTGATCGCCAGCGCCCACAGCGTGACCCCCGGCCATCCGACCGCCACCGCTGCGGTGAGCACCCACAGAGCCCCGATGCATCGTGCCAGTCGCGGGCGAGGCGAGGCCGACGCCGTCAGCAGGCCGCTCACACCGGTCAGCAGCAGACCGGCCGTCACCAACCACACCAAGATCGCCAACGACCGTGACGGCCACGCCAGCAACACGACGCCGACCAGGACGCACGCAACGCCCAGTCCCAACAACGTCCACCAAGGCACAGACCGCGTCGTCACGGGCGGCAGCATCGTGCACCAACGGTCCGAATGTCAACGCCGGCTCGACACCGAGCCGGCCGGCGAGGTCGAACTCAAAGGCATGACTCGCCCCGTGACCATCCACCGGGTGACGGCGCTGCGCTGAATTTTGTGTCACGCGCGATGGCGTGCCTTCCCGCCCCTCGATTCACAGCCGAACGCGTCAGTGTGCCGCAGGTCACTTCCATCCCATACTGCAGCGTCGTCGGGCGTGGTGATGCCGTTGACCTGGGAGCGTCTGGACGCCGGTGCTCGCAAATCGGCGAGCCCGACGGATCCGAGGCACCGGTAGTCGGTGGTGCGGTGCGGGGAAGGTCTTGGCGGGGGATACTGGTGTGAGCAGGGGGCGAGTATTCGCCCTCGGGACATGTAGGCCGACGGACCACGTCGAGGCCTCGGTCCTGAACCAGTGAGGTGACTGCGATGGATCTCGAGGACCGACGCTCCGAGTCGACCTTGTCGGCCGATGCCGGTTGTGTGCTGCCGCCCGACTCCAACACTGATCAACAAGAACACGGTGGCGATCGGATGTACCGGGTCGTTCGCGCCGCCGTGTCACCGTTCTACCGTGTCGGATGTCGTGTGCGAACCGAGGGTCTCGACAACGTCCCGATCGACGGCCCGGTGATCCTGGCGGCGAACCACCTGTCGTTCTTCGACTCGGTGGTGTTGACCCTGTCGGTGCCACGCCGCACGAGGTTCGTGGGCAAAGCGGAGTATCTCGAGAGCTGGAAGACGCGGTATGTGTTTCCGGCGCTCGGGATGATTCCGATCAGGCGTTCCGCCGGCCGCCAGGCGCTCGCCGCGTTGGACACTGCCGCGGCAGCGCTCGAACACGGCGACATGCTCGGCATCTATCCCGAAGGGACGCGCTCGCGCGATGGCCTGCTGCACCGCGGTCGCACCGGTGTTGCTCAACTGGCGTTGATGACGAACGCGATGATCGTTCCGATTGGCCTCGTCGGCACTGAACGAGTTCAACCCATCGGCGCCAAGGTGCCACGACCGTTTCATTCGGTGGTGGCACGATTCGGTGAACCGATCGACCCGTCGACGTACGTGGGAACCCAACGGCGTCGGCGTCAACAGATCCGAGATGATCTGATGGACGCCATCCGCGGTCTGTCAGGCCAGAACGTTTCGTCCGATTTCGCATGACCTGTCACCGCCCGAAACCCTGTCGAAATCGGAGCTGTTTGGGACCAGGTCGGTACGGGTACGAGAGACGAGGGCGCGAAGGAAGAGGTGCGTGATGACGACCGATCTGCTCGAACTCTATGGGCGTGCAAGTGAGTGGACCCTCGGCAAAGTTTCAGGGGCTACGGCACAACTTGACGCCGCGACGCCGTGCGACGACTGGGCCGTGCAGGACTTGATGAGTCACATGTTCGAGACTCAGCAGTATTTCGTGGCGTCGGCGCAGGGTCGTGAGGCCTCGCCGCCGTCACCGAAACCCACAACCGCTCTCGGAACCGATCCTGTCGCCGATTTCGAACAAGCCATCGCGGACATGTTGAGTACCTTCCGTGAGCCGGGAGTCATCGACAAGGCCGGTTCGTCGCTGGGCATTGCGTTCAGTGACCAACTGTTACATGGCTGGGACCTCGCGAGGGCCACAGGCCAGGATGAAGCGATGCCCGCAGGCCTGCCCGAGGCGGCTTATGAGACGATCCACGGCCGGTTCACCGATGAGCAATGCAAGGGCATCTTCAAACCAGAAGTGACGGTCCCCGCAACGGCCTCGGCACAGGAACGGCTGCTGGCCTACACGGGCCGAAGAAGCTGACAGGCATCGCCTGCTCGAACGTCACGGAAGGGACAATCACGTCAATGGTGCTCAACAAGCAAGAGAAGGAACGGCTGCCAGGCACGTTGAAGCGGTCGCCAGCCAAGGCGCAGGCGACCTACATGCACACCCTCGAGTCAGCTGAACAGGAGCACGGCGACGGTGAGGCTGCTCACCGAATCGCGTTCGGATCGCTGAAGCACTCATTCGAAAAGGTTGGCGATCACTGGGAGCCGAAGGACGAGCCGGGTCCGAGCGACGATCAAGACGCAAAGACCGGTGTGCAAGCGCGGACGAGCCCGGTCGAGACCGCCGGCGGAGTGAACGCCCGCGCGACCAAGGCGCACCTGCTCGAGGTTGCGACGCGACTCGAGGTCCGCGGCCGGTGGGCGATGTCGAAGGCCGAACTCGTCGCCGCGATCGACAAGGCCAACCGCCGCGCCACCGCTCGGGCATCGCGATGACCCTCATGTCGCCGGTCAGACCAAAGGGGACGTCAACCTGCATCGCTGGAGCCCACCTCGCCGGGTCTGGCGGGCGGGCGTTCAGTCGTTGAGGGCGGGGTACCAGTCGGTGCCGCGCCCGTCGGGGGTCGTGTCGAGCAGCACCCACAGCGGATTCATGTCGGGTGCTGAATGCGGATCCTGGCCGGGATCGGCCATCTCGGCGGTGCCTTCGCCGCTGTAGAAGTGACGGACGGTGCCGGTGGGGTCCTTCTGGAAGACGGTGTACGCGGGCCAGTCTGCGTCGCGTTCGCCGACGTAATCGCTGGTGTAGTCGCCGCTCGGATCGGAATAGAACGACAGGCCGGTCCAGTCACGTTCGGTGGCGTAGTCGAGGATCCGCTCGATCGGTGAGCGGGCCACGACGGCCAGCGCTGTGCGCTGTTGGATGTGTCGTGCTTCTCCGTCCCAGGCATCGAGCATCGACGAACACATCGGGCAGCCCTCATCGCGTGTCGGGCCGTACATCATCGAATACACGATGAGTGTGTCGTGTTCACCGAAGAGTTCCGACAGCCTCACGACCCCGCCCTTGCCGTCGAACTCGTACTCACGGCGGACCTCGCCACCCGGTGGCAGCTCGCGTCGCTGTTCGGCCACTCGCCAAAGATGACGGCGAAGCTCGATCTCCTCAGCCAGCAACGCGTTGCGCGCTTCGCGGTACTCGCCGCTCTCATTCGGAAAGCTTGTCGAATTCTTCGCTGCCAGTTCGGTGGCCGCGATGAGGCGCAGGTCGGTCATGGGATCGTTCCGTTCTATTGGGTAGTACAGGGCGGTCGAGCGGGCACTCCGATTCAGTCCGATCGTGGGGGGAAGGGTGGAGCGAGGAAGGCGAGGGCGGTGAGTCCTCTCGTCGAGTTGTTCGACAGTTGGAGTTCCTCGTCACCACGAAAGAAGGCCAACGAACCCGCGTCGAACGCCACCGGGGCATCATCGACGTCCAGTGTCCCGGAGCCCTCGACTGCGTAGAGCATGAGGTCCGAGGTCGCGTGGATGTGGGATGGCAGGCTCTGTCCCGGGCCAAGCCGAATCACGCGCACGTTCGACTGCGTCCCATCGAGGAACGGTTCGGCGACGAATTGTTCGCTGTCGTAGTCGGATGCGTCGGCGAGTCTGGTCATTCTCATACCGACACCCTTCCCACTGTCGACGCCGTTCAGTCGTCTCCGCCGGTGCCGGCGTATCGGGGGCCAACACCGAGAGGGGTCGCCCGATGGGTGAACCGATACTGCCCACTGGGTGAGGTCAGCGACGATCGAGGTGTCGGGCGAGGGTGTCAGCTGGCGTTGAAGAGGCCGATCGCGCCGCGCCCCGGGAAGTTGAAGGCGTGGTTGACGAAGGCGTAGGTGCCGTCTTCGGCGGGGTTCATCTCGATCACTGCGCCCTGGGCGGGAGCGAGGTCGACGGCCTGTGATCCCCAATTGCCTACGTTGCCCGCACCGAGGTGGACGCCTTCCTTGATGACCTCGTGGAAGATCCCGCCGACGACGTGGAACGAGGTGTCGATCGACGGTCCGACGTTGAGGACGAACATCCGGATGTCTTCACCGGTGGCGATGTCGATCGGGCTGTCGGCGTACTGGGAGGCGATGCCGTTGAACATCTGGAAGTCGGGCGCCGGGGCTGCCTGGTTGGCGGCCTCGTACGAGCTCGTCTCGCCCTGTGGCCCGAGGTACCACTCGTTCTGCACGAAGAAGAACTCGTCGTCGACGGGTGGCAGTCCGCCTTCCGGTTCCACGATGACCATGCCGAACATGCCGTTGGCGATGTGGTGCAGCACCGGTGCGGTCCCGCAGTGGTACATCCAGACGCCGGCGTAGTCGGTGGTGAACTCGTAGATCAGATCCTCACCCGGTGCGATGGACGCCATCTCGTCCTCCATCGAGACCTGCGACGCGTGGAAGTCGATCGAGTGCGACACGGATGCTTCGGGAGGATTGACCAGGTGAACGCGCACGGTGTCACCGACCTGGGTGCGCAGCACCGGGCCGGGGACCTCGCCTCCGAAGGTCCACACCAATTGTTCGAAACCTTCGGCGACGGTCATCAACTTCTCCTCGACGACGAGTTCCATCTCGATGAGGTCGCCG
>JANPKU010000093.1:0-17156 GCA_031426215.1 Actinomycetes bacterium
CCTTTCCCGACACCGAGGCCTTCGCCCGTTTCGGTTTCCCCGCCCCCCTCGACTGAGCTCCACCCACCATTCTCGTGAACACGGTGCGTCCTCTGTGCGCATCTTGTTCACGAGAACGGAGGGTGGACGGAGGGTGGAGGAGGGTGGCGGGCGTTCAGCCGAGGAGCCACCGGCCGACGCGTGCACGGCTGGCGGCGTTGTCGGCGGTCACGATGCGGAGGTCGGCCATGCGTTGGAGCACGGAGGTGGCGAAGGTGTCGCCGATCTGGTCGGCGTCGAGCGGTTCGCCTGAACCGCTGGCGGCGAGCACGGCCTTCGCGACATGGTCGAGGTGACGGCGCGTCAGCGGGTCGCCGGTGGAGCGGGAACGGTCGCGAGCCGAGCGGGTGAGCTGGTTGACCATCCGCGTCGACGGGGTCCCGGACCCGACACGACGCCAGGCCCCGGCGAGGTGTTCGTAGATTCGGTGCCACTGTTCGGTTTCGACCAGGGGAAAACCCGGGTCGATCCGGCGAAGCTCGCGGGCCTCGTCGGGCACTGTCGACGAGCCGTCGCCGGAGTGTTCGCCGGGATCGACGACCGACGCGTCGACGACCTCTTCTGAGCGATCGTCCGCCGGCATCACAGCGGGACCGGTGGCGACTGTGGTGGCATCAGCGGCACCGCCGGCGGGCAGGAGGTACACCTGACGGTCGCCGCTGATCTCGCCGTCGGGTACGGCTGCACGCAGGAAGCGTTTGAACGTTCCATGGCCGAACCAGTCGTCGCTGACTTCGGCGCCGAATTCGTGCTGCAGGGCCCATGCGAGCGAGGAGATCTCGATGGGTCGGTCGAGTGAGCGCCACCGTTCGAGCAGGATGTTGGCGGCGTCCGCCCCAGGGCCACCGGTGGGGGCGTGGCTGGGTTCGGTGTCGGGCTCGATACCCGATTCTGTGTCGGTGACGCCAACGGTTTCGGCCACGATCGCTTCGTCGATCCGATCAAGTTCGTTGCGCAGGTCCTCGGCGATGTCGTCGAGCGTGGCGAGCAGATCGGCCAGACGCGTGCTGAGCACTTCGACGAGTGGCGGCAGATCGCTGGACTTGCTGTAGCCGTCTTCGTGGGTGAGTTCACCCCAGCTGTCCTGGAGCAGGGTGCGCACTTGGAGTTCGCACGTGATGGGGGTGCCGTGGTGCTGGACACCGAGGTTCACGTGCCACCCGCGATAGCCGGACGCTTTGGGGTTCTCGACGTAGTCGCGCTCGGAGGTGGGGTCGAGGCCGATGGGACGTTTCTTGCCGGGGCGCGGCGGCAGGTTCTCGAGCGCGACCTGCACCATCTCGAGGTCTCGCAGGTTCGTGCACGTGAGGCGCAGGCCGATCAGGTCGTCGAGGACGCGTGGGATGTCGTCGACGCTGGTGATCTGTCGGAGATAGTGGGGCTGGCTGACCTTGCGCCAGGTGCGGCGCTTCGATTTGACCCGCCCGGAGATGCTGCGGATGCGGGCGAGGTCGCGTTCGGACAGCGCGTCGTCGAGCTCTCGTTGCAGCGCATCCATCGCCCGGTCGAGCGCCGGCTCGAGTGTGTCGGCGCTGTAGGCGTCGTACCAGCTTCCGAACTCGGCGTAGCCGATTGTCGCGGCGTAGCCGAAGGTGTCGCCGTTCCCGTTCCCGTTCCCCATCGCCCGAGACCCTACGTCTCGCTGCGGTCGTCGCTGTGAGATCGAGGGACGTTCGTCGTTCAGCGGCAGATCTCGAGCAGGTCGAGAATCGGCTGCACGCGAGCGACTTCGTGGCTGCGCAGGAGGTTGGCTTTCGCGAGGAGGGCGAGCACTGCCATGCCGGTCTCTGCGGTTCTCGCTTCGTCGTGGAAGAGGTACACCGACGATGCCATGGTGACGCAGACGGGCCAGCCGAACTCGCGGAATCGGAACGACTGCAGCAAGTTGTCGGTCTGGTAGCGGATGCGCTCGGGGCCGTCCGGCAGGTTCAGTGCGAATCCGAAGCCCGGGTCGATCCAGATCTTGTCGACCCCAGCCGACGTGACCAGTTCGAGCCGTTCGCGGAAGAACGCCATCTGGGCGTCGATCATCTCGTCGGCTGACGGCACGTCGTCGACGGATCGCGCGGTCTTGCCCGGTGTGTAGCAGAGGATGAGCCCGGCATCGTGGCGCGCGATCGCCTCGTAGAGCGCTGGGTCGTCGACGCGCCCGGTGAGGTTGATGACCGCTGCGCCCGCGTCGAGGGCGGGCACTGCGACGTCGGTGTGGTACGTCTCGACCGAGACGAGTATGCGCTCGTCGACGAGTGTGCGGACCACTGGCAGCAGTGCGGCGAGTTGGGCGTCGACGTCGACGACGTCCGCATTCGTACCGGTGGACTCGGCGCCGATGTCGACCATGGCTGCGCCTTCGATGGTCATGCGGCGGGCGCGGTAGCGGGCAGCGTCGACCGTGTGGACGATGCTCTCCCGGTATGACGATTCTCGCGAGAGGTTGATCACTCCCAGCTGATACGGGCGATCGTCGAAGGTCCGGTCGTAGGCCGGGAATTCGATGGTGCGAACAGGGTGTGCGAGCGCCGCTCGGTGCGCCTCCCACAGCGGGAGCAGGACGTCGGGTGTGATCATGCTGGGGACCTCCTGGCAATCAGATCCGTCGGCGGGTGTGCAGGTGCAGTGTTCGATGCCAGTTGCGTTCCTCGTGCATTCTGTCCCATGCGCCGATCGACGCCACGCCGGCGCCGACCATGCAGACGACTGCGGCGATCACGGTGGCAGCGTCGACGAGGTCACCGGGGGCGATTCTGCCGTAGGCGAGCAACGTGTCGAACGGACCTCGCCAGAACACCATTCCCGCCTGGCCGGCGGCGACGGCGAACAGCAACACCGTGCAGAGCGTGAGGTGACGGGCCCGGAACACCCGGTAGGAGTCGGAGAACGCCGAGGTGACGATCACGTAGACGGCGCGGGCGACGATCCCCAGCGTGGCGGCGACCACCAGGATCGACACGGCCGTTGCGAATGCAGTTCCATCGGCCGGATCGTCGAGTCGACGCGTGACGTGATGGGCGAGCAGCATCCCACCGAGTCCTGCAACCAGCGCCCCGAGCTGCAGCCAGAAGTAACGAGTCGGCGATGGCTGAGTGGTAGTCTGCGTGAACGTCACGGTTCATATCGTCCCACGTCGACCCGGGTACGCCGCAAGGCGGGCCCCTCGAAAGAGAGGCCCGCCTCGCAGGTGGGGTGGGGGTGTTCAACGTTCGTCAGGCGTTGGTGGTCTCCAGGACCGGTGCGTTCATCGAACCGGGTGTGACCGTCTCGTTGTTCTTCTTCTCGTTGGTCCGAGTGTGCAGGATGAAGGCGGCGCCCATCACCGTGCAGACCACTCCGAGTCCGGCGAGCAGAGCGGCGACTCCGAGTGCGAGCTGCAGCGTGCTGTGCGTTGCCGCACCCACACCGAGTTCGGCGACCAGTGCGTGAGCGGTACCGCTCCATGCCAGGTCGCGAGCCTGTCCGTCGAGCAGATCCGACCGATCGAATCCTGTCCAGTAGCGGCCGTTCACAGCGACCTCGTAGGTGCCGGGTTCGAGAACCTGACCCTGGTAGGCCGTGACCACGCCGTTGTATGTGCCGTCGGGAGCGAGTTGCTCCGACTCGATCGCCGCAGCGATGTCGTCTTCGGTGAGCGTGATGTTCTGGGTCCCGTTCAGGGTGTGGAACGAGATGGTCGCCATCTGGTACATGTACTCAGATGCGGTGTTCACGAGTGGATCGTTGGGATCCATGTCGCCGTCCGTCACCGGGAAGTTCCAGTCGTCTTCGAGCAACGACATGATGGCCTGGCCGCCTTCGACGGTTCCACGGTCGGTCAGGTTGCCGTCCTCGTCGTAGGAGAGTTCGACGTTCTGTACCTCGCTGAACGACTGCAGCGATCCGTAGCCGCCCTGGACCTTGCTGTAGGCGACGCCTGCACCGACGAAATAGCCGATGCCGACGACAATCAGGAAGATCCCGAGTAGACCGAGTGGCTTCTTGAACATGATGACCCCTTTCGAGTGGTCTCCAACCAGTTCGCAATGTGCTCACGAACTTCGTCTCGCCACCATCTTGTTGTTTGCGGACGCAAACCATCAGGGCCCTTCGTCCTCACTTGGGAGGGACCAACGTCCCGAGTTCCCGCCGTCGCCCGACGCAATCCAGTCCGGCGAGATCCCCGCCGAGGTGCTGTACGCGCACCTCGGCGGCCAGCTCTGCCTGTCCGCTTACGCCGGCGTGATCTGACGGCCTTCGTGCGCCCAGCGTGCGAGCGGCTCGGATTCCAGTTCGGTCACCCGCTCGGCGTAACGGCTCAGGTCGTCGGGGGTCACGCAGTCGGCCCACTCGCCCGACGCACCCGATCGGAAGAAGCCCGCCACATCCTTCCAGTGATCCGACTTCGCGACCCCGGGCGCGAGATCGTGGGCTCGGTCGCGCATTCGCGAGATGCCTGCTTCAGGCGCCAACGCCTCCAGTCGAGTTCGGCTCAGACCGAACCCGCACAGCTCCGAGAGTCGGGCCATCTCCGCGACGAGATCGCGCTGGTAGTCGAGGAAGTGGAACAGGCCCACGTTCGGTCGATCCCGGAGATCCCAGCCGGTCCTCAGGTGGTGCAAGACGTTCGCGAGTGACACCAAGTCGCTCGATGGCGGCGCCTCGACGAACTGGCGGAACCGCACGGCGGGGTCGGGATCGGGCGTGGGCCGCTGCGGGGGGCCGGCAAGTTCGTCGACACCCGATGCTTCGACGATCGTGGCCATGAGGGCCTCGATGTCCATGTTCGCGACGTGGTGCTCCCACGACACCATCACGTCACGCGGGTCACGGCCGACCACCACGTAGGTGACGTCGTCGCGGAGCGGCAACCCGTCGAGGGGTGTGTGGGTCTTGATGAACCGCCGGTGTGTCTGGCGGTCGAGCATCGAGAACACTTCGTCCTCCGACCGGATCCGCATGTCGAGCCACGGAGACACCCCGTCGAGCTGTGCGGGGAAGTCGGGTCCGTCGAACACGAACAGCGCGCACAGCATCTGTGTCCATGTGGTTCCGGACTTCGGCGGCGTCGAGATGACGATGTCGCCCGGCCGATGCTCGAACCGCACCCATCGTTCACTGTCGGCGAGGAACGTGCGGTATGTCACGAGGTCCGACATCACCGAAGTCTCCCACGCCCGCCGAACACCCTCCGACGAGCGAAGCGCGATGATTGAGTATGAGCCAAGCCACCGCACTCGCTGTCCATCCGATCCACTTAGGTCTCGGCGCGACGGCCGTCATCGAACCGGAGTTCACCGGAGCCATGGAGTGGTACGCGGGCTACGGCGCCCGTCACGATGCCACCGACGGAGCCGAAGGCAGGCTCGTCTCGATGCACACCTTCACCGCACCGTGGGACTCGTGGGAGATGCACCCCGTCGGCCACGAGGTCGTGTTGTGTACGGCCGGCGCAATCACGTTGCACCAGGAGCACGCCGACAGCGCGACTGCCACCGTCACACTGACCGTCGGCGAGTACGCCGTCAATCCGCCGGGCACCTGGCACACCGCCGACATCGACGGTGAGGCGAGCGCCGTCTTCATCACCGCCGGCACCGGCACCCAACACCGCCCGCGCTGAGTCGCTGCACTCGACACGCAAGTTGGTCAAGATCCGTCGTGAAGCGCCGATGACCACTCGTGCGGATCGACACCTTCGCCTCGAACCTGGACACCCTCGAACGTCCCGCGACCGAGCTCTCCTTGCGTCACGTAGAGGCCGGGGTCCTCATCGAGGCCTTCATGGCACTGCACCGCGACGGGTTGCTCACCGACACCGAGTACCAGTACAAACGTCTGCGACTCGCCGCCCAGCGGTGACTCCGACGATTCGTTCTTTCGGTCTGTTCGGAAGCCTGGGCTGACAGATCGCTCCAGTTCGCACATGTTCGTGCCGATGAAGGCGCATGGTTCGACGCCGACCGAGCACGCTGGCTGCGGCTCGTGTCGGTGATCGCGAGTCGCTGGCGACGCTCTGGCGGACGTACCACGCCCCGCTGCTTCGTTACCTCCGGTCCCGCCGGGTCCCGTCGCCCGACGACGTGGCTTCACAGGTGTGGATCGACGTCGCCACCTCGATCGGCCGTTTCGAGGGCAGCGACGACGACTTCCGTCGGTGGCTGTTCACGATCGCTCACCGACGAAGTGTCGATCAGATTCGCAAAGCAGTGCGCGCGTCTGCGCCGTGCTCGACGTTCGCCGTGCGCGCTGCGGACCACGCAGCCGGTGCCGACACCGACGGGGAGGACCACGACGCCCTCGACCGGGCGCTCGCACTGGTTGCCACCCTGCCCGAAAGTCAGGCCGAAGCTGTCGTGTTGCGCGTGGTGAACGACATGTCGATCGTCGACGTTGCGTCGGTCATGGGAATCTCGGAAGCAAACGTGCGGGTGCTCGTACATCGAGGGCTCACCCGTCTGCGGAGGAAATTGTCTGTAACAGATGCCGGTGCCGCGACGATGAAGAGGGTGCCATGAACGAATTCGACGATCTCACCGACCTCGACGATGTGTTCGGCCCATTGCGCGGTGCCGCGCGTTCGGCTGAACTGTCGCAGGAGAGCAAGACGGTCGATCTCATGGTGAAAGCTCATCGCACCTCGGAGGGAAAGCCCATGTTCACATCACGTCGCGCCAGGATCGCCACGCTCGTCGCCACCGGCGTGCTCGGATTCGGTGGCATGGCCGCCGCATCGCCGAGCCTCGGCCGAGACAAGCCCGCTGAAGAGCCCGCAGTCGAGGCGCCTGTCGAAGAGTCGGTCATCGAGGAACCGGTTGTGGAAAAACCGGCCGTCGAGGAACCCGTTGTCGAAGGGCCGGTCGTCGAAGTGCCCGTCATCGAGGAAGTAGTCGTCCCAGAACAGGCGGAAGAGCCGGTCGTCGAGGAGCCCGCAGCCGTACCACTCGTCGACGATCCGGACACGGACTTCGACGAGACCACGTGCCTTCCCGGCAATCACGGCAAGACGGTCAGCGCCGTTGCCCGCGGTGAGTTCCCCGCGGGGGTCCTGGTGAGGGACGCAGCTCATTCAACATGTGGCAAGAATGAGGTTGACGAGCCTGAGGTCGACACCGAGACCGAGGTCGACGACGAAGTCGAGGTCGACGACGAAGTCGAGTCCGACGACGAAGTCGAGGCCGATGAGTCAGAGCCGAAGGCCGAGCGACCCAGCAGGAGCGACAAGGCCGCCGAGAAGTCGAACAACGGCAACGGAAACGGCACCGGCAAGGGCAAGCAGGGCGACTGACT
Organism: Actinomycetes bacterium; assembly: GCA_031426215.1. GTDB lineage: Bacteria > Actinomycetota > Acidimicrobiia > Acidimicrobiales > Ilumatobacteraceae > Sva-07. Next base: position 7,300 of record JANPKU010000093.1, read on the forward strand.
TCGCCTCCAGGTGGTGACCACTCGGGTCGTCATGGTCCGGGCCCGGCTCGTACGGTCCGGTCATGAACGTCAGCAGCCCGTCAGCACAGGGAGTCGCGTCCAGCGGGATCCTCGCCTTCCTCGATGCCCTCGAGCGCGGCACCGGCGAGAGTGCCGCTCGGATCGAACCGCACGGGCTGATCATCCAGCGTCACGGACACCGGATCGCCGAGGGCTACTGGGCGCCGCACACGGGTGACCGCATCCGGCTCGTCTACTCGCTGAGCAAGACCTTCACCGGCACCGCACTCGGGCTGCAGCTCGGCGAGGGTCGGCTCACGCTCGACGACCTCGTCAGCGAGCAGCTGCCGGAGTTGTTCGACGACGACACCCCCGACGCCACTCGCCGGATGCGGATCCGTCACATCGCCTCGATGTCGACGGGTCACGACCGTGAGACATTGCTCGAAGCGTCCGCGATCGATCCGGCCGACCCGGTGCACGGATTCCTGTCGATCCCACCCGATGCCGAGCCGGGCACCCTCTTTGCGTACAACCAGACGCCGGTGCTCACACTCGCCACGATCCTGCAACGTCGCGCCGGGGAGCGACTCGTCGACTACTTGCGACCTCGACTGCTCGATCCACTCGGTATCGAGGACCTGCGATGGCAGAGGACCCCGCAAGGCGTCGACCTCGGCTTCTCCGGGGTGTTCACCAACCTCGATGCGATCGCCCGCCTCGGCCAGCTCTACCTCGACGACGGGATGTGGAACGGCCGCCGGCTGCTGCCCGAAGGTTGGGTGGCGGACGCGTCGCGTCTACAGGTCGCCAACGGCGGGTGGGACGAGATCGACTGGCAGCAGGGCTACGGCTTCCAGTTGTGGATGTCGCGGCATGGCTATCGGGGCGACGGGGCGTTCGGACAGTACATGGTGGTGCTTCCCGAGTTCGACGTGGTCGTGGCCATGTTCTCGTGTATCGAACGCATGCAGACCATCCTCGATGCCATGTGGGAGCACTTGTTGCCCGCAATTACCGACGGCGAGCTACCGCCGTCGGCCGACGACGACGAGTTGACGCAACGCATGGCGCACCTCGCGCTGCCGACCGTCGCCGAGCGTCTCGGTGTCGGCGGTCCACCGACAACGACCGACATGACGTTCACCCGTGAGCCAGGATCGCGTTCTCACTCGACGATCACGAGCATCGAAACCACGGGGCAACGGGTGATCATCCGCGAGAGCGATCGATCGCTCGAGTTGCCGCTGACGCACGGCTGGTCGGTCGACGACGACGCAGCGCTCGCAGCGAGTGCGACTCGACGTACCGATGGGAGCATCGCCGTCGACGTGGTGTTCCTGTCGTCCCCGCACCGACTCGAGATCGAACTCGACCCGACGGCCGGCACGTTTGTCGCCCGATGGCCGCTCGTGCCGCTGTTCGGGGCCGGCCGCGAGCCGCTGCTCGCCTCGATGCGCCCTCCGCGCTGAACCTGGTTCAGCGAGCTGTGCGCTGATCCTCGCCAACGAGCGGGCGGATGAGGCCGAGTTCGATCCAGGGCTCGGCGTCATCGATCACACCGAGTTCGGTGAGGAACGAGGTGAGCTTGGCGAGCCCGTTGACGACGTTGGTGCGGTAGTGCGGGTTGCCCAGCGCGGTCTCGGCACCGTTGACGATCCCGAGATGGGTGAACACGTCGGGGTTGAGGCTGAGCGACACGACGTCGGCGACCAGAACTGCGGCGGCGCCTCGCACGGTCTGGCGTTCCTCGTCGTCGAGGGTCGGCCAGGTCTCGGCGAGGTACGACTTGGCGAAACTCACGTGGCGGGCTTCCTCGAGCACGTGGAGCCGTGAGATCTGGCGAGCCACGGGGTGCACCCGGTCGTCGCGCATCGCTGCACGGTTGGCGAAGTCGAGGAGTTCTTCGATCGCCAGGATGAGCAGGTACGACAGGAGGCGTCCGCTGTGGGTGTCGTCGATGATCACTGGGCGATCCGGGCGATAGCTGGGTGTTCCGGCACGGCGGATGTACTCACCGAACATCGCCGAGTGGCGGCATTCGTCGGCCACCTCGATGAGCAGGTACCGGTGGGTGGGGTCGGTGACGTCGATCTCGGTGAGGTGGCGCAGCACGATCTGCATGAGCGCGTTCTCGAACCAGATCCCGGCGGCGAACATCGCCGCGGTCTCATGGCGGCTGTACGTGATCCGGTCGGTCTCGCTCATCTGTTCCCACGTTGCCGTGCCGTACAGGGCGAGCATCTCGGGAGGCAGGTGATAGGCGGAGTCGTCGATCGGCAGGTCCCAGTCGATTTCCTCGAACGGGTCGTGGGTGTGGCGTTGCGAGGCGGCGATCAGCTGCTCGGCGCGAGCGGCGCTGCTCGTCGGGGTGCCGTTGCGGGAGATGGCGCTGCGGGAGAGGGTACTGGCGGTTGGCATTGGACGAGTCTGACGGTAACAGTGATCACTGTCAACATATTATGACAGTGATTACTGTCACAGTGGGGTCCGGACGTGCTTGAATGGAGCGGTGCCCCAGCCCCCCACGCCGTCCGAAGAACCCGTCACGTACACCCTCTCGGAGTTGGCGAGGGCAAGTGGAGTGACCGAACGGACGGTCCGCTACTACCAAGCGGAGCGGCTACTTCCTCGGCCCGGCAAGCACGGTCGCGAGGCGGTGTATGGCGGCGAGCATCTGGAACGTCTGGTGTTGGTTGGCGAGCTACGCGACCGCGGGTTGACGCTGTCGACGATCCGAGACCTCGTCGCCAACGACTCCCCGGTTCGCACGGTGTCGGAGTGGCTCGGTGTCGACGCGACCCTCACCGCTCCATGGTCGGATGAACGCCCGCGCACCTTCACCCAGGACGAACTGGTTGCGCTCGTCGCCGAGTACGGCCCGACCAAGCCGGGCGTGATCGGCGAGTTGCAGACCGCCGGGTTCGTCACCATCACGCTCGACGGAACGTGGACGGCCGCCAGCCCGACGATGCTTCGTCACGCGCTGCATCTGCGTCAGGTCGGCATCGACATCGAGGTGACGGCGCGTGTGCGTGACCTGCTGCGTCGCCGCCTCACCAAGGCGGTCGACGACACCGTCACGTTGCTCGTCGAGCGCACGGGTACCGGGTTCGCAGGAGGCGCATCACCCGAGGAGATCGCGGCGGCCTTGGGTGCGCTGCGCCCGGTCGCCCGTGAAATGTCGGGCATCGTGCTCGCCCAGGAAGTGGAACGAGCCCTGGCCGATCTCGTCGACGCCGGCCCGAAGCGACTCAGCCGAGCGCGGCGTCGCTGACGTCGGCCGCTTCGCGGCGCCAGTCGGTCATGATGGGCCGATGGCGGAACGGCTCCTCACTCCTTCGAAGATCACGGCGTGGCTCGACTGCGCGCATTTCCTCACGTTGAAGCACGAAGTCGAGGCCGGCACCCGGACGGTTGAGCGCAGTCCGTTCGGTGAGATGGCACAGATGCTCCTCGACAAGGGCCTCGAGCACGAGCGGGCGGAGCTCGCCCGCTACCGGCTCGACGGGCTCGAGGTGTTCGAGGTGCCCGAGCAGAACCGGGCGGCCGGCGAGTCGTTCCAGCAGTGGGTCGACCGGGTGGGTGACGTGCTTTCGGCGGGTCACGACGTGGTGTTCCAGATGCCGTTCGTGCACGAGGGCATCCGGGGCATCGCCGACTTCCTGCGCCGGGTCGACCATGCCGGCAATGGGGCCGAGTCCAACACGTTCACCTACGAACCGATCGACGCCAAACTCGCCCGCAAGGAGGCCAAGCCCGGCCACGTCCTGCAGCTGTGTTTCTACGCCGAGGCGATCGCGGCCAGCACCGGCCGCATGCCCGAGTGGATGCGCATCGAGTTGGGATCGGGCCGCAGCGAGGCGGTCCGGGTGGCCGACGTACTGCCCTACTGGCGTCGATTGCGCGGGCAATTGGCGAAGCTGCTCACCGCAGGCGTCGAGGTCGACACCCGGCCCAAGCCGTGCGACCACTGCCAGTTCTGTGAGTTCGAGCTGGTGTGCGACGCTGCGTGGCGCGCCGCCGATTCGCTCGTGCACGTGGCCGGTGTTCGCACCGCTGATCGCCTCCTGCTCCAGCAGGACGGGGTGAGGACGATCGCTGCGTTGGCGGAACTCGATCGGGAGGTCGCCGACCTCGACCCGGCCCGCCGCGAGAGGTTCGTGCGTCAGGCCCGCCTGCAGGTCCAGGCCCGCAACGCGCCCGACGAGAAGCCACCGTTCGAGCTGCTGTCCGGTGACGATCTCGGCGATGATCTCGGTGAAGCTGTCGGCGATCCCGACGGCTCAGCGGGAGCGCCCGATCCCATCGGGTTCGCTGCCCTCCCGCCGCCCGACGACGGCGACATCTTCCTCGACTTCGAGGGTCACCCGTTCTGGCACGCTGACGCCGAGCTGTTCTTCCTCTTCGGCCTCATCGAGAGGTCGCCCGCCGGCGAGTGGGACTTCCGGGCGTACTGGGCGCACACCAAGCCCGAGGAGGCGACGGCCACCAAGGAGCTCATCGATCACCTCGCTGCCCGTCGCATGCAGTTCCCCGGCATGCACGTGTACCACTACAACCACACGGAACGTTCGTCGCTCGAACGGTTGGTGACCGAGCACGGCGTCGCCGAACTGGCGCTCGAGCAGCTGGTCACCACCGGGCTGTTCGTCGACCTCCTCCCGATCGTGAAGGGGGCGATGCAGGTAGGCGTGGAGGGCTACGGCCTCAAGCACGTCGAGCGGCTCACCGACTACGCACGCGGCCACGAGATCGATCGTGGCTCCGGCGCGGTCGTCGAGTACGAGCGCTGGATGGGATCGGACGACGAGGCCAGCCTGACGAAGATCGCCGCCTACAACGCTGACGACGTGCGCGCCACCCGGGCGCTTCGCGACTGGTTGGTGGTGCAACGTCCGGCGGGCGTGCCGTGGCGGGCGGCAGTGCTCGGTCGTGAGGAACCGGCTGCCGAACTCGACGCACGGATCGAGGCGCTGCACGCGTTCGGTCCGGGCACGGTGGAGCACCTGATGGGTGACCTGCTCGGCTACTGGCGCCGGGAGCGTCAGGTGGTCAGCGCCGACGCCTATCGCTTGTCGATCGCGGACGATGCCGATCAGTTCGAGTCGTTGTCGGCGATCACCCGATTGACGTTCCGGGGCTTCGAGCCGCAGGTCAGCGCGAAGACGGGAAAACCGTTGAAGTGGCCGTGGGCGCGTTTCACGTTCCCGCCGCAACCGATCGACGTCGACATCCAGCGGGGTTCGGAGCTGATCGTTGCGCTCGACGAGCAGCGGTGGTTGTTCCTCAAGCTCGAGCACATCGATGCCACCGCCGGTGAACTGTCGGTCACCTGGGACGACGCTGCGTCGGCGGCCGGGGTGTACCCGTCGTCGTTGGTCCACTACAAGTGGTTCAAGGAGGGGGCGAAGCTGACGGCGCTGGAGGACCTGGCCGACGAGATGTTGGCGGGGAGCGTCGACCGGGTCGGACATGCGATGTTGCGCCGCGACCTTCCCACGTTCGTTCCGGGGAGCGGCCCGGTCGACGGCAAGTTCGTCGGTGAGGTGCCCGCGATCTGCGAGTGGGTGACGGGGCTCGACCGGAGCTACGTGCCGATCCAGGGGCCGCCGGGGACGGGCAAGACGTTCACCGGTGCGCACATGATCCGCACGCTCGTGAACGCCGGGCTGCGGGTCGGTGTGACGGCGATGAGCCATGCGGCGATCGACAACCTGATGCAGTCGGTGGTGAACCAGTTCCGCGACGAGGGCGACTCGGACAACCTGCGCGCGGTGCGCAAGGCGAAGGAGGGCTCGGTCCGCGGTGTCCGCTACGTCGACGACAACGCGAACGTGGCGCGCGGCGACTTCAACGTGATCGCCGGCACGACGTGGTTGTTCGCGAGTAAGCCGATGCGCGAGAACCCGGTCGACGTGCTGGTGGTCGACGAGGCGGGCCAGCTCGGTCTGGCCGACACGGTGGCGGCGACGATCTCGGCGACCAACGTGATCCTGCTCGGCGATCCGCAGCAGCTGCCGCAGGTGTCGCAGGCGACCCATCCGGGTGGTGCCGGGGCGAGTGCCCTCCAGCATCTGCTGGGTGACGAGCTGACGGTGCCGGCCGATCGTGGGGTGTTGCTCGACACGACGTGGCGGATGCATCCCGACGTGTGCGAGTTCATCTCCGAGGTGATGTACGGCGGCAGATTGCACAGCCATGCCACCTGCGGCGGACAGTCGGCTGCGGGGCAGACGGGTCTGCGGTGGCTGCGCGCTGGGCACAAGGGATGCTCGACCGAGTCGGCTGAAGAAGCGGCGATCATCGTGGCGAAGGTGGAGGAGTTGCTCGGCCAGCCTTGGACCGATCAGCACGGTGTGACCGGCCAGTTGAAGGCGGCCGATTTCATGGTGGTCGCCCCATACAACGACCAGCGCCGTTGCATCGAAACTGCGCTGCGGGTGAACCCGGCGACGAGGGGTGTCGAGGTCGGCACGGTCGACAAGTTCCAAGGTCGCGAGGCTGCCGTGGTGCTGTTCTCGATGACGACGTCGTCATCGGAGTTCATGCCGCGAACCGCCGACTTCTTGTTCTCGAAGAACCGGCTCAACGTGGCGATCAGTCGGGCGAGGTGTCTTGCCTATCTTGTCTGCACCGACGAGCTGCTCGACACGAGAGCGAAGAACCTCGACGAAATGGAACTGATCTCGGCGTTGTGCTCGTTCGTGGAACGGGCGGGCGCCAGCTGAGGCCTGCGTCGTCAGCGCACCAGCTTGGTGTCGTCAGATCACTTCGACGCTGCATCGGATTCCGGCGGCGCGTGCAAGTCGGGCGTCTCCGGTGATCATGGTGCTCGAACTGATCTCGGCAAGCGCCACGTAGGCGGCGTCGTTGACGGTGAGGTTCTTCCGCAGTTCCCAGCAGCGGTGGAGCAGCGGCCCGTGGGGAACGCGCTCGAGCCGTAGGGCCCGGAGGTCGTCGAGCGCAAGTGTCGCCCGGCGATCGTCGAGGAGTCCCGCCGAGAGCAGCCGCCGCCATGCGGAGGTGATTTCGAGGTCGACAGGTGAGGCGCGACAAGTCGCTCACCACGCAGCCGTGCCCGGATCCGGTCGCCGTCGGATCCGTCGTCGGCGAGCCCGCGTGCCGAGGCGGAAATCTCCGCGACCGTCGCCAGTGACCGGACGTCGAGCACCTCGTCGCGCGTGAGCACGAGCACCGGTCGTCGTTTGCGGCGGTGGGGCTCTGATCAACTGCGTTCGACGTGACGCCGATGTTCAGCTGACCCTTCGGAGCGCACGCAGGCGTGCGCGGGCGAGCCGGATCTGGTGAGCGACGTGGATGTTGTCGTTCGCAGCGGCGCCACTGTCGTTCCCGTCATCCTTGCCGTCGTCGGGGAAGTTGGGTGGTCGTGCGCCGACGGGCAGGATGATGGTGCCATCGGCTCGGATCGTGAAGTGCTGACCGTGGATGTCGCGGCGGGTGGTGGTCTTACGGCGGTGTTTCTCTCGGTTGTCGTGGCCGCATTTGACGCCGGCGTTGTCCTGGTCGGTGTGGCTACCGTCGATCCATTCGGTGACGTGGTCGACTTCGCAGAAGTCCTCTGGCAGGTCGCATCCGGCGTGGTCGCATCGCCGCACGAGCAGCTTGGCGGCCTCGCGGGCCGGGCCGGTGAACAGTCGGACCCTGCGGCCCATGTCGATCGGGACGCTGCGGGCGTCGACGACGACGCGGCGGATGTGACCGGCGAGCGCGGCGCGTAGGACATTGTGGGGGTGCAGTGGTGTGCCGTTCGACGTTTCGCAGCGCATGCGGGCGAACGCGTCGGGGTCGGCAACGAGGTCGGCGAGCAGGTCCCCGGTGGTGTGTGCGGGCAGCCCGGTGAACGGGCCGACCGGGTCGCCGGTCAAGCCGGACGTGGGGGCGAGGCCGGCATCGGCGAGCACCATCGCCCAGGTTCGTTGATCGACCAGGAGGTTGACGAGATGGTCGGGTGCACGGGGCCTATCAGCGACATCATCGAGGGCGGCGTTGGCTCGGCGCATCATCTCGACGAAGGCGTCGTAGCTGCGTTGCTGGTGCGTGCGGGCAAGCGGCTTGCCGGACGCGTCGTCGCCGTGTTCGGCGTGGCGGACGGCGGCGTCCTTGCGGAACTGGTGCTCGCAGAACCGGCGGAAGATCACTTCGAGTTCCTCGTTGACGAGCGGGTCGCCGCCGCTCGCGTCGAGGTGGAGTTCACCGCCGACGGTGGTGACGTGCACGTTGCGGCCGTCGATCTGTTCGTGGCGGTCGCAGTGGGTGCCGTCGAGGTCGGCGAGCATCTCGAATCGTTGCAGGGCGATGATGAAGTCCTCGTAGCAGTAGCGCTCCGCCAGCTCGAGCAGCATCGCGGCGAAGTCGACGAGGCGGTCTCGGACCCGCGGGTTGCCGTAGACGCGCGCGAATGCGGCGGCCTGGGCCTCGCCGATGCGGCCGCTCTGGAGAGCGTCGGCGAGGCCGGGGAGTCCGTTGGTTGCATGGGCGAGTCGGCGTTGGCCGGCGACGTCGGGGTTCGACCAGTTGCACGTTGCGCGCAGGTAGCCCTTCATCGAGCGGTGCCCGTCGGCGAGAAACAGCTGGGACGGTTCCAGCGGCATCTCGTGAACAAGATGCGTACAGAGGACGCATCTTGTTCACGAGTTCGGGGTGGGGAGGCCGAAGATAGGGTCCGGAGACATCGTGGGCCGACCGGATCTCGTAGCGAAACGTGTCGTCGAGCGGGTGCGGCCGTGGGCGGCGCCGGTGCCGGCGAGCGATGCGCCGACGGTGGCCGTCATCGGGGCGGGCCCGGCCGGTTTGGCGACGGCGGCGTTGCTCCGCCGGTCCGGTGTGAGGGCGGTCGTGTTCGATCGCGACGAGCGCATCGCATCCTCGTGGGCCGACCGGTACGACTCGTTGCGCTTGAACACCGTGCGATGGATGTCCGACCTGCCGGGCCATCGGATGGAGCGGTCGCTCGGCCGTTGGGTGGGGCGCGACGACCTCGTGGCCTACTTCGAGCGGTACGCCGCCCATCACCGTCTGGAATGCCGTTTGGGTGTTGACGGCGAGGTGTCGACGATCGATGCCGCCGGAGCGCAATGGGTGGTGGCCGGTCGGTCGGGAGAGCGACGGTTCGATGCTGTCGTGGTGGCGACCGGGCACTCTCGTGCGCCGAAGATGCCGTCGTGGCGCGGGGTCGAAGGCTTCTCGGGCAGGTTCCTGCACGCATCTGCCTATCGCACTCCCGACGAACACGTGGGCGCCCGGGTGCTTGTCGTCGGAGCGGGGAGTTCAGGCGGTGAGATCTGTGTCGACCTCGCCAGCTCCGGCGTCGACGTCACGTGGGCGGTTCGGAGCGCTCCGCAGGTGCTTCCCCGTGAGGTCGTGGGCGTGCCAGCCACGCCGTTCGCGCCGGTCGGTGACGTGCTGCCGGACGCATGGCTGGATCGGATCGTGCCGTGGCTCGAGCGTCGGATCTACGGACCGCGCGATTATCTCCCTGAGCCGCACGAGTCGATCATGCGTTTGCTCGCGGCGTGCAAGGAGCCGATGACTGCGGACGGCATCGTCGAGTTGATCCGTTCTGGTCGGGTGCGGGTGGTCGATGCCGTCGCCGACCTCGATTCGTCGGGGGCACGATTGGTCGATGGCAGCCACCTGGCGGTCGACCACGTGATTGCCGCCACCGGCTACCGAACGGCGCTGGAGCCGCTCGTGGGTCATCTCGGCGTGCTCGATGGTGATGGTCGTCCGACGGACATGCTGCCCCGGCTCGGCCTCGGGTTCGTCGGATTTCGCGTCCCGCTGACGGGAACCCTCTGGGCGATCGACCGTGACGCCCACACGGTGTCCGACGC